>CALKUS010000099.1 GCA_937996755.1 uncultured Pseudomonadota bacterium | reverse complement strand
CGGCCGGCCAGCGCTGCTGGGTCGCGCGGCTCGCGTGCGAGCAACGCGTCGTAGTCGGCGCGTGCCGCGGCGATCTCGCCCGCCGCGAAGCGCGCGGCCGCGCGCGTGCGACGCGCGGCGTCCAGGCCGGCATCGATCGCGAGCGCCGCGTCGGCGGCGGCGATCGCGTCGCGCAGGCGGCGCGCTTCGAGCAGCGCGGCGGCCAGGTCGGCATGCAGCTCCGCGCGCGAGGGCTGCGCGTCCCTCGCGGCCGCGAAGAGTGCGAGTGCCTGTGCCCGGTCGCCCGCGGCGCGCGCCGCATGCGCGCGCGCCAACAGGGACCCCGCGTCCTCGTTTCCGCCCGGCGCCGCCGTCACGTCGGTGCCGTCGCCTGCTCCAGCGCGGCGATCCAGCGCAGCGCGTGCGCCCGGTCGTCGCCGCACATCTCGCGTTCGGGCCGCAGCGCGGCGCACACGGCCGGACGGCCGGGCTGTCCGAAGATCGCGCAGCGCAGGTCGTCCGTGAGCTGCACGCACGGCATGCCGGCCGGCTTGCCGTGCGGCATGCCGGGGATCGGCGAGCTGATCGACAGCGCGATGCAGCAGGCGCCGCAACCGGCCCGGCAGCCAAACGTCGGGTCAGGCGCAGCCATGCGTCGAACCGGTGCGCTCGCTCGAAGCGATGCAGCTGGGCCGGGTCGCCCCGGCGGAGGTCGGGGCCCCGCGTCGTCGTCGGAACAGGCCGATCATGGTCGCGGAACGGAGGCGCGCAGCTGCTGGTACACGGGATCGGTTTCGGGCCGGACGCCATGCCAGATGCGGAACGCTTCCGCGGCCTGCTCGACCAGCATGCCGAGCCCGTCGAACACATAGGAGCAACCCGCGGCGCGCGCCCAGGCGAGGAAATCCACCGCGGCGCGGCCGTAGTTCAGGTCGTAGGCGAGCGTGCGCGACATCGCGAGCGAGAACGGCAGCTGCAGCGGCTGGCCGGAATGGCCGGCCGCCGTGCCGTTCACGATGAGCTCGAAGCCGCCGGCGTCGCCGAGCGCCTCCCAGTAGCGCGTGTGCACGCGCGCGGGATCGCCGATGCGGTCGGCGAGCGCGTCGGCACGCGCCGGCGTGCGATTGGCCAGCACCACCTCCGACACGCCGGCCTCCAGCAGCGCGTCGATCACGCCCTGCACGGCGCCGCCGGCGCCGAGCACGAGCGTGCGACGCCCGCGGATGTCGATGCGCTGGCGCTCCGCGATGTCGGTGACCAGGCCGATGCCGTCCGTGTTGTCGCCGCGCCAGCCGCCGTCCGGCAGGCGCGTGAGCGTGTTGACGACGCCGCTGCGGCGCGCCGCGTCGCCGAGCTCGCGCGCGAGCTTCGCCGCGACCGTCTTGAGCGGCAGCGTGACGTTGGCGCCCGTGCCGCCGGCCTTCGCGAACGCCTCGAGCGCGGCGGCGAACGCGTCCGGCCCCGCTTCGATCGCCTGGTAGGTCAGCGGGATGCCGCATTGCTCGCCGAACCGCGCGTGGATCCAGGGCGACTTCGAATGCGCGATCGGCGAGCCGAATACGGCATGCCGCGCGGGCGCGATCGCCACGGGCTGCGCGGGAAGCGGCTCTTCCTGGGTCTCGAACATGGCGGGTGCCCTCGCGAAGCGCGGGACCGGAATTGTACGCCCGTCGCTCAGCCGTGCTCCCTGAGCCACCTCGCGGCGTCGACCGCGTAATAGGTGAGCACGGCATCGGCGCCCGCGCGCTTGATCGACGTGAGGGCCTCCAGCGCGCACGCGCGGCGGTCGAGCCAGCCGTTGGCGGCCGCGGCCTCGAGCATCGCGTACTCGCCGCTGACCTGGTAGACGAACGTGGGCGCGCCGAAGCGGTCCTTCACGCGCCGCACGATGTCGAGGTAGGGCAGGCCGGGCTTCACCATGACCATGTCGGCGCCTTCGGCCAGGTCGAGCTCGACTTCGCGCAGCGCTTCGTCGCTGTTCGCCGGGTCCATCTGGTACGTGTACTTGTCGCCCTTGCCGAGCGCGCCGGCCGAGCCGACGGCGTCCCGGAACGGGCCGTAGAACGACGACGCGTACTTCGCCGAGTAGGCCAGGATGCGCGTGTGGCGCCGGCCGGCGGCCTCCAGCGCGTCGCGGATCGCGCCGATGCGGCCGTCCATCATGTCCGACGGGGCGACCACGTCCGCGCCGGCCTCGGCATGCGAGAGCGCCTGGCGCACGAGCGCCGCGACGGTCTCGTCGTTCATGACGTAGCCGGAATCGTCGATCAGGCCGTCCTGGCCGTGCGTCGTGAACGGGTCCAGCGCGATGTCGGTGATCACGCCGAGGCCCGGCAGCTCGCGCTTGAGCGCCGCCACGGCGCGCTGCACGAGCCCGCCGGCATTCCAGGCCTCGCGGGCGTCCAGGCTCTTGGCCTCGGGCGGCGTCACCGGGAACAGCGCGACGGCGGGCACACCGAGCGCGTGCGCCTCGCTGGCCGAGCGCAGCAGCTCGTCGATGGTCAGGCGCTCGACGCGCGGCATCGACGCCACGGGCTCGCGCGTCGCCTGCCCTTCGCGCACGAACACCGGCCAGATCAGGTCGTTCGTCGACAGCACGGTCTCGCGCATCAGCCGGCGCGAGAACGCGTCGCGGCGCATGCGGCGGGGACGGGTGGCGGGATAGGGCATGGCGGCGAACCGGGACGCGCGGAAGCGGGCCGGCAATTTACCGCGGAATGCCCGACGGAGCGCGTGAAAACCCGGCCTGCCCGTTATGTCCCGCGCGAGCATACGGTCCAACGTCGCATTGACGTTGCCTGCGCACACTGCTGTGATTGCGCTCCCCGTGACGACCGATTGGGGCGGCACGTCACGGCGGATTTCGAGCCCATACGCAGCAATGTCCGGCATCCTCGTCGTCGAACGATCGGCCACACTCGCGCACCTGCTGGCTCGCACGCTGCAGGCGGCGCAGTTCGCGCGCTGGTCGGAGCTCACCAGCTACGGCGAAGCGCTGGAGCACCTGCGCCACTCGCAGACGCAGGGCACGCCGTACCGCGTCGTACTGCTCGGAACGCCGCCGCGCCAGACGCGCGAGTTCGCCGAGCTGCTCAAGTTCCTCAAGGAAACGCACGACCCGCCGCTGCCCGTGCTCGTGCTCGCGCACGAGAAGACGCCGGAGCTCGTGCGCTGGATCGATTCGCGCAACGATGCGCTGTTCGTACCGTGGGCGCAGTTCAGCCGCATCCCGGCCGCGATCCGCCAGTTCGTACCCGACGTCGACGCGCCGGCCCAGGACGAAGTGCCGCGCGGCGCGAACGGCATCCGCATGCTGTTCGTCGACGATTCCGCCAGCGTGCGCCTCGCGTACAAGCAGCTGCTGCAGCGCGACGGATTCGCCGTCGACGTCGCGTCGTCGGTCAACGAGGGCTACGAGCTCGCGAAGGACGGTCGCTACGACCTCGCCGTCATCGACTACTTCCTGCCCGACGGCGACGGCGACGAGCTGTGCCGGCGGCTGCGCGACACGAAGGCCGCGACGCACACGATGCTCGCGATCATCACCGGCACCTACCGCGAGGACGTCATCAAGCGTTGCCTCGAGGCCGGCGCCGTCGAGTGCATGTTCAAGAACGAGGCGAAGGAGCTGTTCCTCGCGCGCGTCGGCTCGCTCGCGCGGCAGATCCAGATGCAGAAGAAGGTGGCGGCCGAGAAACAGCGCCTGGACGGCATCCTCGGCTCGGTCGGCGATGGCGTGTACGGCGTCGACGACGCCGGTGTCGTGACGTTCGTGAACCCGATGGCGATGCGGCTGCTGGGCGTGAGCGACGAGGCCGACGTGGTCGGCAAGCACGCGCATACGCTGTTCCACCACTCGTCCGAGGACGGCACGCTGCTGAAGCCGAGCGAGTCGGCGCTCGCGCAGTCGTACGGCGCGGGCACGCCGCTCAACAACCTCGAGACCGTGTTCTGGCGCCGCTCGGGCGACCCGCTGCCGGTGGAATGCTCGGTGCTGCCGCTGGACATCGGCGGCAAGCGCGAAGGCTCGGTCGTCGTGTTCCGCGACATCGGCGAGCGCAAGAGCGCCGATCGCCTGCGCTGGGAGCTCGCGCACGACGCGCTCACCGGCCTTTACAACGCGCGCCACTTCAACCATGCGCTCGGCCAGGAAGTGACGCGGCGGCGCGAGCAGGGCGGCTATGCCGCGCTGCTCTACATCGACATCGACCGCTTCACGCACATCATCGACGCCGGCGGGCCCGGCGTGTCCGACCAGCTCGTGGTCGACGTCGGCCAGCAGCTCGGCCGTCGCCTGCGCGAAGGCGACGTGCTCGCGCGCCTCGAGGGCGATCGCCTCGCGCTGCTGCTGGTCGGCGTGCAGCTCGACAACCTGTTCACGATCGCGGACGGCTTCCGCGAGCTCGCGCACCAGTGCCACTACGTCGCGAACGGCATCCGCCGCTACGCCACGGTGTCGGTGGGCGTTGCGATCATCTCGCGCGAGACGCCGTCGGCCGAATACTCGCTGGAGCGCGCGCGCGCCGCGTGCAAGCTCGCCAAGCAGCGCGGCCGCGACCAGACGCAGATCTACGTCGGCGAGCACGAGCTGCGCGTCGCACGCGAGCTCGAAGCGGGCTGGAGCGACCGCTTCCGCAGCGCGATCGAGGAAGACCGCTTCACGTTCGAAGTGCAGCCGATCGTGCCGATCTCCGCGCTGCCCGACGACGAGTCGCGCATCACCGAGCGCCACGGCTGGCGCCTCGATGGCGCCGGCGGAAACCAGGTCTACCTGTTCGAGATGCTGGTGCGGATGGTCGGCAAGAACGGCGAGGTGATTTCGCCCGGCGTGTTCGTGCCGCTCGCGGAGCGCGTCGGCATGATGCCGCGCATCGACCTCTGGATCATCACGCGCGCGCTGCGCCAGCTCGCGAACCTGCGCGCGCACGCGTCGCGCATCGCGTTCAACGTCAACCTGTCGAACCAGACGCTCGCCGATCCCGAGACGCTCAAGCTGATCGCCGACGCGGTGCGCGCATCGAACGCGTTGCCCGGGCAGCTCGTGTTCGAGATCACCGAAACGTCGGAGATGACGAACCTGCACAACGTGCGGCGCTTCATCACGACGATGAAGGGGCTCGGTTGCCGCTTCGCGCTCGACGATTTCGGCACGGGCTTCTCGTCGTTCACGCACCTGCGCCACCTGCCCGTCGACTTCGTGAAGATCGAAGGCAGTTTCGTCGAGGGCATGGCCGGCTCGGAGCTCGACACGAAGATGGTGCACTCGATCACGTCGCTCGCGAAGTCGCTGCGCATGAAGGTGATCGCCGAGCACGTCGACGGCTTCGCGACGCTGACGGCGCTGCGCACGTGCGGCGTCGATTTCGTGCAGGGCAACTACCTCGGCGAGCCGCGCCCGCTCGGCGAGATCGACTTCGCCACGATCCTGCCCGCTGCGGCGGTCGCTGCGCCCGTCAGCTGAGCCCGGACCACGACCGCGCCCGGCGCGGTCGATTTCCGCTTTTTCCCGCCCCCGTCGTTGTTCTGTGCGCGCCCGCACGGTCGCTGGCCGTTTGCGGGCGCATCTTCGGCCCAACGCTTCGTTTACGTCCCGTTACAGGACGACACACTAGGATTCTTCCCGAACAATCGTAGCGCCTTATGGACTTTTCCCAGATTCGGGATTAAAAGACGTCTGTAAGTCGCTGAAAGACCAGAATATGAACGCCCCGCTCGCCTGGATCTTGCTGACTTTCGCCACGCTGGCCGTGCTGTCCCTCAAGCGCGTCCCCGAAGGCCATGCCTACACCGTCCACCGCTTCGGCAGCTACCGCCGGACGCTGAACGCCGGCCTGCACTGGATCCTGCCGCTGGTCGACCGCGTCGCGCACCGGGTGAGCCTGAACGGCCGCTCCCTGACCCTGACGCCGAACCTGCTGCGCGAGCTCGCGCCGGAATCGCCGGCGCTGCACGGCCGCCTGTATTTCCAGGTCCTGGACGCCGCGCGCGCCGATCCCGAAGCCGACCACCTGGACGACGTCGTGCTCGACACGCTCGCGCGCGCGCTGCGCGAACGCCCGACGCTGCTGGCGCAGCCGCCCGCCGAGGTCAACCAGCAGCTGAAGCCGCTGCTGAATGCCGAGCTGAAGCTGCACGGCATCGTCGTGATCCGCTGCCAGCTCGATCGCCAGCCGCCGCGCGGGACCGATCCGAACATCCGCGTGACCTGACGTCGTCGATCGCGGCCACGCCGGCCGCTACACTGCGCGCCCTTTTTCGCGCGGTGCCCGACGACGTGAGCCAGCCCCGACCCGAGCACCTGCGCCAGCGCCTCGTCGCGGGCACGGTCGCGCTCGGTCTCGCGCTCGGCGATGCGCAGCACGACGCGTTGCTCGACTACCTGGCGCTGCTCGCGCGCTGGAACGCGACCTACAACCTGACGGCGGTGCGCGAGGTCGAAGCGATGGTCGAGCGCCACCTGCTCGACAGCCTCGCGATCGTGCCGCACGTACGCGAGGCGCGCGTCGCGGACTTGGGTACGGGCGCCGGCCTGCCCGGGATTCCGCTCGCGATCGCGCGGCCGGACGTGCAGGTCGTGCTCGTCGAGTCGAACGGCAAGAAGGCGCGCTTCCTGCGCGAGGCGCAGCGGCAGCTGGCACTCGCGAACGTGGTCGTGCGCGAAGCGCGCGCCGAATCGGGCAAGCCGGGCGAAGTGGACGCGGTCGTCGCGCGTGCGCTCGCCGCACTGCCCGACCTCGCCGCGCTCGCCGCGCACTGGCTCGCTGCCGGCGGCACGCTGTACGCGATGAAAGGGCCGGGCCATGAGGACGAGCTGCGGCTGCTCGCCCCTGGCTGGGCGCACCCGCGCACCGAGCGCCTCGCCGTGCCCGGCTTGGACGCGGACCGGTACTTGGTGGTACTTAAGCGGTCCGTTTAGGGGCCCGACCCCGACTTCCCGCACCACGACTCGATCGCCATGACGCGCATCATCGCCGTCGCCAACCAGAAGGGCGGCGTCGGCAAGACCACCACTGCCGTGAACCTCGCCGCCGCGCTCGCCGAAGCGCGCCGCAAGGTGCTGCTCGTCGACCTCGACCCGCAGGGCAACGCCACGATGGCGTCCGGCGTGAACAAGTCGGAGGCGAAGCCGAACGGTTGCGAGGCGCTGCTCGAGGAAGTACCGGTCGAGCGCGCGATCGTCACGACGGAAGCCGGCTTCGACCTGCTGCCCGGCAACGGCGACCTCACGGCCGCCGAGATCCGCATGATGGACGAGATCGCGCGCGAGACGCGCCTGCGCACGGTGCTCGCGCAGGTGGCGCCGCGCTACCAGTACATCCTCATCGACTGCCCGCCGTCGCTGTCGCTGCTGACGCTGAACGCGCTCACGGCCGCGCAGGGCGTGCTGATCCCGATGCAGTGCGAGTACTTCGCGCTCGAGGGCCTCACGGCACTGCTGAACACGATCAAGGCCGTGCGCACGCGCCTCAACCCCGAGCTCGAGGTCGAGGGCCTGCTGCGCACGATGTATGACGTGCGCAACAACCTCGGCAACGAAGTCTCGGCACAGTTGCTGAAGCACTTCGGCGACAAGGTCTACCGCACGGTCGTGCCGCGCAATGTCCGCCTCGCCGAAGCGCCGTCGCACGGCAAGCCGATTTCGCAATACGACCGCGAATCGCGCGGCGCCATCGCCTACCTCGGCCTCGCCGGCGAGATGTTGCGCCGCGAACGCGGCGGCAAGGCCGAGCACAACGCGGCGTAAACAGCTACAGGGAAGTTGGTTCCGAATGTCTGCAGCGAAGAAAACGAAGCTGGGCCGCGGGCTCGACGCATTGCTCGGCCTAGACGCGACGGCCGCCGCCGACGGCGGCGAAGCCGGCGGCGAGCTGCGCAACCTCGCGGTCGGCGTGATCCAGCCGGGCCGCTACCAGCCGCGCACGGGCATGGACCCCGAGCGCCTGCAGGAGCTCGCCGACTCGATCAAGGCGCAGGGCCTGATCCAGCCGATCATCGTGCGCGGCATCGGCCCGGGCCGCTACGAGATCATCGCGGGCGAGCGCCGCTGGCGCGCCGCGCAGCTCGCGGGCCTGTCGGAAGTGCCGGCCGTCGTGCGCGAGGTGCCCGACCAGGCCACCGTGGCGATGGCGCTGATCGAGAACATCCAGCGCGAGGACCTGAACCCGCTGGAAGAAGCCGGCGCGCTGAAGCGGTTGATCGACGAATTCCACCTCACGCACCAGCAGGCCGCCGAGGCCGTCGGCCGCTCGCGCGCCGCGGTGTCGAACCTGCTGCGCCTGCTGGAGCTGCCGCCCGACATCAAGCAGATGCTGGAGGCGCGCTCGCTCGAAATGGGCCATGCGCGCGCGCTGCTCACCTTGCCCGCGCCGCGTGCGCTGGAGCTCGCGCGCCTGGCCACGCTGCACGGCTGGTCCGTCCGCGAGCTCGAGGAGCGCGCGCGCGAAGCGCATGCCGAGCCGGCGCCGGCGAAAGGCGGCGCAGCCGCGAAGAAGCCCGGTGCACCCGCTGCCGACGCGAACGTCGCGCAGCTGACGCGCGAGCTCGGCGAGAAGCTCGGCGCGAAGGTCTCCATCCAGCACACGCCCAAGGGTCGCGGCAAGCTCGTCATCGAGTATTTCTCGCTCGACGAGCTCGAAGGCATCCTCGAACGCATTCGCTGAGCCGGGCGCTTTCGCGCGCCGTAGTCCGGGTCCGAGTCGGAGTGCGTCGTGCGAGCGGCTGTACGAGGTTCGTGTCTTGTAGAGCGGCTCGAACGGGCGCACTCAGACCCAGACTCAGACTCAGAACCGGCCTCATACTCGCTGTAAGGTTTCAGCCGCCGCCCCGGTCTACGACCACATGGCTGCCTCCCAGGCCCAGTTCGACGCCCTCGTCCGCGCCACCTCGGGCGACCTGTACCGGTTCGGGTACTGGTTGTGCCGCAACGAGGCGCTGGCGCACGACCTCGTGCAGGAAACCTACCTGCGCGCGTGGCGGGCGATGGACGAGCTGCGCGATACGGCCGCCGCGAAGTCGTGGCTGATCACGATCCTGCGGCGCGAGCACGCGCGGCTGTACGAACGCAAGACGCCGGAGCTCGACGACATCGCGGACGTCGAAGTCGACGACCGCGATTCGCGCACGCCGGAGGAGTCCGGCGACGACGCGCTGTTGCGGAGCGCGATGCAGAAACTGGAGCCGAAGTACCGGCAGCCGCTGCTGCTGCAGGTGCTCGGCGGATTCTCCTGCGACGAGATCGCGCGCGAGCTGGGGCTCTCGCCCGCGGCGGTCATGACGCAGCTCTTTCGTGCACGACAGAAGCTGAAGGCCGCGATCGGCGGCGTGATGGAAGACAACGTCGTGCGCGCCTTCGATCGGTCATCGCCATGAATTGCCTCGACTTCCGCCGCCAGCTGGCCGCCGTTCCCGAAGGGCTCGATGCCGACGCGCTCGCGCACGGGGCGGACTGCACGCGCTGCGCGCAGGCGCGCAACGAGGCGTTGGCGTTCGAGTCGAAACTGCGCGACGTGCTCGCCGTCCCGGTGCCCGAATCGCTCGCCGACCGGATCCTGCTGCGCCAGACCACCGAGGCACGCCGCGCGCGCGGCGCGCGCCGGCGCGTCCTTGCGTGGCGCATCGCCGCCGTGCTCGTGCTCGCCGTGGCCGGCGGGCTGCTGTGGCGCGAGCAGGCCCTGTCCGGCCCGCTGCCCGAACTGGCCGTGGCGCACCTCGCGCACGAGCCCTATGCGCTGACTTCCCACGCGCGCGTGCCGCTGGAACAGGTGCGTACGATGTTCGCGGCGCGCGGCGTCGCCCTGCGCGGCGATCCCGGCGAGGTCGATTACCTGAATCTGTGCCCGATCGGCCACGACGCCGCCGTGCACATGGTGGTGCAGACCGACCGCGGCCCCGTCACGGTGTTCTACGTGGTCGGCCGCCACGAGGCGACGCGCGCCGTGTGGCAGCGCAACGGCGTCGTCGGCCGGTCGGTCCCGATGGCCGACGGCACGCTCCTGCTGCTGGCCGACCACGACGACCGCTTCGACGCCCTGGAGCGCGACTGGACGCAGGCGCTCGACGGCGCGTCCGGCGAGGCGCTCGCGCAGCTCTGAGACGTCGAAAAAACGTCGGCCGGCGCCCGCGGCCGCCTTGCTGGCACGCTCCACCCGCTTTGCGCTACCGTTCGCGCCCCTGAAACGGCGTTGCGCAGCGCTTTTCCCTGCGCATTTCGATGTCGTCGTCCCCGCATACCGACCGCTTGCCCCTCTCCGTCGTCGTGCCCGTGCACAACGAGCGCGACAACGTGCTGCCGCTGATCGAGGAGATCGCAGCCGCGTTGCGCGGCCGCACGGCGTTCGAGGTGGTCTACGTCGACGACGCGAGCCGCGACGACACGCTGGCCGTGTTGCGCGAGGCGAAGCAGCGCTTCCCCGAGCTGCGCGTCGTACGCCATCTCTCGCAGAGCGGCCAGAGCACGGCCGTGCGCACCGGCATCAAGCACGCGCGCGGTGAGTGGATCGCGACGCTGGACGGCGACGGCCAGAACGACCCCGCCGACATCCCGAAGCTGCTCGACGCGCGCGATCGCGCGGCGCCGACGGTGAAGCTGTTCGCGGGCTGGCGCGTGAACCGCCGCGACGACTTCGTGAAGCGCATCTCGTCGAAGATCGCGAACGGCGTGCGCTCGCGCCTGCTGCGCGACGCGACGCCCGACACCGGCTGCGGCATCAAGCTGGTCGAGCGCGAGCTGTTCCTGGATCTCCCCGCGTTCGACCACATGCACCGCTTCCTGCCCGCGCTCGTGCACCGTGCCGGTTACCAGACCGAAAGCGTGCCCGTGAACCATCGCGCGCGCACGCGCGGCGTCTCGAAGTACGGCATGTGGAACCGCCTGTGGGTGGGCATTTCCGACCTGCGTGGCGTCGCGTGGCTGATCAAGCGCAGCCGGCGCACCCGGACGGAAGAGATCTGAGCATGGCGTGGTTCGACGGCCTGGTCGCCTACCTGCAGTCGTGGGCGCACAACCTGAAGTTCTGGGTGGCGATCGGCCTGCTCGGCCAGTGCCTGTTCGCGTCGCGCTTCATCGTGCAGTGGTGGTATTCCGAGCGCGCCAAGCGCGTCGTGATCCCCACGGCGTTCTGGTGGATGAGCCTGGCCGGCGGCGCGATCGTGCTCGCCTACGGCATCCACGAGAAGAACCTCGTCGTCACGGTCGGCCAGCTGCCCGGCACGCTGGTCTACGCGCGCAACCTCTGGCTGCTGCGCACGTCGCGGCGCCGCGAGATCGTCAACGAGGAAGGGCCCTGAGCCCCGCCCGGAAGCGGAAGCGCTTGATTCCGCAGGGCAATCCCGCTATAAAGCTCGACCCCCGCTCCAGCCCGGCATCCCCGGGCAGCCCGTCGGCAGCGCGATCCCGCCGGGCGCCGAAGCAGGAACCCCAGGATTCATCCCGTATCGCGCGCAATGGCTCAGCCATTGAGGGGCCGATGCCGCCCGGGCCATGGGCGGCTCCGAAGACCATCGAGGTGCACCATGGCACGAGTCTGCCAGCTGACCGGCAAGCGCGTGATGAGCGGCCACAACGTCTCGCACGCCAACAACAAGACCAAGCGTCGTTTCCTTCCCAACCTGCACGAGCGCCGTTTCTGGGTGCCGAGCGAGAAGCGCTGGGTGAAGCTGCGCGTTTCGAGCAATGCGCTCCGCACCATCGACAAGAACGGCATCGAAGCCGTGATCGCCGAGCTCCGCGCTCGCGGCGAGAAGGTCTGAGGAGAATCCCATGGCATCCAAGCGCGACAAGATCCGCCTGACCTCGTCGGCCGGCACCGGCCACTTCTACACCACGGACAAGAACAAGAAGACCACGCCGGACAAGATGGAGATCAAGAAGTACGATCCCGTCGTCCGCAAGCACGTGATGTACAAGGAAGGCAAGATCAAATGATGCAGGAGCCCACCCTGTGGGCGATTGCAAGAAGGCCCGCTCATGCGGGCCTTTTTCATTCCGGCACTGACGTTTCAGCGCCAGGCCACCGCATTGCACGGCGGCGCGAGCGGCGGCGTCGCCGTGCGGATCGCGATCGCGCGGATGGTCAGCGAGCGCTTCGGACGCTGCTCCAGCGAGTGGTGCCCGGACGACGCGCCGAGCGTGCGCCCGCGCACCACGATCGCATTCGCGCCGAGCCGCGCAGCCTGCTCGCGAAGGTCGGCGAGCACGGCGCGCTCATCGACCACGTCGCCCCAGCGATCGATGTTGCCCGCGCCGCCCTGGCGGTTCGCCGCGTCGACCTCGTTGCGTCCGTCGTGGGCGCTGAGCGCGGCGAGCTTCTCGAACGCGCACATCGGATTGCCCGCGAGCACGTCGACCTCGGGCGCGATGCGTTCGTAGACGGGAGCGCAGCCGGTGAGCAGGAGCAGCGCGAGACAGCAGGCCGCGATGCGCATCGTTCGTTCCCCCGGGCCCGTCCGGGGGGCGCCGTGGCGACCAGCGTCGCCGCGCGGGCGCGGCGACGCAAGCGGTCTCGTTGCCGCGGTTGCGCGTCAGCGCCAGCGCGCTCCCGGCGCTCGCGCGCCCATCGCCGCGTACGCCGACGCGGCCCACGCGCCGCCGATCGCTTCCATCTCGAGCTCACGGTTGCCGGCGCGCGTGAGGCGCCAGTCGCCGAACGCGTTGCGTTCGACCAGGCCTTTCGCGACCAGCGCATCGAGCTCGCGGGCGTACGCGGGCGCGCGTCCTTCGTCGATCGTGCGCAGGTTGATGAATTCGCCGATGCTCAGTTCCACGCGCGCTTCCCCGACGAGCGGCCGGTGGCGGCCTTCTGCGGATCTTCCGTTTCGGTCGGATCCTCGATCTCCGGGCCGTCCGGCAGGTTCTCGGTCGGGTGCGGCGCGTCGACCGGGTTCTCGACGCGCGCTTCGATCACGCGCTTCGCGGCGACGATTTCCGCGTAGGGAATCTCGACGGTCGTGTCGAACGACGAACAGTGCGAATTGTCCACGGGCTTGCTCCGTTGTGCCTGCGGCGGATGGAGCAAGCGATGTGCCAGCGTCAGTTGCCGCCTGCGCAGGGAATGCCGAGCGCGTTGCACAGGCGGATCGCGACGTCGGTGCGGCGCTCGGGCGTGGTGGCGCGTTCGAGCAGCTCGCAGAGGCGGGCGAGGTCGCGGTCGTTCGTGTTGTCGCGGGTGTCGTTCATTGCGTTGTTTCCCCTTGAAGCGTCGCGCCCGGGGGGCGGGCGCGACGTGCAGACTGACGCCTGCATCCCTGCGGCACTCCCGTTCGGCATCCCTGCCTCACCCGCGTTCGCCCCGAAGGGCGAACGCGACCTCACCCGATAAAGCGCAGCAGTCGCCAATAAGGCGACTGCTCAGCGCGCTTTATCGACCATCGCCATCCGCGTCGCCGGGGAGGGCACGCTCGACGCGGTGCCACGCCGCGCGCGTCGCGCCCTTCGCCTTGTCCCAGGCGAGCGCGGAATCGCCCTTCACCTGGTTGTAGTCGCGCTCGAGGTCGCTCTGCACGTCCTCGAACTTGCGGCCCTCGTAGCGCGAGTAACCTTCGTAGCCCGTGCGATACGCCGGCGCGTAGTCGTTGTACTTGCGACCCGCCTCGTAATACGGCTCCTTCGTGTACTGCTCCTTCCAGTACGCGTCTTCCATGGTCGGGTTCACGCGCTCGGCCGCAGCCTTGCCTGCGAGACCGCCGGCGACGGCGCCGACCGCCGCGCCCACGACCGTACCGGCCGGGCCGGCTGCGGAGCCGATGGCTGCGCCCGCGGCGCCGCCCGCGGCCGCGCCTGCGCCCACGCCGACCGGATGCGCACCGGGCTTGCCGGTGATCGGATCGCGATTCGCATCGTTCTTGTTCATGGCAGTCCTCCATTGGGGGACGCCGGCGGATGCCGGGTCCGAGCCATCGAAGGCTGCAACGCGCGTGCCACGGCTGGCACGCGCGGAAGGCGCCGTAGCGAGGGTCGCCGCGCCCGCGAAGCGGGCGCGGCATGCACGAAATGCCGTGCGTCCTGCTATTTGCCGCGAATCTTCATCTCCGCCTTCGCGCGCGGCTTGCGCGGTTCCGGCGCCTTGATCTCGAGCGGCGTTTCCGACTTCGCGCCGGCCAGCGACACGCGCACGGTGTACTTGCCCGGCACGGCGAACAGGCGATGGCCGAGCCGCACGCTCTCGGCGTACGGCGTGCGTGCGAGCGTGGCGGGCTCTTCCGCGTGCGCCGCCGCCGCCGTGGGCGACGCGCCCGACGACGACTTGGCCGACGTGCGCTCGGCCGCGAGCGCGAGGTCCTTGTCGACCAGCAGGTCCCAGCGCACGCGGTTGATGCCGGGCTTCGCGTCGAGCGCGAGCTCGCGCACGACGTTGCCGTGCTCGTCGACGATGGCGACCTGCGCCGCGCCCGCGGACGCGGCCGAGAACGGCACGTCGACCCACGGCAGGTCGTCGGACTCGTCGAACCACGTGGCCGGGCGCGAGCGCCATTCGCGCGCCGCGTCGACGGCGACGAGCGGGAACACGTGCACGGGTTCGGAGCGGACGGCGGAATACTCCTGCACGGGCAGCACGTCGACCAGCCACATGCTGCGACCGTGCGTGGCGGCGACGAGCTCGCGCTCGCGCGGATGCACGGCGAGGTCGTGCACCGGCACGTTCGGCAGGCCGGCGTCGAGCGCCGTCCAGCTCGCGCCGCGGTCGAGCGTCACGTACACGCCGCGATCGGTGCCGACGTAGAGCACGTCGGCGTTCACCGGGTCCTCGCGCACGACGTTCACGGCTTCGTCGGGCAGGCCTTTCGCGATTCCGCGCCAGTGCGCACCGAGGTCGTCGCTCGCAAAGAGGTACGGCGTTGCGTCGTCGTTGCGGTAACCATTGAGCGCGACGTACGCGCGGTCGCGCACGTGCGACGACGCGATCACGCGGCTCACCCAGCGGTCGGCCGGCAGCTGCGCGTCGACCGCGGTCCAGCGGTCGCCGCCGCTCGTCGTCACCCACACGTGGCCGTCGTCGGTGCCGGCCCAGATCAGCCCGAACTGCTTCGGCGACTCGCTCACCGACGTGATCGTCGCGTACGGCACGTCGCCGCGCGACTTGCTCGTGGTGAGGTCGGCCGAGATCGCGGTCCAGGTATCGCCCTTGTCCATCGAGCGGAACAGGCGGTTCGCGCCGTAGTAGACGATGTCCTGGTTGTGCGGCGACAGCATGAACGGCGCGTTCCAGTTGTAGCGCAGCGCGGGTTCCTTCAGCCCTTCGCGCGGGCGCACCTCGTGGCCGCCGCCCGGGCCCTTGCGCTGGTAGAAGCCGAACTGCGAGCCGACGTACCAGGTCTGGTTGTCGCGCGTGTCCACGGCGACGTGCATGCCGTCGCCGCCGCCGATCGCGCTCCACTGCTCGCCGGTTTCCCAGCGCGAGGTCGACGGCCCCTTCAGCGTGCCGTTGTCCTGCAGGCCGCCCGCGACGTTGTACGGCTCGGCCATGTCGAGCGCGACCGTGTAGAACTGCCCGACCGGCTGCGCATCGAGCTTCAGCCACGACTTGCCGCCGTCGTACGAGATGTCGAGCCCGCCGTCGTTGCCCACGACCATGCGCCGCGCGTCGTTCGGGTCGATCCACCACGCGTGGTAGTCGGGATGCACGCCGGAGCGCTGCAGCGACGTGAACGTCCTGCCGCCGTCCGCGCTCGTCGCGATCGGCACGCCGACCACGTAGATGCGCTCGGGGTCGTCCGGCGCAACGCGAATCTGCCCGAAGTAGTAACCGTACGTGTAGGTGAGCTCGCGGATCGGCGTCTCGTGCGTGCGGTGCCAGGTGGCGCCGGCGTCGTCGGAGCGCCACACCGAGTGGCCCCAGATGTCGACCGCGCCGAAGCCCGTGTCCTTCGCCTCGAGCTTCGCGACGAGGTCGGCCATCGTCACTTCGCCGCTCTTCACCTTCGCGATCAGGCCGGCCGCGTCGAGCGACGTGTCGAGGTCCTCGTTGCGCAGGAACGTCTCGACCTCGTCGGGATCCTGGCGCAGGAATTCGTCCTTCGACATCCGCTTCAGCGTCTTCAGGCCGAGCGGCCGGTCGCCGTCGTCGATCAGCGACGCCGGCAGCGCATTCCAGTCGTCGACGCTCGCGTACACGACGGACGGGTTCGACGCCGACACCGCGAGGCCGATGCGGCCGACCTTGTCGCCCTGCGGGAATCCACCGGCGAGGCGATTCCACGAGCGACCGCCGTCCGTGCTCTTGTAGATGCCCGAGCCGCGCCCGGTCTCGACGAGGTTCCACGGCGTGCGCGAGCGATCCCACATCGCGGCGTACATCGTGGCGGGATCCTTCGCATCGACCACGAGGTCGATCGCGCCCGTCGTGGGCGTGTCGCCCGCGAGCACCTGCGACCAGCTCGCGCCGTCGTCCTCGCTGCAGAACACGCCGCGCCGCCCGATGACCGAATAGAGCGAACCGAGCGCGGCGACGCACACGTGCTTGCCGTCGCGCGGATCGACCACGACGCGCGAGATGCGGTCGGTGTCGTCCAGGCCCATGCGCTGGAACGTCTTGCCGCCGTCGTCGGAGCGGAACATGCCGAGGCCGCCGTACGACGAGCGCGACGAGTTCGGCTCGCCGGAACCGATCCACAGCCGCTGCGGGCGCGACGGATCGACGGCGATGTCGCCGGTCACCATGGTCGGCAGGCCGTCGGACAGCGGTACGAACGTGACGCCGTTGTTCGTGGTCTTCCAGACGCCGCCCGTCGCGTACGCGACGTAGAAGCCGTACGGCTCGCCGGGGATCGACTCGAGGTCCACCACGCGGCCGCCCTGAACCGTCGGTCCGAGCGCGCGCCACTCGAGCCCGTGGAACGGCGAACCGGCGACGAGCGCTTCATGTCGTTCCCACGCCGCCCAGCGCTGGCTCGTCGTCGCGGGTCGTTCCGGCGCGGGGCGCGCCACGGCGGCGGCGGTGAAGGCGAGGGACAACGCGGCAGCGAGCGGCACGATGCGCATGGCGGGGCTTTCCGTCGGGGGACGGTCGGTTATACGCCCGTGGGCGGGCTGCTCGCCACGCCCGGCGGTCACGAAGGCGGAGCCGTCGCACGGCTTTCGCAGGGAACGTGCCTTATAGTGCGCACGCCGTGTCGAAGAAGCCGGTCGATTCCAACACCACGCAACGCACCGCGCTGCCGCGCGGCACGGCGCCGCCGTCCCGTGGCGCGTGCCTCGTCGTCATCAACGGCGAGCGCCTGGGCCAGTGCATCGACCTGCACGACGTGCCGGTCGTGATCGGCCGCGCACCGAATTGCGACTTCCAGATCGAGCACAAGAGCGTGTCGCGGCTGCACTGCAAGGTGTGGCACGAGGACGGCGAGTTCCACGTGCGCGACCTCGGCTCGACCAACCAGACCTTCATCAACCGCCGGCCGGTCGACCAGGCGCGGCTCGCCGACGGCGACCACCTCGCCGTGGGCGACACCGTGCTGAAGTTCGTGCTGCGCGGCTCGCTCGAGGCGAAGTACCACGAGGCGCTGTACGAGCTCGCGACGGTCGATTCGCTGACCCAGCTCTACAACCGCCGCAAGTTCCGCGAGTTCCTCGAGGCCGCCGTGCAGCGCTCGGAGGAAACCGGCGCGGCGCTGTCGCTGCTGTTCGTCGACCTCGACCACTTCAAGGCGATCAACGACCGCCTCGGCCACAGCGCCGGCGACGAGGTATTGCGCGGCGTCGCGGAGGCATTGCGCGGCGGCATGCGCCCGGGCGACCTCGCGGGCCGGCTGGGCGGCGAGGAGTTCGCGATCGTGATGCCCGATGCGACGCTGGCGCAGGCGATGCTCCACGCGGAAGCGCTGCGCAAGAAGATCGGCGACCTGCGTTGCGAGGTGGCCGGCGCGCAGCAGCGCGTCACGGCCAGCATCGGCGTCGCCGAGTGGCATCCGGAGATGGGCGAGGCGGCGCTGCTCATGAAGGAAGCGGACCTGCAGCTGTTCCGCGCGAAAGCGTCGGGACGCAACCGCGTCTGCTCGGCGCAGACCATCGGCCCCGACACGGAAGCAGCGCGCCGCCGCTCCTGAGCGGCGATCAGGCGCGCTTCAATCGCTCGATCGCGCGCGCCAGGCCCTCGAGCGTCATCGGGAACATGCGCTCGCCCATGAGCTCGCGCAGCACGCCGATCGACGGCGTATAGCCCCAGCTGGATTCCGCGACCGGGTTCAGCCACACGGCGCGCGAGTAGACGCCGAGCATGCGCTTCATCCAGGTGGCGCCCGATTCCTCGTTCCAGTGCTCGATGCTGCCGCCCTCGCGCAGGATCTCGTGCGGGCTCATGCTGGCGTCGCCCACGAAGATCAGGCGGTAGTCGGCCGCGTACTTGTGCATCACGTCGACCGTCGCGGTCCACTGCTCCCAGCGCCGCGCGTTGTCGCGCCACACGCGCTCGTAGAGGCAGTTGTGGAAGTAGAAGTGCTCGAGGTGCTTGAACTCCGCGCGTGCTGCCGAGAACAGCTCCTCGCACAGGCGCACGTGCTCGTCCATCGAGCCGCCGATGTCGAGGAACAGCAGCACCTTCACCGCGTTGTGGCGCTCGGGCTGGAACTTCAGGTCGAGCAGGCCGGCGTTGCGCGCCGTGCCCTGCACCGTGCCGTCGAGGTCGAGCTCCTCGGCCGCGCCTTCGCGTGCGAAGCGGCGCAGCTTGCGCAGCGCGAGCGCGATATTGCGCGTGCCGATCTCGAGCGAGTCGTCGAGGTCGCGGTAGTCGCGCCGGTCCCACACCTTGATCGCGCTGCGCTCGCGCCCTCGGCCGCCGATGCGCACGCCCTCGGGATTGAAGCCTGCGTTGCCGAACGGCGAGGTGCCGCCCGTGCCGATCCAGCGCGAACCGCCTTCGTGGCGGGCGCGCTGCTCCCTGAGGCGCTCCGCGAGCGTGCGCATGATCTCGTCCCAGCTGCCGAGCGACGCGAGGCGTGCCTTCTCCTCGTCGCTCAGCGCGAGCTCGGCCTGCGCGCGTAGCCATTCTTGCGGGATTGCACCCGCTTCCGCGCCGATCGCGGTGTCCACGCCGTCGAGGTAACGCGCGAAGGTCCTGTCGTAAAGATCGAAGCGCGATTCGTCCTTGACCAGGCACGCGCGCGCGAGCGCGTGGAATTCCTCGAGCGTCGGCGCCGCGACGCCTGCGGCGAGCGCGCCGATCAGCGTGAGGAACTCGCGCACGCTGACCGGCAGGCCAGCGGCTTTCAATGCGAGGAAGAAGCGTATCAACATGTCCCGCCAGCGTGCGTTGCGGCCGCGTCTGCGCTATTGTGCCGCGCCCCGGCGCCCGCGATCACGCGGCGCACGGCGTGCGAAACCACGCAGCCTGGCGTATCCTACGTTTCGTACGAAGGTATTCGTCGATCAGCCTTGCAGGAGCAGCGCCATGCGTTTCCTCTCCGTTTCCCTCGTTTCGGTGGCATTGCTCGCTGCATGCGGCAAGACGGAACAGCCGGCAGGGCAGAACGCCGCCGCTACGCCGGCCGCGCAGGCCGCGCAGAGCGATGGTCCCGTGGTGACCGGCATGGTGCTGGCCGATGCGCCGCGCCAGCTCGCGGGCAACGCCGTGCTCAACGTCCGCCTGCTCGACGTGACGCGCGCCGAAGGCGACCCGATGGTGGTCACGCAGAATTCCACGCCGATCACCGCGATCCCGGCGCAGTTCTCGCTGCCGTACAACTCGGCCGACGTGAACAGCATCCGCTCGTACGCGCTCGACGTCAGCGTGATGGAGAACGGCCAGGTGCTGTTCGTCTCCACCGGCCACCCGGGCGTGCTCACGAATGGCAAGCCGAAGAACGTGGACGTGATGCTCGCGCAGGCCATGACCGCGGCGGCGCCGAAGGATCCGGTGGCCGAGCTCAACAAGGAGTATGCGGATTTCGAGTCGCGCCTCGGCGGCCTGACGCGCAAGACCGGCAACCGCGTGATCGGCCCGGAAGGCAAGGAGACGGCGGCGATCGGCTGGGATGCCTTCGTGGACGAGTCCGGCGTGCGCATGGTGCGCGAGACCGTGACGGACGCGGACGGCAACAACCGTTCGACGCGCAAGTTCGCCTACAAGGACGGCAAGCCGTGGGTCGCGATCAGCGACGCGGGCGGCGCCGAGGTGAAGATCGGCTGGGACGCCGAAGGCAAGGTCGTGGTCGCCGAGAAGAACGGCCAGCTCGACGAGTCCGCGGGCAAGCAGGCCGACGCGCTGAAGCGCGAGGCGGTCGAAGCGGCGGAGATCGTCGCGGCGCATTGAGCGCGGCGACCACCGAATGAGCGAAACGCCCGGCTCGCCCGGGCGTTTTCGTTTCAGGCGCCGCTGCGGCGCGCGAGGAACGCGAGCTTCTCGAACAGCTGCACGTCGGCCTCGTTCTTGAGCAGCGCGCCGTACAGCGGCGGGATCACCTTGCGCTGGTTCTTCTCGCGCAGCACCTCGATGGGGATGTCCTCCGCGAGCAGCAGCTTGAGCCAGTCGAGCAGCTCCGACGTGGTCGGCTTCTTCTTCAGGCCCGGCGCCTCGCGCAGCGCGAAGAACGCCACGAGCGCTTCGTGCAGCAGCTCGCGCTTGATCCCGGGGTAATGCACGTCGACGATGCGCTGCATCGTCTCGGCGTCCGGGAACCGGATGTAGTGGAAGAAGCAGCGGCGCAGGAACGCGTCCGGCAGCTCCTTCTCGTTGTTCGACGTGATGATGACGATCGGGCGGTGCTTCGCCGTGATCGTCTGCCGCGTCTCGTGCACGTGGAAATCCATGCGGTCGAGCTCGCGCAGCAGGTCGTTCGGGAACTCGATGTCGGCCTTGTCGATCTCGTCGATCAACAGCACGGCGCGGCGCTCGCTCGCGAACGCCTCCCAGACGCGGCCGGGCACGATGTAGTTCGCGATGTCGGCCACGCGCGCGTCGCCGAGCTGCGAATCGCGCAGGCGGCTCACGGCGTCGTATTCGTACAGGCCGTGCTGCGCCTTCGTCGTCGACTTGACGTGCCACTCGAGCAGCGGCGCGTCGAGCGCGCGCGCCACCTCGATGGCGAGCAGCGTCTTGCCCGTGCCCGGCTCGCCCTTGATCAGCAGCGGCCGCTCGAGCGTGATCGCGGCATTCACCGCGAGCTTCAGGTCGTCGGTGACGACGTAGTGGTCGGTACCTTCGAATCTCATGGATCGATTCTAGCGCGCGATCACGCGCGCGCCGGCGATCGTCGGCCTGCCGTCGCGCGACCCGGTCCAGACGACGTAGGCGGCGCCGTCGCGCACGACCATGCGCGGGAATCCCGTCGAGCGGCCACGCGGCAACTCCGTCACGACCCGGCCCTTGCCGCGCGCGAGCGCGGCGTCCCAACGACCGATCATCAAGCGCTGCACCTGCTCGTCCTGCGTGAGCCACGTGGCCCATACGTTGCCGTCCGCCGCGACCGCGACGTCGACGCGCCCGAGCGCATTGCCCTCGGCCAGGTCGATCGGCGGCTCGAACGTGGCGCCACCGTCGCGCGAGCGCGCGAGGCGCACGCGCGGCACGTCGCCGGCGCCCGTGTACCAGGCGACGTAGACGTCGTCGCCGCGTGCCGCGATGGCCGGGCCGTTCACGGGACAGGCCGGCATCACCCAGTCGTCCGCGAACACCCGCACCGGCGCCTGCCATTCGTCGCCGATGCGGCGCGCGACGCTGATGTCGCGAACCTCGCGCTCGTCGCGGTCGCGATAGACGAGCACCGGTCCGCGCTTCGCGACGGCCGCGTCCACCTGGCAGCAGTCGCACGTGCGCACGTCCAGCGCGGTTTCGCCGGATACGGCGAACTCCGCGTCGAGGTGCGCGCTGCGCAATTGCATCGCGCCGTGGTGGTCGTGGCCCTCGCCGCCGCCCGTCGCACGGCCATCGAGCCACGCGATGCCGACGCCGGGCGCTTCCGGCCAGAACGCGGCGAAGCCGTGCTCGGTCGCGGAATCGTCGTGCGGCACGATCGCGTCGGACCAATGCTTGCCGTCGGCGGAATGCGCGACACGCAGGCCGTACGCATACGTGCCCTCGCCCTGGCGCGCGAGCCAGAACGCGAACAGCCCGTCGTTCGTCGCCGCGAGCGCCGGGAAGTCGGCCCAGTTCACGAACCAGTCGTTGCCCGACGCGATCGTGCGCGTGCCGCCGAACGACTCGCCGTCGCTCGTCGCATGGCGCAGCACGTGCTGATTGCCGTCGCGCTCGATCCAGGTCACGTGCAGCGCGCCGTCCGCGCCGGCCGCGACGTTCGGCTGCGACGCCGGCGCCTGCGCCGCCGGTTGCCAGGGTTCCACGTCGAGCGCCGCGCTCGCTGCGCCGCTGGCCAGCACCAGCACCAGCGCGGCGAACGGCTTCACGGCTTGCGCGCCTTCGCGAACGCGGCGGCGAACGCGTTGTTCGCGGGCGGTGGCGCATTACGCGGCTCGTGGCGCTGCGCCGTGCGCGCATCGCGTGGCGACGGCCGCGCCTCGCGGCTGCCACGCGACTCGCCGGGCGTGTCGTCGAGCCGCATGGTGAGCCCGATGCGCTGGCGCGGCAGGTCGACGTCGAGCACCTTCACTTTCACCACGTCGCCGGCCTTCACGACTTCGCGCGGGTCCTTCACGAACTTCGACGAGAGCGCGGAAACGTGCACGAGGCCGTCCTGGTGCACGCCGATGTCCACGAACGCGCCGAACGCGGCAACGTTCGTGACGCGGCCTTCGAGCACCATGCCGGGCTTCAGGTCGGACAGCGACTCCACGCCTTCCGCGAACGACGGCGCGACGAACT
Organism: uncultured Pseudomonadota bacterium; assembly: GCA_937996755.1. Classification (GTDB taxonomy): domain Bacteria; phylum Pseudomonadota; class Gammaproteobacteria; order Xanthomonadales; family Ahniellaceae; genus CALKUS01. The sequence continues at coordinate 25,380 of CALKUS010000099.1, read as the reverse complement.
CCGGTCGCGGGTCGCGGCCCGGCTTCTCGAGCTCGCGCAGGATGTCGCGCACGGTGGGCAGGCCGAAGCGCTCGTCGACGAACTTCGCCGCGTCGAGCGTGCGCAACGTGGCGCCGTCGCCGATCAGCTCGCGCACCGAGCGCCCGGTCTGCGCGCGGATCTTCTCGACCACCGGGTACGCCTCGGGATGCACGGCCGACGCGTCCAGCGGATCGTCGCCGTGCGGGATGCGCAGGAACCCGGCCGCCTGCTCGAATGCCTTGTCGCCGAGGCGCGGCACGTCGCGAAGGCCACGACGCGACCTGAAGGGTCCGTGCGCATCGCGATGCTTCACGATGTTCTCGGCGACCGTCGCCGAGAGGCCCGCGACGCGCGCGAGCAACGGCGCGGACGCCGTGTTGAGGTCGACGCCGACCGCGTTCACGCAATCCTCGACGCGTGCGTCGAGCGCGCGTGCGAGCTTCACCTGGTTCACGTCGTGCTGGTACTGGCCGACGCCGATCGCCTTCGGTTCGATCTTCACGAGCTCGGCGAGCGGGTCCTGCAGGCGACGCGCGATCGATACGGCGCCGCGCAGGGAAACGTCGAGCGTGGGGAATTCCTTCGCCGCGAGCTCGGATGCCGAATACACCGACGCGCCCGCTTCGCTCACCACCACCTTCGCGAGGCCGAGCTGCGGCAGCCGCTTCACGAGCTCACCCGCGAGTTTGTCGGTTTCGCGCGATGCCGTGCCGTTGCCGATCGCGATCAGCTTCACGCCGTGCTTCGCGCAGAGCTGGCCGAGCTGCGCGAGCGAGCCGGTCCAGTCGTTGCGCGGCGCGTGGGGGTAGATCGTCTCCGTGGCGACCAGCTTGCCCGTCGCGTCGACCACGGCCACCTTCACGCCGGTGCGCAGGCCCGGGTCGAGGCCCATCACGGCCTTCGGGCCGGCCGGCGCCGCGAGCATCAGGTCCTTCAGGTTGTCGCCGAACACCCGGATCGCCTCGTTCTCGGCCACTTCGCGCGCCGAGCCGAACAGGTCGAGTGCGAGGTGCAGGTGCAGCTTCGCGCGCCACGCGAGGCGACAGGTCTCGATGAGCCACGCATCGGCGGCGCGCCCGCGCTCGGCGACGCCGGCGCGCAGCGCGACGCGTCCTTCGGCGTACGCCTGGCCGGCGGCGACCTCGGCCGCCTCGTCCACGCCCTTCGTTCCCGTCACGGGCAGCAGCTCGAGCTCGAGCACGCCCTCGTTGCGCGCGCGGAACAGCGCGAGCAGGCGATGCGACGGAATCCCGCGCAGCGGCTCGGCGTGGTCGAAATAGTCGGAGAATTTCGCGCCTTCCGATTGCTTGCCTGCGACGACCTTCGCGCGGACGCGGCCGTTCGTGGCCAGCCAGTCGCGCAGCTCGCCGACGAGCGCGGGATCTTCCGCGAAGCGTTCCATCAGTATCGCGCGCGCGCCGTCCAGCGCGGCCTTCGCATCGGCGACGCCCTTCGCGGCGTCCACGTACGCGACGGCGGTGGTATCGGGCACGAGCGTGGGGTCGGCGAGCAGCGCGTCGGCGAGCGGTTCGAGCCCGGCTTCGCGCGCGATCTGCGCCTTCGTTCGGCGCTTCGGCTTGTACGGGAGATAGAGGTCCTCGAGGCGCGCCTTGGTGTCGGCGGCGCGGATCTCCGCTTCGAGCGCGGGCTCCAGCTTGCCCTGCTCCGCGATCGACGCGAGCACGGCCTCGCGCCGCTCCTCGAGCTCGCGCAGATAACGCAGGCGCTCGTCGAGCAGGCGCAGCTGCGTATCGTCGAGGCCGCCGGTGGCCTCCTTGCGATAGCGCGCGATGAATGGAACCGTCGCGCCGGAATCCAGCAGCGCGACGGCGGCCTCGACCTGCGCAGGCTTCGCGTTGATGTCCGCTGCTATCAGATGGTTCAGATCTCTCATACTTCTGAGGCGTGTCTCGAAGGAAGTGGGAGCGGCCCATGGCCGCGATGAGAAAGCCTAACGGACTTGCGTGGCTACCATCGATGTGCGTCGCGATCGCGGCCTCGGACCATACGGCGAGTGGAGCCCAGCCCGCGACCCGGAAGCGTGACGCTACGAACGGGACGTTCCGAGGGCCGCTCCCACTTCCTGCGAGACGACCCGAGGAGGCAGGCAGCCCTAGGCTCTCTTCAGGAATATTCTCAGCAGGGAGATCGCGGCCGGCGTCACGCCCGCGATGCGGGCGGCCTGGCCGAGCGTGGCGGGCCGCACGTTGCGCAGCTTCTGCCGCACCTCCGCGGAGAGCCCGCTGACCGCGTCGAAATCGAAGTCCTGCGGGATCGCCGCCGATTCGTGCCTCGCGTTGCGTGCGATGTCTTCCTGCTGGCGGTCGAGGTAGCCCGCGTACTTCACGTCGACCTCGAGCTGCGCGGCGACCGCTTCGTCGCTGCTGCCGGGGCCGAGCGACGGGACGGTCATCAACTGCGCGTAACCGATGCCCGGTCGGCGCAGCAGGTCGAGCGCCGAAGTTTCGCGCGACACGGACACGCCGATCGCCTGCTCGACTTCGCGCCCGAGCGCGTTGTTCGGCGCGGCCCACGCCGCGCGCAGCCGTTCGCGCTCCGCGGCGACGGCGTCGCGCTTGCGGCGGAACGCGTCGAAGCGCGCGTCGTCGACGCAACCCAGGCGATGTCCGGTTTCCGTGAGGCGCGTGTCGGCGTTGTCCTCGCGCAGGTGCAGGCGGTATTCCGCGCGCGAGGTGAACATGCGGTACGGCTCCAGCGTGCCGTTCGTGACGAGGTCGTCGATCAGCACGCCGACGTACGCCTCGTCGCGACGCGGCGTCCATGGCGCCTCGCCGCGCACCGAGCGCGCGGCATTCAGGCCCGCGACGAGGCCCTGCGCGGCGGCCTCCTCGTAGCCGGTCGTGCCGTTGATCTGGCCCGCGAAGAACAGCCCGCGCACGCCCTTCGTCTCGAGCGAGGCGTCGAGCCCGCGCGGATCGAAGTAGTCGTATTCGATCGCGTAGCCCGGGCGCGTCACGTGCGCGCGCTCGAGGCCGGGGATGGAGCGCACGAGCGCCACCTGCACGTCGAACGGCAGCGAAGTGGAAATGCCGTTCGGGTAGACCTCGTGCGTGTCCAGGCCTTCCGGCTCGAGGAACACCTGGTGCGAGCCCTTCTCGGCGAAGCGCACCACCTTGTCCTCGATCGACGGGCAGTAGCGCGGGCCGACGCCTTCGATCTTTCCCGTGTAGAGCGGCGAGCGGTCGAGCGCGGCGCGGATGAGCTCGTGGGTGTCGGGCCGGGTGTGCGTGATCCAGCACGACACCTGCGGCGGATGCTCGTCGCGCGAGCCGAGGTAGGAGAACACCGGGCGCGGGTCGTCGCCGGGCTGCTCGTCGAGGCGCGAGAATTCGATCGTGCGGCCGTCGAGGCGCGGCGGCGTGCCGGTCTTCAGGCGGTCGACGCGGAACGGCAGCTCGCGCAGCCGGGCGGCGAGCCGCGTCGCGGGCGCATCGCCCGCGCGACCGCCCGGTTGGTTCGCGAAGCCGACGTGGATCAGGCCAGCGAGGAACGTACCGGCCGTGAGCACGACGGCGCGCGCGCGCAGTTCGAGCCCGAGCTGCGTGACGACGCCGGCCACGCGCTCGCCGTCCAGCAGCAGGTCGTCGACGCCCTGCTGCAACACCGTCAGGTTCGCCTGGTTCTCGACGATCGACCGGATCGCCGCCTTGTAGCGCTGGCGGTCGGCCTGGCAGCGCGTCGCGCGCACGGCCGGGCCCTTCGACGCGTTCAGCGTGCGCCAGTGGATGCCGGCGCGGTCGGCCGCGCGCGCCATCGCGCCGCCGAGCGCGTCGATCTCCTTCACGAGGTGGCCCTTGCCGATGCCGCCGATCGCCGGGTTGCAGCTCATCTGGCCGATCGTCTCGACGTTGTGCGTGAGCAGCAGCGTGCGCGCGCCCGTGCGGGCCGCGGCGAGCGCGGCTTCGGTGCCGGCGTGGCCGCCACCGATCACGATCACATCATGGAGCGTCGAGAGGTCCATCGCTGCTGCTTGCGGTCCGGCGGGGGCCCGGCGGCGGATTGTAGGCGCAGCGACGGCGAGGGGCACATCGCGACGCGATGCGTCGTCCGCCATGCGCAGATCGCGTCAGTCGCGGCCCGCGGAAGCGGCGCGAACACGAAATGTGACCTGCGTCACGGCTTGGCACAGATACTGCAAAAGCCCGGGCGCACCGATCAGGGCCACGTCGCAGCTGCGACGGGTAACGCAGGGGTTACCGCGGCGTCTGGTGGGGAAGCGAAGGGATTGGGGCTTCTCAGGGACGAGAGGCTGGCGCCCGGCGGTCTTTGAGGAACAGGGGGAATCCTTGAGGACCGTATGCCGGGCGCCAGTAGACCCAACTCTCGTCACGCAGGCCCAACGCCGCTCGCGTCGACCCGTGTGCACCCAATCTAATGCCCGCGACGCGCGTCAAACCGTGACGCCCGTCGCTGTTCCCGCGCCCTGGGTTTCCCGCTGCGTCAGGAACCGGGTCCAGAAGTGACGCGACACGTCACGCTGGCGGCCGGAGCTTAGCACTGCAGGGCGCCCTGCACGAAATCCGGTGCTGGCACGCATCCTGCACTAGCTGTGACGCAAGTCACGAAAGAGGGCCTGGACCATGAGCGCGATGATGTCGGTGTTCCCCAACGACCGGCTGTACCTCCGCCATGACCTGATGATCGAGATCATGCGCATCGAGATGGCACTGGAGGAGGCCCGTTGCCGCGGCGCCGCCAACCAGGACGATGCGATCGCCTCGCTCGAAAAGCGTCGCCAGACGTTGAACGAGGCCCTGGTCCGCCTCACTGCCTGACTTGTTTCGCGTCAAGGCACGCGCAGGACGCGCGTCGCCGGTTGTCTCCCAACGGGGTGCTCGCGTGCGTGGACGCGACACCCCGTTTTCTTTTTCCGGGGTTCGCGAACCGCGCGCCTAATCGGGATCGCGATCGCGATTGCCGCCGTGGCCGGAATTGCCGAAGTCGCGTGAGCCGCCCGACGATCCGCCGGACGCTCCGCCGCGATCGAAGCTGCCGCCGCCGCGGTCGAACCCGCCACCACCCGAATCGCGCCCGGGCGCGGGCGCCGAGCGTCCCGGCGACGGCCCGCCGCGGGCAGGCGCGTAGCTCGGGGCCGGCGCGTAGCCGCCGCCCGATGCGCCCGCATCGCGTCCGCGCGACCAGTTGCCCGATGGCGCAGCGCCGGGCGCGTAGCTGCTGCTGCGGCCGAAGCGCGTGTCGCCCGGGTAGTAGCGCTGCGACGTCGTCGCGGGTTCGCCGCTGCGCACGTCCGGATAGCCCTGCCAGCCGCCCGTGTCGCGGTCGCGGCTCCAGCGCGGCGTCGCGCCACCGGGCGTGCTGCGCAGGTAGCCGAAGCCGGAACCGCGCGGTGCATCCATGTTCGCGAGCCGCTCGGCCTCGTTGCTCGCGCTGCCGAACCGCGGATCGCCGTCGTTTCCGCCGGCGCCGCCGCGCGGACCGTCATGGCCGCCGTGCCCGTGGTGGCCGTGGCCGTGCCAGTCGTAGTAGCTGTCGTAGTAGCTGTAGCGATACGGCGAGTACGCGTGGTACCACGCCCACGAGTCGTACCAGCCCCAGCCCCAGCGCGGCGCCCAGGTCACGCCGTAGTAGGCGCCCCAGCCCGGATACCAGGCATAGGTCGGGAACCAGCCGTACCAGTAGCCGGGCCAGCCGTAGTCGTAGCCGTAACCGACGCTGACGTAGCCGTGGTAACCGTCGTCGTAGCCCGGCTCGTAGTAATAATCACCCGACGGGTCGGCGACGTACGCGTATTGCGGGTAATAGACGCAGCCGCCGAGCAGCGTGGCCAGCAACGTGGCGCCGATCCGGATGCGCATCTCGTTCCCCTTCGCGCGCCGCAGCGTCACGCCGGCGGCTGATGGCCCGATCCTAGGCGGATGCGGTGAATTCCGCCTGAACCGGGACGCTGCGCGCAATAATCGCCGATTTCGCGCGCGAGGCAGCCATGGCGTTGCATGAACCCTCCGGCCGCTGGCGGCTCGGCCTGCTGCTCGCGTTCGTCACTGCCGGCTTCTGGGCCACCTTGCCGGTCGCGCTGAAGCTGACGCTCGCGCAGCTCGACCCCTACACGCTGACCTGGGCGCGCTTCGCATTCGCCGCGATCGTGGTCGGCGCGTGGCTCGCGTGGCGCGGCGAATTCGCGCGCTTCGCGCAGCTCGGGCGGCGCGGCTGGCTGCTGCTCGCGATCGCGGCCGTGATGTTGGTCGGCAACTACCTGCTCTACCTGCTCGGGCTCGCGGCCACGACGCCCGCCAATGCGCAGCTGCTGATCCAGGCGGCGCCGCTGCTGATGGCGCTCGGCGGCATCTTCGTGTTCCGCGAGCGCTTCAACCGCTGGCAGTGGCTCGGGCTCGCCGCGATCGCCGTCGGCCTGCTGCTGTTCTTCGGCGATCAATTCGCGACGCAGGTGACGCCGCAAGGGCACTACGTGCTGGGCAGCCTGTTCGTGCTCTTCGCTGCACTGGTCTGGGCGATCTACGCGCTCGCGCAGAAACAGCTGCTCAATGCGCTGTCGTCCGGTGCGATCCTCGGGTTCATCTACCTGTTCGCGACGCTCGCGTTGTGGCCGCTCGCGCATCCGTCCGCGCTGCTGCAGATGGATTCGCTGCACCTGGCCGCGCTCGCGTATTGCGCGGTGAACACGCTCGGCGCGTACGGGGCGTTCGCGGAAGCGCTCGCGCACTGGGAAGCGTCCCGCGTGTCGGTCGTGTTGTCGCTCACGCCGCTGCTGACCGTCGCGACGGTGGAAGCCGTGCATGCGATCGCGCCGGCGCTCGCGAAACCGGAGCGCATCGCGATCCTCGGCTGGTGCGGCGCTGCGCTCGTCGTGGCCGGCTCGATGGTTTCGAGCCTGATGAAGTCGAAAAACTAAGCGAGCGCGCGCGCGACGATCTCGCGGACGTCGTTCGAGAGCCCCGGCGTTCCCGCGAGCCGTTCCAGCTCGGTGCGCATCAGCCCCTGGCGCACCGGCTCGAGCCGGCGCCACGCGTTGAACGTGGCGGCGAGGCGCGACGCGATCTGCGGGTTGATCGCGTCGAGCGTGCGCACCGCGGTGCCGACGAAGCGGTAGCCGGCGCCGTCGACGCGGTGGAAGCCGGGCCGGTTGGCGCGCGCGAATGCGCCCACGAGCGCGCGCACCTTGTTCGGGTTGCGCCACGCGAATGCCGGATGCTCGGCGAGCCGCTCGACGCGCTCCAGCGTGCCGGGCTGCGGGTTCGCCGCCTGCAGCGTGAGCCACTTGTCGACCACGAGCGCGTCGTCGCGCCAGCGCTGGTAGAACGATTCGGCCAGCGACTGCGCGCCGTCGACGCCCGCGTGCGCGAGCGCGGTGAGCGCCGCGATGCGGTCGGTCATGTTGCGCGCGCCTTCGTACTGCGCGCGCGCGAGCGGCGCGTGCGCACGCACGTCGGCGTGCACGAGCAGCACGAGGCAGCAGTTCTTCAGTCGTCGCCGCGCCGTCGCCGCGCCGTCGCGGCGCAGGGGATCGTCGCCGGACAGGGCGGCATGCACGTCGCGCAGCGCCGGCGCGAGCGCGGCACCGAGCGCGGCGCGCAAGCCTTCGCGTGCCGCGTGCATCGCGGCGGGGTCGTACTGCGCGACGCGCTCGGCCAGGTAGGCCTCGTCGGGCAGCACGAGGCATTCGCCCACGAGGCCCGGGTCCGCGGAATCGTCGGCGAGCAGCGCGGCGAGCGCCGGCACCAGCGCCGCGAACCACTCGCTGCGCGCGCGGTCGTCGGGGTCGCGCAGGCCGGCGAGCACGGCCTGCTCGCCCAGCTTCTGGATCGCTTCCCATCGGTTGAACGGATCGCGGTCGTGGCGCGCGAGGAACTTGAGCGCATCGGGCGTCGCGTCGCGGTGCAGCTGCACGGGCGCCGAGAACGATTGCAGCAGCGACGGCACGGGTGGCGCGGCGACGTCGACGAACTCCCAGGTGCGCGATGCGTCCTCGAGCACGAGCACGCGCTGCTCGCGCGCCGCACCTTCCGCCTCACCCGCGAGGCGCAGCGGCACGGGCGCGCCGTCGGCCGCGTAGAGCATGAGGCGCACCGGGATGGGCACGGGTTGCTTGTCGGGCTGCCCCGGCGTCGGCGCGGTGTGTTGCGACAGCGTGAGGCGATAGGTGCGCGCCGCGGCGTCGTGCATGCCCTCGGCGCGCAGCTGCGGCGTGCCGGCCTGGACGTACCAGCGCGCGAAGCGCGACAGGTCCACGCCCGACGCCTCGGAAAGCGCGGCGCGGAAATCCTCGATCGTCGCGGCCTGGCCGTCGTGGCGCGAGAAATAGAGGTCGGTGCCGCGCCGGAACGCGTCGGCGCCGAGCACCGCGTGCTGCATGCGCACCACTTCGGCGCCTTTCTCGTAGACGGTCGCCGTGTAGAAGTTGTTGATCTCGAGGTAGCTGTCGGGCCGCACGGCGTGCGCGAACGGCCCCGCGTCCTCCGCGAACTGCACCGCGCGCAGCGTGCGCACGTCCTCGATCCGCTTCAGCGCCGGCGAGCCCATGTCCGCGGAGAACTGCTGGTCGCGGAACACGGTGAAGCCTTCCTTGAGCGAGAGCTGGAACCAGTCGCGGCACGTGACGCGGTTGCCCGACCAGTTGTGGAAATACTCGTGCCCCACCACGCCCTCGACGTGGCGGAAGTCGTCGTCGGTGGCGGTCTCGACGTCGGCGACGATGAACTTCGCGTTGAAGATGTTGAGGCCCTTGTTCTCCATCGCGCCCATGTTGAAGTCGAGCGTGGCCACGACGTTGAACACGTCGAGGTCGTACGCGCGACCGTACGCGCGCTCGTCCCAGGCCATCGCGCGCTTGATCGATTCCATCGCGTGGGCGCAGCGCGGGATCGCGCCGTCGTCGGCCCAGATGCGCAGCGCGACGTCGCGCCCTTCGCTCGTGCGGAACGTGTCCTCGAGCAGCGCGAGGCGGCCCGCGACGATCGCGAAGAGGTAACACGGTTTCGGGAACGGGTCGCGCCAGCGCGCCCAGTGGCGGCCGTGCGGCAGCGTGCCGGCGCCGTCTGGATTGCCGTTGGCGAGCAGCACGGGAAAGCGGTCGCGAGCGCCCGCGAGCGTCACGGTGTAGCGCGCGAGCACGTCCGGTCGGTCGGGGAAGTAGGTGATGTGGCGGAAGCCTTCCGCCTCGCATTGCGTCAGCAGGAACTGGCCCGACCGATAGAGGCCTTCGAGCGCGGTGTTCTGCTCGGGATGGATGCGCACGACGGTCTCGAGCACGGCCGTGTCGCCGGCGACGTCCAGCGCGAGCGACGCGTCGTCGAGCGCGAGCTCGTCGTGCGCGAGCACGCGGCCGTCGAGCGTCGCGGATTCCAGCACCAGGCCTTCACCGTCCAGGCGCAGCCGCGGCGACGGGTTCGCCGGGTTGCGACGCAACGCAAGCCGCGCGCGCACGCGCGTCTCGGCGAAGTCGAGGTCGACGTGGAGCTCGACCTCGTCGACCAGCCACGCGGGCGGCCGGTAGTCGGCGAGTCGAACGGCTGCGGCGGGCTCTGGCGTGCTCACGCGGGATCGGGTTGCGATGGGCCGGCGAGCGTAGCACCGCTGCCCCTTCGGGCCGCGTGACGTCTGGCGAAAGCGCAATCGCCGCCTTATCGTGCGCGCATGGACAAGCATGTGCTCGCTGCGGGCGACAGGCCCGCGCTGGAAGACGTTCGCGACGCCGCGCGGCGCATCGCGCCGTGGGTGCAGCGCACGCCCGTGCTCAGGTCGGGCAGCCTCGATCGCATCGCCGGCGCGGAGCTCTTCTTCAAGTGCGAAAACCTGCAGCGCATCGGCGCGTTCAAGTTCCGCGGCGCGACGAACGCCGTGCAGATCCTCGACGACGCGCAGGCCGCGCGCGGCGTCGTGACGCAGTCGTCGGGAAACCACGGCGCGGCGCTCGCGCTGGCCGCGCGGCTGCGCGGCATCCCGTGCCACGTCGTGGTGCCGCGCAATGCGCCGGCCGTGAAGCTCGCCGCGATCCGCGATTTCGGCGGCCAGGTCACGTTGTGCGAACCGACCATCGCCGCGCGCAACGCGGCGTGCGCCGCGATCCAGTCGCGCACCGGCGCCGAGCTCGTACACCCGTTCGACGACGCGCGCGTCGTCGCGGGCCAGGGGACGGCCACGCTCGAGCTGCTCGAACAGGCCGGTCGGCTCGATGCGATCGTCGCGCCCGTGGGCGGCGGCGGACTGCTGTCCGGCACGGCGATCGCCGCGCACGGCGTGAACGCGACGATCGACGTGGTCGGCGCGGAGCCGGAAGGCGCGCGCGACGCACACGATTCGCTCGCCACCGGCGTCCGCATCACCGATCGCGTCGCGCACACGGTCTGCGACGGCCTGCGCACGCACCTCGGTGTGCTCGATTTCGACGTCCTGCGCGAGCATCGCGCCACGATCCTGCTGGCCGACGAGCCCGCCATCGTCGCGGCCATGCGCCTCGTGTTCGAGCGGCTCAAGATCGTGATCGAGCCGTCCGCCGCCGTCGCCCTGGCGGTCGTCCTCGGCACGCCCGCACACTTCGCGGGCCGCCGCGTGGGTATCATCCTGTCCGGCGGCAACGTCGACCTCGACGCATTGCCCTGGCTGGCGGCGCGCCCGGACGGCGCGGGGGAGTCACGATGATCATCGACGGGATGCGCGCCACCGATCGCACGGTGGCGCTGGTGCTCGCTTTCTACGCCGCCTTCAACCGGCGCGACTGGGCCGGCGTGCTCGCGACGCTGTCCGAGGACGTACGCCACGACGTGAACCAGGGCGGGCGCGAATCCGGCCGCGCGGCGTTCCAGGCGTTCCTCGATCGGCACGGGAAGTGTTACCGCGAGGAAGTGCGCGACCTCGTCGTCATGACCAGCCCGGACGGCAAGCACGCGGCGGCCGAGTACACCGTGCACGGCGAATACGTGGCGGCCGAGGATGGCCTGCCCGCCGCGCGCAACCAGAAGTACCAGCTCGCCGGCGGCGCGTTCTTCGAGGTCGCGGACCAGCGCATCACGCGCCTGACCTCGTACTCCAACCTGCAGGAGTGGTTGCGCCAGGTCAGCCGCTAGTTGAATCGCCCACAGGGTGGGCTCCTACCTCCGAACGCGGCTTCCACGCAACTTGTCGATCGGGATTGCCGCGATCTCCGCCCCGCCCTGCCGCCGCGGCTGGCCGGGATCGGGCGCGATCGCGCGCGCGTGGATCACTTCGTAGGTCGCGGGCAGCGTACCGTCGGCACGCCGGTGCCGTTCGTAAGCTTCGAGCACGCGCGCGAGGCGCGCCTTGCCGGTGAGGCCGCGCGGGCGCGCGGCGTCCGCGTTGCCGGCGCCGATCTCGCGCAGCTCGCGCATCAGCGTGCGCGCGTCGCGGTAGGTCACGGTGATCGTGTCGAGGTCGACGACCGGATCGCGGAAACCCGCGGCGAGCAACGCGTCGCCGATCTCCGGCAGGTCGGCGAAGCGGTTCACGTGCGGCGCGCCGTCGGCCGCGGCCCAGGCGCCGCGCAGCTCGTGCAGCGTCTCCGGCCCGAACGTGGTGAACAGCAACGCGCCACCGGGCTTCAGCACGCGGCGCAGCTCGCCGAACACGCGCGGCAGGTCGGGGCACCACTGCAGGCACAGGCTGGAGAACACGAGGTCGAGGCTCGCCTCGCGCAACGGCAGCGCGTTCGCATCGCCCGCGACGCGCTGGAACGGCTTCCACCAGCCGCGCCGGCGTCCGGCTTCGCGCAGCATGGGCAGCGCCTGGTCGAGCGCCACGACCTGCGCGGCGCCGTAGCGCTTGCGCAACGCGGCCGTGCCGCCGCCGGTGCCGGCGCCGAGGTCGAGCACGCGCGCGGGCGCGATCCCGAGCTCGTCGACGCGCTCGAGCAGGCGCGCCTCGACTTCGTGCTGCAGCACGGCCGTCGCATCGTAACGCGCAGCGGCACGTGCGAACGCGCGGCGCACGACGTTCGGGTCGATCGTCACGACGTGAGCTCCCGTGCCGGTGTCGCGCCGAGGAACGGAAGCAAGGCATCGAGCACGCGATCGGGATGGCCGATGAACGGGGCGTGGCCGCCACCGGCGATGCGCACGAAGCGCGCGTCGGGCATCGCGCGCGCGGCCCATTCCATCGCCTGCCACGGCACCAGCCGGTCGCGCGCGCCCGCGAGCCACAGCGCCGGCACGGCCATCGCCGGCAATGCGGCGCGCAGGTCGCATTCGTCGAGCAGCACGAGCCCGTCGGCGAGCGCGGACGGAACGGGCTCGCCGTGCGCGAACAGCTTCGCTCGCAGCGCGCGCAGTTCCGCGCGCGCACAATCGCTGCCGTGGCATTCGAGCGCGAGGAAGCGGTCGAGCGTCGCGCGGTAGTCGCGCGCGAGGTCGGCGCCGAACTGCGCGAACACCGAGTGCGCGACGCCGTGTTCCCATGCGGGCGCAATCACGAAGCGCGGATTCGCCGCGATGAGCGCGAGCGAGCGCACGCGTTGCGGGAACGCGCGCGCCGCTGCCAGCGCCACGAGCCCGCCGAGCGACCAGCCGAGCCAGTCCGCTGAGCCGACCCGTTCCACGAGCTCGCGCGCGCAGTCGGCGAGCACGAGGCGCTCACCCGACGCGGCGCTGCGCCCGTGGCCAGGCAGGTCGACGAGGTGCAGCGTGCGCACGGCGGCGAGCGCATCGGCGATTCCGTCGAACACGCCCGCGTGCATGGCCCAGCCGTGCACGAGGACCAGCGGCGGTCCCGACCCGCGCGTCTCGATGAACATCAGCTCGTTCGCCGGGTGCGGCGCGGCGCGGCAGCGGCCCGGCGCGCGGGCCGCGCCGGCAGCGCGAGCGACTGATCGAGCGCATCGAGCAGCGCGGCGACGTCGCGCTCGTCGTGCAGCGCGCTGAACGTGATGCGCAGGCGCGCGGCGCCGTCGGGCACGGTCGGCGGCCGGATCGCGGGCACCCAGAAGCCGAGCGCCTCCAGCGCCTGCGCAGCCTGCACGGCGCGGGCCGCGTCGCCGAGCAGCAACGGCTGGATCGGCGTGCGCGAATCCACGAGCGCGAAGCCGCGTGCCGTGGCGCCGCGGCGGAAGTGCGCGACCAGCGTCGCGAGCTTGTCGCGCCGCCAGTGCTCGTGGCGCGCAACGCCGAGCGCGGCGCGCGACGCGGCGGCGAGCGCCGGTGGCATCGCCGTGGTGAACACGAACGGGCGCGCGAACTGCACGAGGCCGTCGACGAGCGCCGCGCTGCCCGCGACGAACGCGCCGCCCGTGCCCAGTGCCTTGCCGAGCGTCGCCATGAGCACCGGCACTTCTGCCTGGCCCAGCCCCGCGTCGGCGACGCTGCCGCGCCCCCCGGGACCGAGCACGCCGATGCCGTGCGCGTCGTCGACGTGCAGCGTGGCGTTTGCGTCGCGCGCGACGTCGGCGAGCGCCGCGAGCGGCGCGACGTCACCGTCCATGCTGAAGACGCCGTCGGTGGAGAGCAATGCGGGCGCGTCCGCGCGCGTCGCGAGCTGCCGGCGCGCGCTCGCGGCGTCGCCGTGCACGTAGCGCTTCAGCTCGGCGCCCGCGAGGCGCGCCGCGTCAAGGAGACTCGCGTGGTTGAGCTTGTCCTGTACGCTCGCGTCGCCGTCGCCGAGCAGCGCGCCGACGACGCCGAGGTTCGCGAGCCAGCCGCTCGAGAACAGCAATGCGCGGTCGCGGCCGAGCCAGTCGGCCAGCTCGAATTCCAGCGCCGCATGCTCGCGGCGATGGCCGCCGAGCAGGTGGGCAGCCGTCGCGCCGACGCCGTCGCGCTGCGCGCTGCGCACGAGCGCGTCGCGCACGGCCGCGTGCCCGGCGAGGCCGAGGTAGTCGTTGCTCGCGAACGACAGGAGCTCGCGGCCCGCGACGACGATCCGCGGCCCGCGTGCCTCGGCGATCGTGCGCACGCGGCGCGCGAGGCCGGCGGCGCTGCGTTCCGCGTGTCGTTGCGCGAGCCGCTCGAGCAGGTCGACGCGCATCAAGCGGTCGCCGCGTTCTCCGGCTCGCAGATGCCCGTGTGCACCGTGGTCGCCGCATCGTGCCCGCGCAGCTCCGGCTGCAGCGCATGCAGGCCGAGGCGATCGAACAGTGCGAGGTCGTGCGCGGTGTCGGGATTGCCCGTGGTGAGCAGCTTCTCGCCGTAGAAGATCGAGTTCGCGCCGGCGAGGAAGCACAGCGCCTGCAGCTCGTCCGGCATCGTCTCGCGGCCGGCCGAGAGGCGCACGACCGAGTGCGGCATGAGGATGCGCGCGACCGCGATCGTGCGCACGAACTCGAACGCGTCGAGCTCGCGCTCGTGCGCGAGCGGCGTGCCCGCGACGCGCACGAGGCGGTTGATCGGCACGCTGTCCGGGTGCTGCGGGAGGTTCGCGAGCTGCACGAGCAGGCCCGCGCGGTCTGCGCGCGACTCGCCCATGCCCACGATGCCGCCGCAGCAGGTCTTCATGCCCGCCGCGCGCACGTGCGCCAGCGTGTCGAGGCGGTCCTGGTAGCAGCGCGTCCCGACGATCTCGCCGTAGAACTCCGGCGACGTGTCGAGGTTGTGGTTGTAGTAGTCGAGGCCTGCGTCGGCGAGCGTGCGCGCCTGCGCCTCGGTGAGCATGCCGAGCGTCGCGCACGTTTCCATGCCGAGCGCGGACACCTCGCGCACCATGTCGGCGACCTGCGCGAGATCGCGATCCTTCGGCGAGCGCCACGCGGCGCCCATGCAGAAGCGCGTCGCGCCGGCGGCCTTCGCGCGCTTCGCGCCCGCGATGACCTCGTCGACGCTCATCAGGCGCTCGGCCTTCAGCCCGGTGTCGTAGCGCGCGCTCTGCGGGCAGTACTTGCAGTCTTCCGGGCACGCGCCCGTCTTGATCGACAGCAGCGTCGACACCTGCACGGCGTTCGGGTCGTGGTGCGCGCGGTGCACGGTCTGCGCGCGGTGCAGCAGGTCGTTGAACGGCAGCGCGAACAGCGCCACGGCCTCGTCGACGCGCCAGTCGTGGCGCAGGTCCGGCTTCGACACGGCTTCGTCCCGTTGGCTAGAGTGGGCGGCAGTGTCGGGGCGGGGTCCCGGGGCTGTCAACTTGAAGAGGCTGGGCCTGGTAAACGGAATCGTCGCGAAGCTGGCGCAGCACCTGCTGCCGGCCTGCTGCGTGCTGTGCGGCGGGCGCGGCGACGGCGATGCCGACCTCTGCGCCGCCTGCCGCGACGACCTGCCGCGCAACCACTGCTGCTGCGCCCGATGCGCGCTGCCGCTCGCCGCGCCCGCGGCGCAATGCGGCAAGTGCGTGCGCCGGCCGCCGCCGTTCGACGCGGCGTTCGCGCCGTTCCGCTACGACTACCCGCTCGACCGGCTGCTGCAGCGGCTGAAGTTCTCGGCCGACCTCGCCGCGGGCCGCGTGCTCGGCCGGTTGCTGGCCGAGCACGTCGACGCCGCGACGCTCGACTGCGAAGCGATCGTGCCCGTGCCGCTGTCGCGCGCGCGACTGCGGGCGCGCGGCTTCAACCAGTCGCTGGAGCTCGCGCGGCCGCTCGCGCGCGCGCTCGGCATCGCCGCGCACCCGCGCTGGCTGGAACGCTCGCGCGACACCGCGGCGCAGACCGGGCTCGACGCGCGCGAGCGGCGCCGCAACGTGCGCGCCGCGTTCGTCGCGCATGCCGACGTGAAGGGACGCCGCATCGCGCTGCTCGACGACGTCGCGACCACGGGCGCCACGGCGCGCGAATGCGCGCGCGTACTCAAGCGCGCGGGCGCGCGACGCGTCGTGCTGCTGTCGATCGCCCGCGCTGCGGCCTGAGGCCGGCACGGGTCATCCTTCCGCCCGAACCGCGCTCCGCCTGCGGTTGACTTGCGGCGCGCGCCTGCGTGGCCGATGCTCCGCGACCTTCGGGGATTTCTGGGGCAGATCATGCGCAAGTTCCACGCCTTCTCGCTGCTGGCAGCGAGCGCCGTCCTGTCCGTCGCGCCGCTCGCCGCGAGCGCCGCGATCTCGCCCGACGAGGCGTGGCTCGAAGTGCCGGAAGCGTCGCTGCCCGCGTCGGGCGGCACGCGCCAGATCGTCCCCGACCGCTATCGCGTGTTCACGCTCGACCGCGGGCGCCTGGAGCAGATCCTCGCTGCCGCGCCGCCGGAAGCGCAGCGTCGCGCGGGCGAGAGCGAAGCGTTGCTCGAGCTGCCGCGCCCGGACGGCGGCTACTCGACGTTCCGCATCGTCGAATCGCCCGTGATGGAACCGGGCCTCGCCGCGCGCTATCCGCAGATCCGCACGTGGCTCGGCCAGGGCGTCGACGACCCGTCCGCGACGGTGCGCTTCGACCTGACGCCGAAGGGCTTCCACGCGCAGGTGATCGGTCGCGAAGGCACGACCTACGTCGATCCGTATCGCAGCGGCGACGTGGACGACTACATCGCCTACGCGAAGCACGATCATCGCGGCGAGCGCGGCATCTGCCTCGTGACGGGCGAGCCGATCGCCCCGCGCGACCCGGGCGCATCGGCACCGGACGTGTCCTCGGGCGCCACGCTGCGCACGTACCGGCTCGCGATGGCGGCGACCGGCGAGTACACGATCTTCCACGGCGGCACGAAGCTCGATGCGCTCAGCGCGATCGTCACGACGATCAACCGCGTCAACGGCATCTACGAGCGCGAGGTCTCCGTGCGCATGGTGCTCGTCGCGAACGAGGACCTCATCCTGTTCACCGATCCCGCGACGGATCCATACGCCAACACCTCCGGCGACCTCGCCGCGAACCAGACGACGATCAACGCGCAGATCGGCGCGGCGAACTACGACATCGGCCACCTGGTCGGCACGGGCGGCGGCGGCGTCGCGGGCCTCGGCGTGGTCTGCGGCGGCTCGAAGGCGCGCGGGCTCACGGGCTCGGGCTCGCCGGTCGCCGACGGCTTCGACGTCGACTACGTGGCGCACGAAATGGGCCACCAGTTCAGCGGCAACCACACGTTCAACGGCTCGGGCGGCAGCTGCACGGGCTCGAATCGCAACGGCAGCACGGCGTACGAGCCGGGCAGCGGCATCACGATCCAGGCCTACGCCGGCATCTGCAACGGCGACAACCTGCAGCCGAACAGCGACGACTACTTCCATCGCCTCAGCCTCAACGAGATCCTCGCGTTCACGACGACGGGCGGCGGCAGCACCTGCGGCACGACCTCCGCGACCGGCAACGGCGTGCCGACGGTGTCGACGCCGGCCGGCTTCACGATCCCGGGACGCACGCCGTTCACGCTCACCGCGTCGGGCAGCGATCCGGACAACGACGCGCTCACCTACGTCTGGGAACAGTTCGACCTCGGCGCCGCGAACGCCGAAGGCGTGCTCAGCGCGACGGCTGCGACCGGGCCGATGTTCCGCGGATTCGAGCCGGTGTCCGACCCGTCGCGCACGTTCCCGAGCTGGCGCTACATCCTCGCGAACGCGAACGCCGTGCCGGCGACGGCGCCGCGACCCGGCACCAACAACCCGCTGTTCATGACCGGCGAAGTGCTGCCGAACGTGAGCCGCACGCTGAACTTCCGCGTGACCGTGCGCGACAACCGCGCCGGCGGCGGCGGCACCAACGAGGCGAGCACCGCGATCACCGTCGCGAACACGGCCGGCCCGTTCGCCGTGACCGCGCCGAACACGGCCGCGACGTTCGCCGCCGGCAGCGTGGCGACGGTGGCATGGAACGTCGCCGGCAGCGCCGACGCGCCGGTGTCCACCGCGAACGTGCGCATCACGCTGTCGATCGACGGCGGCGCCACGTGGCCGATCGAGCTCGCGAGCAGCACGCCGAACGACGGCAGCGAGCAGGTGACGCTGCCCGCGGGCATCGCGACGACGCAGGCACGCGTGCGCGTGGCGGCCGTCGGCAACATCTTCTTCGACGTGTCCGATGCGGACTTCGCGATCACCTCCGCGAACACCGCGCCGGACATCGCGGGAATCGCGCGCCTCGGCGTGCGCCAGGGCGGCCCGACGGTGACGGGCGTCGTCGCCACGGTGAGCGACGCGCAGGACGCGGCCGCGGCGCTCGCCGTTTCGGTCACGGGTGCGCCGCCCGAGCTGGTCACGTCCGTGCAGAACGTCGGCGGCGCGATCCGGCTGACCGCGACGGCGCTCTGCGAGCTCGTCGCGCCGACCGCGGGCACGCGCGCGTATCCGCTGACGCTCTCGGTCGTCGATACGGCCGGTGCGGTGCGCACGGCGGAAGTGGTGGTCGACGTGGCGGGCAACCGCACGCCGACGCTCGGTACCTATGCCGCGCTGAACGCCGCGCCGGACACCACGCGTACGCTGGCGCCGAGCCCGCCCGGCTTCGATGCCGACGGCAACTTCGCGCTCGCCACGGTGGTGCCGAACACGTTGCCGGGCGGCGGCACGATCGCGATCGCACCCGACGGCACGCTGACCGTCGTGACGACCGCGGCGACGCCCGTCGGCACGAACGCGACCGTGCGTGCGCGGTTGCAGGACACGTGTGGCGCGGTGGAACAGCGCGACGCCGTGATCACGGTGGGCGCGCCGGTCGTCACGCCGGTGCTCGGCGAGGCGCAGGTGATCACCGGCAACGCGGTGCTCGAGCCGAACGAGTGCAATAGCGTGCTCGTGAGCGTGCGCAACGACGGCACCGCGCCGATGACCGGCGTCAGCGGCACGATCACGACGAGCAACCCGAACGCCACGATCACGCTCGGCAGCAGCGGCTGGCCCGACATCCCGCCGGGCGAATCGCGCACGAACTCGATCCCGTTCCAGGTGAGCACCACGGGCGCGCTGGCCTGCTTCTCGAACGTCGCGCTCGCGACCAGCGTCACGTACGCGCAGTCGGGCACGCCGCTCTCCGGCAACGTCGACGTGTCGGTGGGCCGCGCGCAGGGCGCGAACTACACGTTCGCGGCGTCGACCGGCGCCACGCTCCCGAACGATACCGTGCTGGTCGCCGCGAGCCAGGCCACCGAGGACGCCGCGGTCAACCTCGTCGTACCGGCCGGGTTCAACTTCTCGATCTACGGCACGGCGGTCGCGGGCGGCAGCACGCTGCGCGCGAGCACGAACGGCAGCCTGCAGCTGAGCGCGACGGGCGGCGGCGCGGACGCGTCGAACCTGCCGTTGCCCGCTTCCACCAACTTCCCGGCCGCGGCGCCGACGCTGTTCGTGTACTGGGACGACTGGCGCATGCTGCTGTCCGACGGCGCGTCGGCGCCCGATGCCGGCATCTACACGAAGCTCGAAGGCACGGCGCCGAACCGCCGCTGGATCGTCGAGTGGCGCGGCCGCATCCGTGGCGACGGCAACACGGGCGTGAACAACAACCGCGTCGCGATCGTGCTGCACGAAAACAGCAACACGTTCGACTTCGTCTACGTCGCCACGGGCGTCGGTGCGGCCGCCGGCGGCGGCGGCGCGACGATCGGCGTGCAGGCGTCGGGCACCGGACCCGCGTTCACGCAGTTCTCGCTCAACAACCCCAGCCTGTCGCCGGGGCTGAAGCTCACGGGCACGATCTCGCCTGCGGTGTGCGCACCCGGCTCCGCGGGTTGCTCCGCGACGCCGGCCGCGACGCTGCTGCAGAGCGGCGGCGGCACGACCGTGACGGAAGGCGGCGCGACCGACACGTACACGATCGCGCTCGCCGCCGCACCGACCGGCACCGTGGTCGTCACGCCGACGCCCGACGCGCAAGTGACCGTGTCGCCGCCGACGCTGACGTTCACGACCGCGAACTGGACCGCGCCGCAGGTGGTGACGGTCACCGCGGTCGACGACGCGCTGTCGGAGAACGCGCACACGGGCACGATCACGCATGCGGCGAGCGGCGGCGGCTACGACGCGGTCGCGATCCCGAGCGTGGTCGCGAACATCGTCGACAACGACGTGTTCACGGCCGACCTCGCGGTCAGCAACAGGATCGACAACCCGCCGCTGCTGCAGGGCCAGGTGCTGTCGTTCACGGTGAAAGTCGACAACCTCTCGACGACGCAGGCGGTCGGCGCGGCGCAGTTCGCCTACACCGAGCCGAACTTCGTCCTCAGCGGCTGGAGCTGGACCTGCGTCGCCGCGATCGGGTCGTCGTGCCCGGCCAGCGGCGCCGGGCTGCCGAACCACACGATCTCCGTGGGCGCGGGCTCGCGCGTGACGTACTCGATCTCGGGGCTCATCCCGGCGCTCGCACCCACCGGCACGTCGCTCGTGACGACGGCTTCGGCGTCGGCGAGCGCGCCGTTCTTCGACTCGGCGCCCGCGAACGACACGGCGACCGCGGTCGGCACGATCGGCCCCGACCTCCTGCTGCAGAACAGCTTCGAATGAGCGTTGCGCGTGCGCTCAGCCGGCCGCGGCCGGCTGGGTGCGCAGCGCGTAGTCGAGCACGATGCCGAGCCACAGCACGAACCCGGCGTAGTGGCTCAGCCGGAACGACGAGAACGCCGCTTCGCGCGAGCGGCCGCGCGCGCGCCAGACCAGCCAGGCGCTGAACAGCGCCGCGATCGCGAGCGCGCCGAAGTACCAGTGCCCGAGCGACGCCCGCTGGCCGACGAGCGCCATCGCGGCGAGGAACGTCGCTTCGAGTATCCCGATGGCGGTGAGGTCGAGGTCGCCGAACAGGATCGCGGTCGAGCGCGCGCCCGCGCGGATGTCGTCGTCGCGGTCGACCATCGCGTAGAACGTGTCGTAGGCGGTCGACCAGACGATGTTCGCGGTGAACGCCAGCCACGCGAGCGGCGGTGGCCACGCGTCGGTCACGGCGCTGAACGCCATCGGGATCGACATGCCGAACGCCGCGCCCAGCCAGAGCTGCGGCACGTACGTGTGTCGCTTCAGGAACGGATACACGACCGCGAGCGCGAGCGCCGCGAGCGAGAGGTAGACGGTCTTCGCGTTCGTGAGCAGCACGAGGCCGAACGCGACGAGCACGAGCACCGCGAACAGGATCGCCGCTTCGCGCGCGGAAACCGTGCCTGCGACGAGCGGCCGCGCGCGCGTGCGTTCGACGCGCGAGTCGAGCCAGCGATCGGCGTAGTCGTTCACGATGCAGCCGGCCGAGCGCATCACGATCACGCCGAGCGTGAAGACCACCAGCGTGCCGATCGGCGGCGTACCGGCGGCCGCGAGCCAAAGCCCCCACCACGTCGGCCACAGCAACAGCAGCCAGCCCACCGGGCGATCCTGGCGCGTCAGCAGCGCGTACTGGCGCAGCCGCTCGCGCCGCGCGGGTGTGAGCCACTTCGAAGCCGGTGTCGCAGCGACCGCCGGTGCAGGGCGGGGCGGTGTTCGCGGCTTCGCGGCGGCCGGACGCTGCGGTGCTCGCGCGGTCGGCGGAGGGCGTGGCGGCGGTGGACGATTCGGCGGACGTGGCGCGGTCATGGCCGCGATTCTGTCAGGTCACCAGCGTCGCCGGTGCGGCGATCAATGCTTCAGGACGTCCGCGCAGACGCGCCAGCCGGCATCCGTCCAGCGCCACGCGCGCACGTAGACGTGCGGGTTCTTCTCGTCGCCGCCCGCGCCGGCCGTCGCGCCGAAGTCGCCTGCGGCGGAGATCTGCAGCGAGACGAGGTCCATCGGCGGCAACGTGCCCGGATCGGGCAACGCGCGCGCGCCCCAGCGCGGACCACTGCCGTTGCGCAGCACGATCGCATCGTCGGTGAGCACGGCGCCGAGCGCCTGCGCGCCGCCGCCTTCGGCGAGCCGCGCCACGAGCTCGCGATCGGCGAGCAGCAGCGAGTTCGCGCGCGCCGACGCCTGCGACGTCGACAACGCCGCGGCCGGGGCACCGGTCGGCCCGCGCCGGTCGACGGCCGCCGCCAGTGCCTGCGGCGCGTGGTCGATGCCCACGTCGATCACGTTGCGGAACCTGCCGTCGTCGCCGCGCCGCCAGATCGAGAGGAAATGTCCGGCCGCCGGATCGGCGTCGGGCTTCGCGAGCGGGCGCGCGAGCCACGGACCGATCGTGTAACCGAGGTCGCCCGACGCGGCGACTTCCGCCTGCGCCGGCGCCCAGACGAGCGACTGCGTCGAGCGCGGCCGGCCGGCGTAGAACGTGCGCCCGTTCATCGGGCCGGGCGCGAACACCACGGAATCCGACGCGAGGTACTCCTGGAACGCCGCCGTCACGCCACCGTCGCCGGCACGCCGTGCGAACGCGCGCTCGGTCGCGACGAGCTCGTCGAACGCGGCATCGTTGCCGGCCGGTGCCGCCGCGGCGGCACAAGCCAGCCCCAGGGCCAGTGCAGGCAGGAATCGACGAAACGCGGTCACGCGTAGTCCAGGCATGTTGCGGCGCGACACCATAGCGCGGGCAGCGGTTGCGCTGCTTGCGGATTGTTGCAGAGCGAGGGACGAAAGCGGAGCGCGGCGCCGAAGCGAGATGGCGCGCCCGAGAGGTCGTTTCGAGCGCTTGCGCGATGTCATCGGACATCGCGCGCTCGAAACGGGCGAGCCAGGGAGGGCGAGCGGGGGTGAGCGCCAGGGACGGCGTCCGAGGAGATTCGCTGGGAATGAGTGGCGCGCCCGAGAGGTCGTTTCGAGCGCTTGCGCGATGTCACCGGACATCGCGCGCTCGAAACGGGCGAGCCAGGGACGGCGAGCGGGGGTGCGTGCCAGGGACGGCTTTCGCCCAATTCGGCTGGGAAAGCGTGGCGCGCCCGAGAGGATTCGAACCTCCGACCACCGCCTTCGGAGGGCGGTACTCTATCCAGCTGAGCTACGGGCGCTTTTTCCAGCGGGCGCGGATTCTCGCACGAATCGCACCTGGGCCCGTAGAGCGGGCAGCTGCGCTGCCCGCCATGCCTCGACACTTCAAGCAGCAACGTCTCCGCGGTGCGAAAGCCGCCGCATCATTTCCGCGCAGTGCTTCACGCGCGGGAAATAGTTCTTCATGACGCGGCGCACGCCCGGAGCCGGGTGGCTCTTGAACAGCGTCTCGACCAGCTGTGCGAGCGACGCCTCGCGCTTCTTGAGCTCGGTGGCGACCAGCTCGGGGTGCGTCGCGTCGAGGCGCTCGCGCAGGTCGGCATAGCGCATCGCCGGATCGTCGATCGGGATCGGCTGCTCGCGCGACGGGTCGCCGATGGCGCCGGCACGCTGCAGGTCCTTCAGCATCAGTCCGCGGACTTCGGCCGCGAGGCCGAACGCCGCGCTGACTTCGCGGTCCTGCGTGCGGTGCTGCGCGAAGCGGTAGAAATCCAGCCCGTCGCGCAGTTGCGCCACGAGGAGGTCGAGGGCGGTTTCGATGGGGACGCTCATGATCGGTCTCCGCAAGGGGTTCGTGTCCCAGCCACTCTCAAGCGGCGTGCCAACGCCGCGACCGCGCGAATGCCGGCCGGGCAGCCGAACGTGAAGCGTCCATCAAGGGAGGAATGCAAAGGCGCCCGTGCGTTTCGACGCGCGTGCATGGCACGCCGATTGCTCAAAACCCCCTGAAAACCGGGCCGGAGACCGCCATGACCGCTACCACGACCACCGCCGCATCCGACCTGCTGACGCGTGCGCGCATCGCGACGCGCTGGCCCGAGTTGGGTGCCGGCGACCTGGCCACCATCGACGGCGACCCGGCATACCTCGCGCTGGCGCTCACCCGCCACGGACGCGACGCGGCGCAGGCGCGGCGTGAAGTCGACGCCTGGCTCGCCGCGCACCACGACGGCGGCTACCACCCCCTGGACGAGGCGCGCGCGCTGTTCGCACCGGCCGCGCAGCAGGTGTGCGACGGCATGCGCGGCTTCGGCACCGGCGCCCGCGTGCTCGCGCGCGACCTGTTCGCCGAAGGCCGCGAGCGGGCCGGCGAGACTGCGGCGAAGGCGGAAGCGGGCATCGACACGGCGGCCGGCGCGCTCGCGCCGGTCGCGCGATTCGTCCGCGAACGACCGGTCGCCTCGCTCGCGATCGCCGTCGCGGCCGGCTGGCTGATCGCGCGGAAGCGTTAGGCGCCCTGTTCCCGCGCCGGCGGCGGGACGGGCGCGAGCGCGAGCTCGCCCTGCGGCGACGGCTCCGCGTTGCCGTTGCCGATCTTCACCCGCAGCGCCGACTCGCTCGTGATGATGCGGGCGAGCGTCTCGGCGCCGGGCACGTGCGTGGCCACGATGCGGATGCAGGAGAGCATCGGCACTGCCAGCAGCAGACCGACGATGCCCCACATCCAGCCGAACAGCATCAGGCCGATGAAGATCATCACGGGATCGAGCGCGAGGCGGCGGCCGCAGAGCAGCGGCGTGACGAGCTGGCCCTCGATCGCGTGCAGGAACAGGAAGCAGCCCGGCACCGCGAGCGCCGCCGGCACGGTGTTGAACTCGGCGAAGCCCACGATCAGCAGCACGAACGCGGTGATCGCCGGGCCCACGTACGGCGCGAAGTTGAACACCGCGACCACGCCGGCCCAGAGCAGCGGATCGGACACGCCCAGGAAGTAGAGCGCCAGCGCCGTGACCAGCCCGAGGCAGACGTTGATCGCGCTGACGGTGATGAGGTAACGCGAGAGCTCGCGCTGCACTTCGCGCGTGCCGAGCACGAGCTCCTTCTTGTGCGACAGGCGCGGCATCAGCGTGACGAACTTGCGCATGAGCTCGTCGCCGTGCAGCAGGAGCAGGAACACCAGGAACACGCTCGCGATCATGCTGGCGAGCACGAGCGGCGCCTGGTGCAGGACTTCCACCGCGAGGCTCGGCTGCGCCGCGACGACCACCGGCTGCGCCGGCCCGGGCTCCTGTCCGAGCTCCATCATCTTCTGCGTCGCCTCGGTCGCGGCGCGCAACGGGCGGCGCATCTCGCGGATCCGGTGTTCCATGCGCTCGACGGCAACGGGCGCACGGGCCAGCCATTGCTGGCCCGGGCCGGCGAGCGCGATCGTCACGCCGCCGGCGAGGCACAGCATGCCGACGACGACCGCGAGCGCGGCCAGCGAGCGCGGCACGCGCGCTTCGGAAAGCACGCGCACCGCGGGCGACAGCACGAGGCTCACGAGGATCGAGAACACGATCGGCACGAGCACGTCGCGCGCGAAGTACAGCGAGAAGACGACCACGATCGTGCCCATGACGCCGAGCCAGCGGCGCACCGCGACGCGGCTCGACATCGGGGCCGCGTTCGACACCTGTTCCGGGGGCGGCACGCTCATGACGGATCCTCTGGCGTTGGCGCGAGCCACGATCGGAGCCCGGCGAGCAGGCGACCTTCGACGAGGCCGATGAGCGCCGCGAACGGCGCCCCACCGCCCGCGCGCCTGGCCGGCAGCACGCGCGCCGCGATCGCGCCCGCGATCGCGCCGGCCGGCAGCCAGAACCAGGGGCTGCTGGTGGCGAGGCTCGCGCGCAACGCGGTCGCGTGGCGACGCACCGCGGCGAGCTCGGCGTCGGCGCGCTGCACGGCGTTCACGGCTGCGGCTCCGCG
>CALKUS010000098.1 GCA_937996755.1 uncultured Pseudomonadota bacterium | reverse complement strand
AGGAAGCAGGTTCCCTCGACCTCCGGACTCGCGATGACCTCGCGGCTGCGCCGCGACGTCACTTCCGGAACAACTTCCCGAACAGTCCCGGCTTCTTCTCGGGCTCCGGCGCCGCATAGCGCGGCGGGCGCGGCTTCCACTCGATGGCGCCGATCGCCTCGTACGCGTTGATCATGTCGAACACGTTTTCCATGCGCGTGCCCGCGGCGTTCGCGATCTCGTTGACACGCGCGAGCTCGCGCATCGCCCTGGCGATCGCGCCGTGCTGCCGCCAGGCGTCGCCGGCCGACACGGTGCGCTTGAGTCGATAGCTGCCGCCCGGGTCGAGGTGCGTCGCGAGGCGGCCCGGGGAACGACGCAGCGCGGCCAGCCAGCGCAGCTCGTCGTACTCGCGCGCCGGCACGCTCGCCTTCAGCGTCGCGAGGTCCGACGAGGTCAGCGTGCGCCACGCGTTGCGCGGCAGCGCTTCGACGGCGTAGCGCTCCGCGCCTTCCAGCGGCCCATCGAAATGGAAGGCCTGGTGCTTCGGGTCGAGCGTGAGCGGCGGCACGCCTTCCAGGCGGAACTGCGCCGGGCCGCCGATGAGGTCGGAGCCGAGGTAGCAGTCGAGGTCGTGGCGCGACTCGTCGGGCGGCGCGGCGACCGGCGGCGGCTCCTCGCGCGCATTCGCGTGCACGCGTGCGATGGCCGGCTCGCGGACCTGCTCCACGCGGCTCTCGCTGCGGCCCGTGCGCGGACCGGTGGCCGCGTACGTGACGTCGGCCGGCAGGCCCTTCGGCGGCTCGGGCGGCGGCTCGATGAGCGGATCGCCCTTGATCATCTCGTCGATGCCGACCGCGGCGCCCGGACGGCGATCGCGCCACGGGTCGACGACCGGCGTTCCGGGCCGCGTGGTCGCATCGTCCTTGCCGACGTATTCCTCGACCGATCGGAAATAGAAATCGTCGCCCTGGCTCGCGACTGCGCTCATGGCGACGGTGGGCGTCGCGGCCCGGTTCAGCACGTCGACCACGTTCGCCAGCTTCAGCGGACGGCGCAGCAGCAGGCCTTCGGTTTCCGGGTAGTCCGCTTCGCAATAGAGCGCGCACGGTACGCCGCTGCCGGCCGCACGGTTGCGCGCCATCTGGCCCGCGAACACGGTCGGGTCGACGACGATCAGGTCGGCGCCGAGCTCGCTGCCCCAGCGCCACTGGTGGCTGAGCTGCTTGCCGGCCTGGCGCATGAGCAGGCGCAGGTGCGCGATCTGCTCGTCGGTCGCACCGATGACGGCGATGGTCTTGGGGCCGGCCATGCCCGCATGTTCCGCCCCGGCGCGGCGATGTGCAACGGGTGGGTTCACAACGCCTTGAAATCGCGGCTGCGAAGTTGCGCGGACGCGCATCGGAAAAAGTGGGAGCGGCCCATGGCCGCGATCGCGAATGCGCCGGATCCTGTGCGCCTTCGATGCGGGGCTGCGTTGATCGCGGCCATGGGCCGCTCCCGCTTCCTTCGAGTCATACTGGCGCGAGATCGAACTTCGAGTCACCTGGGAAGCGCTGCGAACCCGTGCCCGAGCTGCCCGACCTCACCGTCTACCTGGAAGCGCTCGAATCGCGCGTCGTCGGGCGCGTGCTCGAACACGTGCGGCTGCCGAGCCCGTTCGTGCTGCGCACTGCCGTGCCGCCCGTCGCCGATGCGGAAGGTCGCCGCGTGATCGGCCTGCGCCGCATCGGCAAACGCATCGTGCTCGCGCTCGAAGGCGAGCTCTTCCTCGTGATCCACCTCATGGTGCTGGGCCGGTTGCGCTGGTTGATGCCGGGCGCGAAGGGCGGCAAGTCGGCGCTCGCGCTGTTCGAGCTCGCGAACGGCACGCTCGCGCTCGTCGAATCGGGCAGCAAGCGCCGCGCATCGCTGCACGTCGTCGCCGGCGAGCAGGCGCTCGCGGCGCTCGACCCGGGCGGCCTCGAGCCGCTCGAGATCGACCAGCCACGGTTCGCCGCGCAATTGCGCCGCGAGAACCACATCGTGAAACGCGCGCTCACCGACCCGAAGCTGTTCGCGGGCATCGGCAACGCGTATTCGGACGAGATCCTGCACCGCGCGCAGATCTCGCCGTTCCGGCAGACCGCGCAGCTCACCGATGCCGAGATCGGCCGCGTCTACGAAGCGACGCGCTCGACGCTGCAGGACTGGACGCGCTGGCTGCGCACGGAAAACGGGACGGGATTCCCGGAGAAGGTCACGGCGTTCCGCGAAGGCATGGCGGTGCACGGTCGCTACGGGCAGCCGTGCCCGGTGTGCGGCGCCCCGGTGCAGCGCATCGTCTACGCCGACAATGAAACCAACTACTGCGCGCGCTGCCAGACCGGCGGCAAGATCCTCGCCGATCGCGCGATGTCGCGGCTGCTGCACGACAGCTGGCCGCGGAATATCGAGGAGCTGTAGGAGCCCACCCTGTGGGCGACCGGAATCGCGAGTCGCCCACAAGGTGGGCTCCTACAATCGTCCACAGGGTGGACTCCTGCCTCTGTAGGAAGATTCAGCGCTTCGAAGCCTTCTTTTCCTGCTTGGCGGCGCGCTTTTCCTTCAGCGACTTCGCCGGCTTCTTCTTCTCTTCCTTCTTCTTGTCGAGACCCTTGCTCACGACTCCTCCGTCCCATCTGGTTGCCGCCCATGCGGCGTCGCCAGTTTCTCGGACCGCGCCGCGCACGGCAAGGGTGGGGCGCCGCATCGTCAGCGGCAGGGGTCGCGGCCCAGGTTGCGGTCGTAGGTGTCGACGTGCGCGTCGTGTTCGTGGCCGCGACGCGTGAGCGCGCCGGCGCGCGCGATCTCGCGGCACGCGGTCGCGCGCGGCACCGGCTCGTCGCTGACTGCGAGCGCGGCTTCGCTGCCCTTGCCGCGCGCAGCGCCGTCCGCCCGCACCAGCCTTGCCGGGCACGCGGCGTGGCGATAGAACACTGCGCCGTCCGCCGCCGTGCAGCGGTGCGAGGGCGCGGGCTCCCGGGTCGAAGCGCGCGATGGGCTGCGACGCCCGTCGCGTGCGCGCGCCGCGCGGCCCTCGTACGCCGCGACCATCTCGGCGATACCGGGGGCACTCTCGGTCGCTGGCGGCGGCGTCAGTTCGCGCACCACCTGGCCGTCGCCGCACGGCCGGTCCTGGAACACCGCGACGCCATCGCGGCGGCACGCGTACACGGTCTGCGCGGGCGCGAGCAGCGGCAGGAATGCGAGCAGGAAGAGCAGGGCGATGCGCACGGGAACCTCCGGACGTCGATGTCCGCAGGTTGCGCCGCGCCGGGTGCGCGGTGCAGGCGAAAACGCCGCGACCGCGTGTAGGAAAACGCCGCGTCGTCCGTCAGCGGCGCGGCGTCGTGGGCTTGCCGCGGTTCTCGCCGACCAGCTTGTTGATCGCGCGCAGGCCCGTGCTCGTGAGGTGCAGCGCGCCCTGCGACGTGCGGCTGATCGCCGTGAGCAGCGCGTTGTCGCTGAGGTCCTTGCTGAGGAAGCCCGCCGCGCCGGCGACGATCGCCTGCTCGGCCATGTGCTCGTCGTCGGGCATGCCGATCACGATCAGGCGTGCGCTGCGCAGGCACGCGCGCGCGGCGTGCACGAGCATGCCGATCGGCTCGGTGAGGCCGCGCAGGTCGAGCAGCGCGACCTCCGGCTCGATGGCGTTCACGCGCACCAGCCCGGCGGCATCGAACGCGCCGTCGAAGGCGACGTGCAGGTTCTTCGCGAGCGGGACGATCGCCGGATAGCGCTCCGGGTAGGCCCGCAGGATCACCATCACCACCTTGCCCGTCATCGCGATCCCCCCGGAAGGCTCCGTGCCGCTGGATACGCTACACCATCCGTGCGCGGCCGGAACGCGGCCGCTGGAATCAGGGCTTTGGCTCGCGTGTCTCCGGTGAAGCATCAACGATCACGCCTTCCAGCGTGCCGCGGTGCGGCTGCGCGCCGGCGTAGTTCGCGATCAGGCCGGGTCGTGCCGCCGTGTTGACGATGCGCGTCGCCGCGAAGCCGATCGTGGGCAGGCCGCGATACGTGAGCCCCGTGGTCGGGCCGAACAGGTCATGGAAGGTGCGCTGCGCCGGATCGCTGAAGTCGAGCCCGAACCAGCCGGCGGTCGTGCCCGGCGCGTAACCGGCGACGTCGACGAATCTGGCGCCGCGGTCGATCGTCGCGCCGAAGATCGGCGTCGCCGTCGCGCCGGGCTGGCGCGGGAACGCGAGCACGTTCACGCTGAAGTCGAGCGTGAAGTTCGGCGGCTGGCATTCCGGCGGCGGCAACCCGATGATTCCGCAGCCGGGGTCGAACGACCACGGCCGCGCGTCGCGATCGAACAGCGACGGCACGGCGGGTTCTCGCGAGCGTCCGTCGTCGCGGAACGGATTCGAGAACGGCGGCAGCGCGAGCTGCGCGGTGTCGGCGTAGTAGCCGCGCGTCGGGAACGTCACCACCCACTCGGTGGCGGCGCCGAGCGACGGGTCGGCGACGAAGTCGTTGGACAGCGTGCTGCGCATCAGCGTGAGCGACACGGCGTCCACCGCCCGCGCGCCGGCCGGAAACACCTCGCGCACCGGGCCGATGCCGTCCACGTCGACGTCGGCGAAGACGGAACCGCTGCCATTGCTCGCCGACGCGAGGTTCGGCAGCTCGCTGCCCGGCTGGCCGTGCAGCGCGCCGGGCGCTGCGGCGTCGGTGTAGAAATCCACGAGCGCGACCGCCGCGTAGGAAACCATCGTGCCGTCCGCCACGTCGACGATCGACGCATTGCCGGCGAGCCCGCCGGTCGGCGCGAGGATGTCCTGCGCGCCGTCCGCCAACCACGCGCCCGCGGGCGGCAGCCATGCCGACCGCGGCGCGTTGCAGTCGGCGGGCGGCTGGCCGACCTCGCGCAGGGAAACCTCCTCGGCCAGCTGCGTCGCGCCCGCGCCGGTGCGCAGCCGGCCCATCTCGATCATCTCGATGTGGCCTTCG
The DNA here is from genome assembly GCA_937996755.1 of uncultured Pseudomonadota bacterium. Lineage (GTDB taxonomy): Bacteria > Pseudomonadota > Gammaproteobacteria > Xanthomonadales > Ahniellaceae > CALKUS01. The sequence continues at coordinate 42,852 of CALKUS010000098.1, read as the reverse complement.
CGCGTGCGCACGGACGTGCCGTACTCGGCCTCGAGGTTCGACGGGTAGTCCTGCTCGATGCCGGTGTAGTGATAGTTGCGGAACTGCAGTTGCGCGGGCGACAGCGTGTCGAGCCGCGGCACGGTGCACGAGACGTCGTTCGTGACGAGCTGCGCGGCGTCCTGTCCCGGCACGGACGCGATCGCCGCGACCCACGCGTCGTACGCCGCCAGGTACACGTTGAAGTTGAACACGTCGCGCGAGTTCAGTCCCTCGCGGAAGCGCACCCTGACGGCCTTCACGTCGCTCGTCGTGTTCACCACGGTCAGCAGCGTCTGGTTGCCGCCGTTGACCGTGTAGTAGGGGAACAGCAGCACCTGTCCCGTGCCGCGCGGATTCACGGTGACGGCATCCGCGCAGCCCGCCGCACCGAGCAGGGCGGCACCGATCGCAGTGGACAGCAGTCGCTTCGACGTGTCGTTCATCGGCTGGCCTCCGTCGCAACGGGCGGGTTCGCGTCGAGCCGCGACCACAGCGGCGTCGCGTCGCCGTAGTTCGCGAGCACGCCGGGGACGACGTTCGTGTTCACCAGCTGCGTCGCGCCGAAGCCGATGGCGGGCAGGCCGCGGTAGCCGATGCCCGAGCCCGGTGCCGTGAGCACGTTCGGGTAGGACTGCGCCTCCTCCCACCAGAACTTCAGGCTGGCCCAGCCGGTCGGCATCAGCGAACCGGCGATGTCGGACAGCGGGATTCCGAGTGCGTCGTCGCCCGGCGTCGCGCCGAAGATGGGCGTCGTCCGGCGCGGGTCGGCGCTCCAGGCGATCGTGAGCACGGCCTGCGCGAGCGTGGGTAGCGGCGGACAGGTGCCGAACGGATCGAGGCAGACCGGGTACGGGATGCCCGGCGGCGCGCCGTTGCGCCGCCGCCATTCCGCGCCGAACCGCTCGTCCGCGCGCCCGTCGTCGCGAAACGCATCGGTGAACGGCGCGCGTACTTCGGCATCCGTGGCGACGTCCGTATAGAAGCGCTTGGTCGGGAACGCCACGATCCATTCGGTCGCGGCGCCCAGCGCGGGATCGGCGTTGTAGTCGCTGCGCAGGTACGTGGCCATCAGCGCGAGCGACACGGCGTCGATCGCGCGCGCCGCGGGGAACTGCTCGATCGCGGGCGACGCATCGCTGCGCAGGACGCGCACGCGCGCGGTGTCTGCAGTGTTGCGCGCATCGTCGAGCGCGGGCCGCGCCGAGGCGGGCGCCTGGTGCAGCGCGCCGGGCGCGGCCGTGACCGAGTAGAAATCGTCGAGCGCCGTCGCGACGTACGACAGCATCGTGCCGTTCGCGACGTCGACGACCGCGCCATTGCCGAACAATCCGCCGGCAGGCAGGTCGATCGCGCGCGACGCGTCGTCGCTCCATCCGGAGGTGCCGCTCGTACGCCAGGCCGTCGCGATCGCGGTGCACGCGGCTGCAGGGGACGTGGCGAGCTCGTCGGCGAGCTCCAGGGCGGCCGTGCCGGCGCGCAGCCGGCCCATCTCGATCACCTCGACGAAGCCGCGTCGCGTGCGCTCGGGCGCGCCGAGCTGCGCGGCGAGCGCGGCCGGCGTGCCGGCCTCGCTCCAGTCGCGGTTCGCGCCCGTGTACGCGGCGGTCGAGAACGTGACCGGCACGCCCACGGCGAGCGGCGCGTCCGTCGTCGCGAGCGCACACGAGCGATCGAAGCTCACGAATTGCGCGGCGCCGGTGGCGGCCGGCGCATAGACCGCCCCCGTCCACGTGTCGTTCGCGGCGAGGTACACGCTGAGCGAAAAGACTGCCTTCCCGTTGCGCGCTTCCGCGAAGCGCACGCGCAGCGCGCGCGCGCTGGACGTGGGATTCACGATCGTGACGAGCGTCTGCTGGCCCGCCTCGGCGCTGTAGTAGGGGAACAACAGCACCTGCCCGGTGCCGCGCGACGACAGCGAAACCGCTTGTGCGCTGCCGCAGGCGAACGCCGCAGCGGTGAACAGCAACCCGATCCGGCATCGGCTCATGGCCATTCCTTCGTGTCCCTGAATTTCCAGCGTTGCACAAATTGCCGCAACCCGCGCGCGGGTTGACCTACGACGAGGATCGTAGAAAGCTCTCTCCACACCGAGCGCGGAAAGCAGCCATGGACAGGATCAGAAATCTCATCCGCCGTGCCGCCGTCGCGGGCGTCTTCGCGCTCGCAACGATCCTGCCCGCGATCGCGTGCGATACGCCGCATCCCGCGAAGCTCGATTTCCTGTCGGGCAAGGCGACGCCGTTCGTGCCCGCCGGCAAGGCCGTCAACCCGCAATGGATCGGCCCGTGGGCGAGCGGCTCGTTCTTCGCGCCCTCGCGCAGCGGCGAGGGCATCATCCTCGAGTGGTTGCCGGACGGGCGCGCGATCGCGTTCTGGTTCACGTACCCGCTCACCGGCGAAGCGGGCGAGCAGGCGTGGCTGATCGCGCAGGGCGGCAGCGCGAACGGCAACCGCATCACGTTCACCGACGTGTATCGCCCGCAGGGCGCGCGCTTCGGCGACGCGTTCGATCCCGCGGCGGTCGAGCTCGATCGCTGGGGCACGCTCGAGCTCGCGTTCGCGGACTGCAACACCGTCACGCTGTCGTGGAACGGGCCCGCAGGTTTCGGCAACGGTTCGCGCCCGCTCACGCGGCTCACGGCGCTCGACGAGCTCGATTGCACCGGCACCACGAAGCGGCTCACGTCGACGGGCGGCCGCTCCGCCGCGGGCCTGCGTGCGAAGAGCGGTGCGTGGTACGTGCCGTCGCGTGCGGGCGAAGGCTGGATCCTCGAGGAGCTCGCCGACGGCCGCGGCGTCGTCTACTGGTTCACCTACGACCCGCAGGGCCGGCAGGCGTGGCTGTTCGGCATCGCCGAGCGCAACGGCGAGACCTACGAGGTCACCGATACGCTGCAGCTGCGCGGCACGCGCTTCGGCGACGCATTCGACGCAGCGGCGATCGAGCGTCGGCCGTGGGGACGCATGACGCTGGCGTTCGATTCCTGCGACGCGCTGACCGTGACCTACGCGTCGACCGTCGCCGGCTACGGCAGCGGCACGCGCAATGCCGCGCGGCTCACCGGGCTCGCGAGCGCGCCATGCCTCGCCACGCGCGAGCCGCCGACGTCGGGCGCATGGACGGAGCGCGCGCGCATGCCGTCCGTGCCGCAGTCCGAACATGCGGCCGTGACCGTGGGCAACCAGATCTACGTCACCGGCGGCTTCGGCGACCCGCGCGGATTCAAGCGCTACGACGCGACGAGCGATTCCTGGACCGAGCTGCCCGACCTGCCGGCCGGGCGCGACCACATGGCCGCGTTCCATTTCGAAGGCTACGTCTACTACACCGGCGGATCGCCGCAGGGCGGCGGCAACAACGACGTGCGCGGCTTCCGCTACGACATCGCGAACAACCGCTGGGAAGACGCGAACGAGCTGCCGGCGCTCTACGGCAGCCAGGCGGCCGTGCTCAATGGCCGCGCGTACATGAGCGACGTCGACGGCGTGCTGTACGAATACGATCCGCGCCGCCGCGCGTTGCGCACGATCCCGGCGCCGAACGATCGCCAGCGCGACCACGGCCAGGTCGTCGCGTTCCTCGGCGAAGTCTGGGTGATGGGCGGCCGCACGCCCGAGACGAACACCGTCGCGATCTTCGACCCCGTGACCGAGCGCTGGCGTTTCGGGCCGCCGATGGTGCGCGCGCATGCCGGTTTCGCGGCGGCCGCGTCGGGCGACCTGATCTACGCGACCGGCGGCGAGATCATCTCGCAGCAGCCGTTCCGCATCGAAACCGCGTTCGAGGTGTACACGGCCGGCCAGCAGTTCTGGCGCAACCAGGGCACGATGCCGGCGCCGCTGCACGGCCTGCCGGGCGCGATCGTGGGCAACCGCTTCTACATCATCAGCGGCGCCGGGCAGCCGGCCACTGCGAACCAGGTGACGGGGCGCACGTGGTCCTGGGAATTTTCCGAATAGCCTGAAAAAGTCCGTCCTGGACTTTCTCAGGCGCGGCGAGTCCGGCGCAGGTCCGGACTCGCCTCCGGCCGCGCGCGACGTCGCGCGCGGCGGTGCATCCATGCACCGCGCCAATGAGTTCGTCGACTCCTCAGTTCGCCAGCGACTTGAACTGCCTGGCGTCGTAGCCACCCGTTTCGAACACCAGGACGATCGGGCCTTCGTCGACGTGCGTCGCGGTGATCGCGAGGCGCTTCGTGCCGGGCAGTCGCGCGAGGAATTTCACGTCGTCCTTGATGAAGATCGCGGGCTCGCCGGTTTCCGGCGCGAACGCGGCCCACTTCTCCTCGGGGCCGTCGCCGAACTTCAGCGAGACCGTGCACGCGCTGCCGCACTTGAAGCCCTTGCCGTACGAGAACAGGTAGACGCTCTGTCCCCACTCGGGGTGGCGGCGCAGGATCAGGCGGATTTCCTGCGGCTTGCCGCGCGGCTCGCTCGCGTAGATCGAGGCGGACTCCTGCGGCTTGCCGTCCGATGCGGTGGTCGACTGGTACGACCAGAGCGCCGCCATGCGCTTCGCGTCGGCACCTTCCTTCGCCGCCTGCTGCACCTTCGCGATGCTGGCCTCGACTTCCTTCGCCGCCGGCGTGCCCGGGTATTTGCGCAGGATCTGGTTGCCCATGGTCACGGCGATCTCGTTGCTGCCGGCGGCGACGAGCTGGCGATAGCCGGCGAGGTCCGATTCGGCGGCAGCACTGTTCGCGGGCGCGGCGGGCGCCTGCGGCGCGGGCTTCGAGCAGGCGGCGAGGGCGAGTGCGACGATTGCGACGTGCAGGATGCGCATGGGTTCGATCGGAGTGGTAGGGGAAATGGGATCCCTCGGCCTGCGGCCTCGGGATGACGCGCGGGCTTCGCGCGCGCGTCAGTCCGCAGGCTCTTCGCGCATTTCGGCGAGCCAGCGCTCGGCGCGCTCGGGCGTGGCGAAGCTGCGCGCCTCGGATTCGCCGATCATGCGGCGGCGCGCGGGCGCCGGATCGCCGTCGCGGATGATCGCGAGCTTCGTCGGGCGGCGGAACGACGGGCGACGCTCGATCGCCTCGAACACTTCGGCGAGGTCGGGCGTCTCGCCGAGCGGCCGCGCATCGAGCAGCACGCGGCGGCAGTCGCTGCGACGCGCGTGCTCGGAGAGCGCGGCGCTCAGCGCGTTCGTCGCGGTCGCGTCCACGGCGCCCGACAGCTTCAGGCGCAACAGGCCGCCTTCGCTGCGGATGACGCTCAGGTCCCAGGCCATCTGGCACTCCGGTGTGGGAGCCCACCCTGTGGGCGATGGGCGAATCGCCCGCAGGGCGGCATCCGCATGGGCGGATACTACTTCGGCTGCTCGTTGCCGCTGCCCTGGTCTTCCATTTCCTGGTCTTCGTCGCCCTGCTGGCCCTGGTCCTGCTGCTTGGACTGGTCCTGCTGCTGCTGTTGCTGCTGTTCCTGCCCGCTGCCCTTGCCCTTGCCGTCCAGCGGCGAACGGTTTTCCTGCTGCGCGAGCGCAACGCCCGCGACCAGCGTGAGCAGCATGGCGAGCATGGCCTTCGTGGTGTTCTTCATGGTCATTCCTCCTCGTGCTTCGGTTTGAACGCGTCGGTGAGCTGCTTCTGCACCTGCGGCGGCACCGGCTCGTAGTGCGAGAACTCGATCGTGTAGCGGCCCTGGCCGCCGGTGATCGCCTTGAGCTCGTTGGAATACTCGCCGATTTCGGCGAGCGGTACCTGCGCCTTGACGACGATCTCGCCGCCGCGCAGCGAGTCCGTGCCGTTGATGCGCGCGCGCTTGCTGGCGAGCCGGCCCGTGACGTCGCCCATGTGCGCGTCGGCGATCTCGACGTCCAGGTTCACGATCGGCTCCAGGATCATCGGCCGCGCCTTCGTGATCGCGTCGATGAACGCCTTCTTGCCGGCCGTCACGAACGCGACTTCCTTCGAATCGACCGGGTGGTACTTGCCGTCGTACACGATCACGCGCACGTCCTGCAGCTGGTAGCCGGCCACCGCGCCGTGCTCGAGCACCTGGCGCACGCCCTTCTCGATCGCGGGCAGGAACTGGTTCGGGATCGTGCCGCCCTTCACCTCGTCGACGAACTCGAAGCCGGTGCCGCGCGGCAGCGGCTCGATGCGCAGGAACACTTCGCCGAACTGGCCCGCGCCGCCGGTCTGCTTCTTGTGGCGGTGGTGGCCGTCCGCCTTGCTGCTGACGGTCTCGCGATACGCCACGCGCGGCGGGCGCGACTTCACCTCGACGCCGTAGCGCTCCTTCATGCGCTCGAGCGACAGGCGCAGGTGCAGCTCGCCGAGGCCGCGCACCACCATCTCGTTGAGCTCCTTGTTGTGCTCCACGCGCAGGCACGGGTCTTCCTCGCACAGCTTGTGCAGCGCGGTCGCGAGCTTCTGCTCCTGGCCCTTGTGCGCGGGCTCGATCGCGATGCCGAACATCGGGTGCGGGAAGTCAATCGGCTTGAGGTGGATCTGGTCTTCGTCGTGGCTGTCGTGGAGGATCGCGTCGAAGTGGATCTCCTCCACCTTCGCGACGGCCGCGATGTCGCCGGGGATCGCCGCATCGATCTCGACGTGGTCCTTGCCCTTCAGCTTGAAGAGGTGGCCCACCTTGAACGCCTTGCTGCCGTCGTCGATGTAGAGCTGTGTGTCCTTCTTCACCGTGCCCTGGTAGACGCGGAACACGCTGAGCTTGCCCACGAACGGATCGTTGACGATCTTGAAGACGTCGGCGATCACGTGCTTGTTCGGTGCCGGGTGCGGCTCGATCGTTTCCGCGTTCGCGCCCGTGCCCTTCACGAACTGCGGCGGGTTCGCCTCGGCCGGGTTCGGCGCGAGCTTCTCGATGAGGTCGAGCAGCTCCTTCACGCCGGCGCCGGTGCGCGCGGACACGAAGCACACCGGCACGAGGTGGCCTTCGCGCAGGCACTGCTCGAAGGCGTCGTGCAGCTGCTGCCCGGAAAGGCCGGCTTCGCCTTCCTCGAGGTACTTGCCCATCACGTCCTCGTTGATCTCGACCACCTGGTCGATGATCTTCTGGTGCCATTCGGCGACCGGGCCGAGGTCGGACGTGCCGTCCTTGCGGAAGAAGCAGTCGGCGACCGACTTGCCGTCCTGCGCAGGCAGGTTCAGCGGCAGGCATTCCGGGCCGAACGTCTCGCGCAGCGACTCGAGCACGCGGCGCGCGTTCGTCCCGTCGATCTTGTTGACGACGAGGAAGCGGCACAGCCGCCGCGCCTTCGCGTACTCCATCATGCGCGCCGTGCTGAACTCCACGCCGTTGTGGCCGTTCACGACGATCGCGCAGGTCTCGACCGCGGCGAGCGCCGAGAGCGTCGGGCCGCGGAAATCGGGGTAGCCGGGCGTGTCGATGAGGTTTACGTGCACGCCGCCGTGGTCGATCGAGGCGACTGCCGTGCCGACGGAGTGCTTGCGCTCCTTCTCCATCGGGTCGAAATCGGAGACCGTGGTACCGCGTTCGACCGAGCCTGCCGTCTGGATCGTGCCGCCGGCATGCAGCAGGGCTTCGAACAGCGTGGTTTTGCCGGCGCCCTGGTGGCCTACGAGGGCCACGTTGCGGATGGTATCGGTGGTGTAGGACGGCATGAGGTTCTCCTGCGTATCGGAATCGCTTCCGTGTGGGCTGGGAACGTCATGGTCGGCCGCGCGGAGCAGACGCCGCTACGCGAGTGCAACGGCCTCGCGCGTGTCGGTCATGGCGGGTGCGACGAAGGCTTACCGGTCGTCGCGTCCATAGCCTGCTGCCCGCTGCGCGATCGGTCAAGGACGAATTTCGGTGCGCTGCAACATGCGGCGAACGGCGACAATGCGCCCATGTCGATCAATGCCTTGCTGGTCCACGGCGCCGGCGGCGGCGCTTGGGAATGGAACGCGTGGGCGCGCGTGCTCCGGGCGCACGGCGCGCGGCTGCTCGCGCCGGAGCTCGTGCCGGCAGTCGCTGGCCTGCGCACGACGCGGCTCGCCGACTACTCCGCGCAGTTGCGTGAAGCGGCCGGGACACTCCCGACGCCGCGCGTGCTGGTCGGCGCGAGCCTCGGAGGGCTGCTTGCGATGCAGCTCGCGGACGAGCTCGCCGCGTCGGCGCTCGTGCTCGTCAACCCGTTGCTGCCCGGCACCGTTGCTGCGCGCGACGACGTGGTCGACGGCATCGTGCCGTGGTCGCGCACGTCGCTCGCGCGCACGCGCCGCGCGCTGCCCGATGCCGACGATGCGACAGTCCTGTACGCCGCCACGCGCTGGCGCGACGAATCCGCTGCCGTGCTCGCCGACGCGCGCGCAGCGACGCTGCCGGCGCGCCCGGCGTGCCGCGTGCTCGTGCTCGCATCGGAACGCGACCATGACGTGCCGCCCGAGGCGACGCGTGGCTTCGCTCACGCCTGGCGCGCGGACTTCGTGCTGCTGCCCGGCGCGAGCCACGTCGGGCCGCTGCTCGGGCGCGACGCAGCGCGCGTGGCGGAGCTGGCCGCGACGTGGTCGATGTCGCGCGCCTAGCGACATCGGAGGAGCCAGGGATGGCGACTGGACGTGCGCGCCACGGATGGCTTTCGCGGAGCGATGGCGAATCGCGATCCACATCGCGCGGGGCGACGGCCACCTGAACGGCAGTTACACGCACGCAGGCGTATTCAGAAGCGGTTAACCGCGGCGACGCAGAATCGTTCGCACAGTGCCCCGAACGAGAAGAAGAAGGAGCTCGCCATGAACCGCATCCTCACCGCCACCGCGCTCGCCCTCGGTATCGCCGCCGCCGGCTCCGCGTCGGCGTACGGCCCGTACGACGAAGACCAGTACGACTGGGCGCGCGTGGTGCGCGTCGACCCGATCCTCGATCGCTACGAGGAGCCCGTGCCGCGCGAAGTCTGCTACGACCAGCCGGTCGAACGTTACGAACCGCGCTACGTGTACGAGCCCGGCTATCGCCGCGACACCACCGGCCCGGCCATCCTCGGCGCGCTGATCGGTGGCGCGCTCGGCAACCAGGTCGGCAAGGGCGACGGCCGCAAGGCGGCCACGATCGTCGGCGCCGTCGCGGGCGGCTCGATCGCCGCGAACAATGCGCGCCGTCGCGGCGGCTACGTCGACGCGGGTGGCACCGTGCATCGCGGCTACGAGCAGCGCTGCGAGACGCGCACCGAATACCGGACCGAAGAGCGCGTCGTCGCGTACGACGTGACCTACGACTACCACGGCCGCGTCGGCCACATGCGCACGAACGCGCACCCGGGCAATCGCGTGCGCGTCGCGGTGGACGTGCGTCCGGTGTACTGATCCGGTTGCAGCAGCGTGACCTGCGGCGTCGACTCGCGCGCCGAGCAGTCGCCTGTCGGCGACTGCTGCGCGGGTCGGCTGAGGCCATGGATGGCCGATGGGTCGCTCCAACGGGGCGAGCCCGGGCCATGGAAGGCCGAGCGAATTCCCGGCTGAACGAATCCGAAACGCAGCCGGTTTGCGTCGACGCCGGTTTAACGAGGCATTACGGCGCGACTCGCTACGGTCGCGCCATGGGACGGGGAAGGGATGCCGCGGCGCGCCGTCGCGTCGATATCGCTGCGCTCAACGACGCGCTCGCCGATGCGCGCGCACCGGCGCGCGTGCAGCCGCTCCCTGCGACCGATCCCGCGACGCTCGTCGAGTACGACGCGAAGGCGGCCCGCGCGTGGCGCGCGCGCCCGCGCTTCGAGGATGCCGGCGAGGATCCGCGTCGCCGCCGCATCGCGTGGGCGCTGATTGCGCTCGCGCACCTGTTGCTGCTGCTCGCGCTCGCGTACGCGATGCGGCTCGAGCCGTCACCGCTCGCGGAACCGCGGGAGTCCGTGCTCGAAGTGACGTTCGCCGATCCCGAGCCGCCGATGACGCCGGTCGAAGCCGCGCCCGAGGAGCCGGTGGCGACCGTCGACACGACGCGCGCGACGCCCGTGCCGCACAATCCAACGCGACCGCCGCCGGCCGCCGCACCCGCGCGGCGCGAGCCGGCGATGGCGGTGACCTGGAGCGAAGCCAAGCCGGAGCCGCCGCCGATCAAGCTGTTCAACAGCGACGGCTCGGTGCGCCTGTCGCAGGACGTGCTCGATGCCGCCGGCGAGAAGCCGGTGCCCGATTTCCAGGCGCCCGTGCCGCAGGAGCCGGAGTTCATGAAGCACAAGCGCGCGATCAGCGACGAGCGCACGCGCTTCGAGAAGTACTGGGCGCCCGACGGCGAGAACCTCGGCCAGAAGATCGTGCGCAAGTTCCCGCCCGCGGCGCTGATCCTGCAGGGCGTGAACCTGCCGAAGTGCAAGGCGCGGTCGATCGCGGAAGAATGCGAAAGCGAACCCGTGCCGCAGCAGTTCGACGACATCATCCCGAACGACATCAGCGAGGATCCGGGGATTCCGCGCTGACTTCGAACCGGACGATCCCGCCGAACTCGTAGCTTTCGCCTTCCCAGAGTCGATACGCGAAGATCGCACGTCCGTCGCGTGTCCACGCAGGCTGGGCGTGGCTCGGCCCGTCGCTGAGCTTCACCAGCGTGCCGTCGTCGACGCCGACCAGGTAGAGCTGCCCGACGCTCGCCGGCCCCGCGCGATTCGACGCGAATGCGATGCGCGTACCGTCCGGCGACCACGCCGGCCAGCCGTCGAACGCAGCGCTGTTCGAGAGGTTGCGCTCGCCGCTGCCGTCGACGTTCGCGACGAACACTTCGCTGTTGCTCGCCATCGGCGCGAGTGCCCAGTCGAAGCCCGGCGTCGCCACGACCTTGCGGTACGCGATGCGCCTGCCGTCCGGCGACGGCGAGCCGAACGTGCACACCGCGCGGCAGTGCGTGTGCTGGCGCACGTCGCTGCCGTCCGCGCGCATGCTGAAGACCTCGTGCCACTGGTCGGACCACCCGGCCTTGCGGTCGGGCGTGGTGCGCGCCGAATTGAAGTAGATGCGCTCGCCGTCGGCCGACCAGTGCGGATGCGAATCGTCGCCACGGTCGGTCGTGAGGCGCTTGCGGTTCGTTCCGTCCGCATCCATCACGAAGATGTCGGGCTGGTCGCCCTCGACCGTGGCCGCGAACGCGATGCGCCTGCCGTCGGGCGACCACGCGGCGACGCTCGGGTCGTCGCCCGAGTCGAGCAGCAGCTTCACGCCCGAGCCGTCGATCGCGCTCGTGTAGAGCGCCGTGCGGCCGTTGCGATTGGACTGGAACAACAGCGTCTTCCCGTCCGGCGAAGGCGCCGGGTACGAGTCCACGACCTGCGTGACGGGCTTGCCGTCGACGGCGTTGGCGGCGACGAAGACCAGCGCGGTGGCGAGCACTTCAGGCCCTCGAGGCGGCTTTCAGCTGGTCCCTGATCGGCAGCGACCGGATGCGCACGCCGGTCGCCGCGAAGATCGCGTTGCAGAGCGCCGGCGCGGCGGTGGGGATGCCCATCTCGCCCGCGCCGCTGGGCGCCTTGTCGCTCTTCACCACGTGCACCTCGACGTCGGGTGCGCGCGCGCTGCGCAGCAGCGGGTAGTCGTTGAAATTACCTTCGACGACGCGGCCGTCGCGGATCGTGATCTCCAGGCCCTCGGCCGTGCTGATGCCGTCGATCGTGCCGCCCATCATCTGCGCCTCGACACCGAGCGGGTTCACGACGCGGCCCACGTCCACCGCGCAAACGCAGCGCTCGATGCGGTACTCGCCGCCTTTCGCGACCGACACTTCCATCGCATGCGCGGCATAGCCGCCGAACGTGAAGTGGGCAGCGATGCCGATGCCGCGCCCCCTGGCCACCTTGCGGCCCCAGCCGATCCGGTCGGCCGCGACCTGCAACACGTTCGCCATGCGACCGGTGTCGAACACCGGGCCGCCGTGGTTCGTGTACGCGAGCTCGCGCGGCGCGCCGTACATGGCCAGGCGCAGCGCGACCGCGTCCTGCTTCGTCGCGTGCGCGATCTCGTCGATGAAGCTCTCGTTGGCGAACGCGTTCGCCGTGTGCGCGGGCGCGCGCCACGAGCCGCGCGCGATGCCGGATTTCACGTCGAGCCATTCGTACTCGAGGTTCGCCACGCATTGCGCGGGAAAGTCGTCCGGGTAGATCTCGGACTGCCACTCGTCGCCCGGCGCCACGTCCGCGCGGCGGTAGTACTTCGCTGCGCTCGCCAGGCGCTGCGCCCAGCCCGTGACCTTGCCGTCGCCGTCCAGCGTCGCCGTCATCGCGTGCACGCCGAACGGCCGGTAGAAGTCGTGGCGCATGTCGTCTTCGCGCGTCCACACGAGCTTGATCGCCTTGCCCGTCGCCTTCGCGATGAGCACCGCCTCCGCGACGAAATCGTTCGTGAGGCGCCGGCCGAAGCCGCCGCCGAGGCGCGCGGCGCGCACGTCGATCTTCAGCCGATGCACGCCGGTGATCGCGTTCGCGACGCGCGACGCGCCGCTCGGCATCTGCATGGAGCCGACCACCGTCACGTGGTCGGCTTCCACCTTCGCGTACGCGTTCTGCGGCTCCATGGTCGCGTGCGCGACGAACGGCACGCGGTACGTCGCCTCCACCGTGCGGGCCGCCTTCGCCTTCGCGCCCGCGAGGTCGCCGTCCCGACGGACGACCTTGCCCTTGCCGCGCAGCAGGCCGGCGGCCTGCGCGTCGAGCTTCGCGCTCGTCTCGTCGGCCCACGGGCCTTTCGTCCACGACACCTTCAGTGCATTGCGCCCGCGGATCGCGGACCACGTGTCGTCCGCGATCACGGCGAGGCCGGTCGCGAGGTTCTGCGCATACGGCTCGCCGGGCTTCGGGCCGGGCAGCACGACGACGTCGCGCACGCCGGGGATCTTCTTCGCCTCGGACGCATCCCACGATTCGATCGCGCCGTCGAAGTACGGGCAGCGCGCGACGACCGCGACGAGCGCGCCTTCCGGGAACACGTCGAGGCCGTACTGCGCGCGACCGGTGACGATCTCGCGCGCATCGACCACGCGCTGCGGCGTTCCGATGAGGCGGTATTGCGCCGGATCCTTCAGCGGCGCGGGATCCTTCGGCGGCACGATCTTCGCCGCCTTCGGCGCGAGCTCGGCGTAGGTGAGCGTGCGACCGTCCGGATGCTTCACGGTGCCGGCGAACGTGGTGAGCGTCGCGGCTTCGGCGTTCCATTCCGCCGCTGCAGCAAGCACGAGCAGGCGGCGCGCCTCGGCGCCGACCGGGCGCAGGTCGCCCCAGCCTTCCGGGATCGACGTGCTGCCGCCCGCGCCCTGCGGGCCGTACTTCCACGTGACACCCGGTTCCTCGGCGATCGCGACCAGCCCGAGCGGCAATTCCTCGATGCGCACGCGCGACCAGTCGGCGTCGAGCTCTTCCGCCACGAGCATCGGCAGCGATGTCTTCACGCCCTGGCCCATCTCCGGCTGGCGCGAGCCGATCACGATCGTGCCGTCGGGCTCGATGCGCACGAGCACGCCGAGCTGGGCCGATGCTTCGGCGGCGTCACGCGGGCGGTCGGCCGCGAACGCGCTGCCGCGCAACAGCAGGCCGCCGGCGGCGCTCGCGCCGATCGCGAGGAATGCGCGGCGCGTCAGCTGCGCGCTCACGATTCTTCCTTCAGCGCCGCCGCGGCGCGTTTGATCGCCTTGCGGATGCGTGGGTAGGTGCCGCAGCGACAGAGGTTGGTGAGCGACGCGACCTGCTCGTCGCTCGGGTCGGGTGTCTTCGCGAGCAGGTCGACGGCCGCCATGATCTGGCCGGCCTGGCAGTAGCCGCATTGCGCGACGTCTTCCTCGATCCAGGCCTGCTGCACCGCGTGCAGCCGGTCGCCGTCGGCGAGGCCCTCGATCGTGCGCACGGCGCGGCCCTCGATCGCGCGCAGCGGCGTCACGCACGAGCGTTGCGCCGCGCCGTCGACGTGCACCGTGCAGGCGCCGCACGCGGCGATGCCGCAACCGAACTTCGTGCCCGTGAGCCGCGCGTGGTCGCGCAGGTACCAGAGCAGCGGCATGTCGGCGTCGCCGTCGAACGACGTCGCCTTGCCGTTGAGCGTGAAGCGGACGGCCATGGCATTTCCCCGGGTAGCCCGCTTCCCTTGTACGCCCGCGCGGCGACCAACGGAGCGTGGCGGAAGCCATGCCGACGCAAGCGCGCGCCGAACCGTTGCGGCGCTATGCTTCGCGCCTTCCTCGCTGGCAGGAGCCGCCGATGGCGCGTCATCGCCTTATCATCGCTGCGACGCTCGTCGTTGCGTTTCTTGCGAATCCGGCCGTCGCGGCCGAGCGCGTGGAGATCGTCGTCGCCGACCGCGTCGTCACGATGGACCCGGCGCAGCCGTTCGCCGAGGCGTTTGCGTTCGACGAAGCCGGCGCCATCCTGGCCGTGGGCACGCGCGACGCGCTCGCCGCGAAATATCCGGGGGCGCGCACGCAGGACGAGAAGGGCCACGTCGTGCTGCCCGGCCTGATCGACGCGCACGGCCACGTACTCGGCCTGGGGCTCGGGCTCATGCAGGCGCAGCTCGAGGGCACGACGAGCAAGGCCGACGTCGTCGCGCGGCTGCAGTCGTACGCGAAAGACCTGCCGAAGGGCGAATGGCTGCTCGGCCGCGGATGGGACCAGAACGACTGGCCCGAGAAGGTGTTCCCGACCGCGGCCGACCTCGACGCCGCGTTTCCCGATCGCCCGGTATGGATCGAGCGCGTCGACGGCCACGCGGCGTGGGCGAACAGCGCCGCGCTCAAGTTCGTGAAGAAGGACCTTTCCGGCGACTGGCAGCCGGGCGGTGGCCGCATCGAGCGCAGCGGCGGCAAAGCGACGGGTGTGTTCGTCGACGGCGCGATGAACCTCGTGAACGAGGTCGTGCCGGTGACGTCGCCGGAAACGACCGACCGCGCGCTCGGCCGCGCGTTCACGCACATGCTCGCGGCGGGCCTCACGGGCGTGCACGACATGGGCGTGTCGCGCGAGCTGATGGCGCTCTATCGCAAGCGCGCCGACGAAGGCCGCATGCCCGTGCGCGTGGTCGCGTACGCGGACGGCGACGGCCCGGCCCTCGCCGACCTCTGCGCGAACGGCCTGTACGCGCATCGATCGCAACGATTGAAGATGCGCGGCGTGAAGCTGTACGCCGACGGCGCGCTCGGCAGCCGCGGTGCCGCGCTGCTCGCCGACTATTCCGACGACGCGGGCAACCAGGGCCTGCTCGTGACCGACGAGAAGGCGTTGGACGCCGCTGTCGACAAGGCATTCGGTTGCAAGGTGCAGGTGGCGACGCACGCGATCGGCGACCGCGGCGACCGCGTCACGCTGGACGCGTACGCGAGGCACCTCACGGGCAACACGGCCGACCTGCGCTGGCGCATCGAGCATGCGCAGGTCGTCGCACTCGACGACATCCCGCGCTTTGCGACGCTCGGCGTGATCGCGAGCATGCAGCCGACGCATGCGACGTCGGACATGCCGTGGGCCGAGGCGCGCGTCGGGCCGCAGCGCATCCTCGGTGCGTACGCGTGGCGGCGCATGCGCGACGCCGGCGTGCGACTCGCGTTCGGCAGCGACTTCCCGGTCGAGGACGTGAATCCGTTCTGGGGCATCTATTCCGCCGTCACGCGCGAGGACGCGGACGAGAAACCGGCCGGCGGCTGGTATCCCGACCAGCGCGTCTCGACGTACGAAGCGATTCGCGGCTTCACGGCCGACGCCGCGTGGGCGGGTTTCGACGAGGCGACGCTCGGCGCGATCGCGCCCGGCAAGCGCGCCGACTTCGTCGTCGTCGCGAGCGATCCGTACGCCGTCGCGCCGCGCGCGCTGCGCGACACGAAGGTGCTCGCGACGTGGGTCGACGGACGCGCGGCGTACACCGCGTCCCGGCCGTGAACGACGTCGCGATCCCGCCGCCGCCGCGATCTTGCAGCGCGAGCTTCGTGCTCGCGCAGCCGCTGGCGGCTGCGATGGACCGCTTCACGGCGCTCGGCGAGCGCGCGTGGGCGCCGGGCTGGTCGCCTGAGCTCATCAGCGGCCATGAAGAACGCGGCAGCGTGTTCGCGACCACGAACGCGGATGGCGTGCACACGCACTGGATCGTGGTCGCGTTCGACCGCGCGGCGGGCCAGGCGAGCTACGCGCGCCTCGCGCACGGCTCGCACATGGGCCTAGTCGACGTTTGCTGCCGCGCGCTCGACGTCGACCGCACGGAAGTCACGGTGACGTACACGCTCACGCCGCTGAGGGACGCGGGCGCGAAGCTGGTCGCGGAGATGCTGGAACCTGCCGCCTACGCTGGGTTCATCGCGGGCTGGCAGCGGCTGATCGAGGCTGCTCGTCCCTGATGCCGTCGTGGAGCGACCGGGTCGCTCCCACATCCACTATCCGGGCCGCCAGATGTCGATCGCGAATTCGCCTTCGTACGGCGGCACCGAACATTCGATCACGTCGTGCGGCGCGATCTGCAGGCGCAGTCCCGCGACGTCGGCGTGCACGGGCAGCACGGTGCAGCAACGATCGACCAGCACGATGCCGTGCACGAATGCCGCACGCTGCGCGCGCAGCCAGTCGAACACGCGATAGAGCGAGTGTCCCTGGTACAGCACGTCGTCCACGACGAGCACGCGATGGCCCTCGACGTTCGCGCCGACGGGCGCCGCGAGCGCCGTGTCCGGGTGCAGCAGGTGCAGGTCGTCGGAGTAGCGCTTGACCTGGAGGTCGAGCCGCGCGACGTCGATGCGCGCATCGTGCGCCCGCATGCCGGCGAGCAGGCGGTCGGCGAGCGGTGCGCCTCGCCGGAGCATGCCGAGCAGCGTCGTCGGCGTCCGGTCGAGCAGCGCCAGCGCGCCGCGCGCCATCGCGTCGACGACGGGCTCGAGCGCGGCGGTGTCGTAGGCGCGGAAGCGTTCACCCGACATGCCGTGACGTTAGCACCATTCGCCCGTATCCTTCGCGCGCACGGAGAGAGGCCGGATAGATGGACAAATTCAGCGACGAACAGATCGAACAGCTGCAGGCGCTGCTGCTGCGCAACGACCCCGACGACGAGTCGTTGATCGGCGACATCGAGATGCTCGACGGTTTCCTGTGCGCGCTCGCCGTGGCCGCCGAACCGGCGACGCGCGAGGAGATCGACATGCAGGTGTGGGGCGACGCGGCCGAGTGGGAGTCGCCCGCGCAGCGGAAGCTCGCCGGCGAGCTGCTCTCCGCGCTCGTGCGCGACGTGCAGCGCCGCATCGCGTGGCGCGGCGAGCAGGCCGACGACGACGTGATGCCGCTCGTCGCGTTCGCGGAAGAGGACGAAGTCGATGCCGAGAGCACCGACGAACCGGTCGGCGCGTTGTGGTCGCTCGGCTTCCTGCGCGGCCGCGAGCTGAAGCCCGCCGCCTGGGAACGCATGGAGAAGGACATCGAAGGCCTCTCCGACGACCTCGAGGACCTCGACGAGCTGCTGGATCTCCCGGACGAGAGCGATGCCGCGCCGACCTTCGGCCGCCGCCTCGAGATCCTCGGCCAGCTGCCGTTCCTGCTGTCGGACCTCGACCAGCTGCGTAGCGAAGGGTATGCCGGCACGCCGCAGGAGCCGTTCCGCCGAGAGCAGCCCAAGACCGGCCGCAACGATCCCTGCCACTGCGGGTCAGGGCGGAAATTCAAGGACTGCCATGGTCGAACGTAGGCGCGCCGACGCGATGCCGGTGGCATCGCGTGCGCCGAAGTTCGGATGAGGCAGGGATGCCGAATGGAGGGCCGCAGGGATGCAGTCCTCGGTAGTGAAACTCCTCAGCCGCCCAGCGCTTCCGACATCGCTGCGAGCATCTTCGCCCACGCCTGCTCGCCGCGCGGCACGAACTCGCGCCATTGCGCGTCCATCTGGTGCGCGACGTCGCAGCGGCAGCCGTCGCCTTCGGGTGTCGTGGTGACGAGCACGCGGCTGCGGTCCTTCGACCCCGGCGGCACTTCCCAGGTGAACGCGAGGCGGTGCGGACGCGCGAGCTCCTCGTAGCTGCCACCGTGCGCGACGTCCTCGCCGTTGCGGCGCTGGACGATCGCGAAGCGGCCGCCGACGCGCGCCTGCACCTCGGCGATCGTCACCGGCCCGAGGCCCGGGCCGAACCAGCGCTTGATCATCGCGGGATCGAGCCACGCATCGAAGACGCGCTCGCAGCCCGTCGCGAACACCCGCGACGCGCGCGCGACGACCAGGGCCGGCGCGCTCATCGCTTCGCTTCCGTGTGGTGCAACCAGCGCATGGCCTCGTCGATGGAGTCGGTGACGACCAGCGGAACGCCCTTCTGCGAAGCCGCGTTCTCGAACAGGTGGTCGGGTGTGTTCATCTCGCGCGCGATGAGCACGGCGAGTCGGATGCCGCGCGGCCACTTCTCCGCGACGAACGAGCCGAGCAGCAGGCGCTCGACGGCGCCGGGCGAAGCATCGAGCCCGGTGAGGTCGGACAGGACTTTCCCGAAGCCGCTGGTCGTCGCGTGCTGGATGGTTTCGCGCGAGTATTGTTTCAGCGACTCGAACGTCGGCGCGCCGGAATAGGTGTAGACGAGCACGTCGTCTTCCACGTGGTGCCGCCAGGTCGGTTTGCTTTCGTCCACGGTGGTCTCCCCCCGGGGCATCGTACCGGAGCGCCGGCCGGCCGGCTGTGGCACGCTCGCCGGGGCGCAACGGCGGGGAAATCCAGGCGATGTCCGAGCAAACGTCCTTGACGCGCGACGAGGCGCAGGCCTGGCTGAAGCGCTTCCCCGCGCACGGCTGGGGCACGTTCGCGCTGAACGCCGCGTCGCTCGTGGCCGGCAACGGCCTCGTGCTCTGGATGATGCTGACGGGGCGCGTGCGCGGCGCGCACCTGATCGCGCTCACGTTCGCGGAGGCGATCGTGCTCGCCGCGCTCGCGTGGATCGTCCACCTCTGCGTTCCGCGCAGCGCCTGGTCCGACCAGCCGAAGCCGTGGAAGGAGCGCCTCGGGCTGTTCGCGTTCCTCGCGGTCTGGCTCGGCGGCGCCTACAGCGTGTCGCTGCTGATGATCGAGGGCTGGCCCGACTTCCTCGCGCTGCTGCGCTCGCCGCAGCCGTGGATCGACGCCAGGCTGCACTGGGCGCTCGGCATCACCACGCTGCTCGGCATCGTGCACGCGGTCGGCGACGTCGCGCATTGGCGGTCGCACGGCGGGCAGATGCTCTCCACCGTATCGAACGACGCGGGCGCGCGCGTGCTCACGCTCATCCTCGGCGGCATCCCGTTCGCGATGCCGTTCTTCGCCGTTTCGATCGGCGCGTTCAAGGGCATCGAGTTCGTCGCGAAGAAGTTCGGCGCGCACCCCGAACAGTCGGTGGTCGTGGGCCTCCTCATGCTCGCCGCGGCCTACGGCGCGTTCATGCTGGTGGGCAGCCTCATTGCGTCGGGCGTCGCGGGTTGGGCGATCGGCTTCGTGCTCGCGCGCCTCATCGCCGAGACGCTCATCGCCGCGATCCCGCTCGCGATGAGCTACGCGGCGCGCGACCCGGCGCTGCCGACCGACCGCACGTGAACGTGAACCGGCGCAAGGGCCTGCTGCTCGGGACGGTCGCCGTCGCGCTGATCGTCGTCGGCGCCTGGGTGCGCGTGACCGGCATCCTCGCTGCGGCGGAGGTGCGCGCGGAATTCGAGCGCGGCCACGAGGCGGTCCTGCGCGCGGGCATGCCCGAAGTCGTTGCGCCGCCCACGCTCGACGACGGCCACGTCGTCGCGCGCGACGGACTCGCGCTGCGCGTCGAGGACCTCACGCTCGAAAGCAGGACGACGACCTCGAACAACGAGACGCGGACCTCGACGGGCTGGCGCACGCGCAACGGCGAAACGCGCTGGGCGCGGATGCGGCTGGACGGACGCGACGTCGATCCCGGGCTGTTCGACGGCGTCGAGGTCGACGCGCGCTTCGCGCTCGACGCGGACGCGATCGCCTTCCTGCAGCCGAAGGCGACGGACGGCTCGCACAAGGTGTTCTGGGGCAGCGGTACGCCCGCGTCGCCGCAGGCGGGCGATCGCATGCGCGTCTACACGTGGGTGCCGCGCGGCGAGATCACGGTGTTCGCGATCCAGCGCGGTGGCGAGCTCGTGCGCGAAACGCGCCTGCGCGAGCGGTTCGGCATGCCGATGTCGTTCGACATCGGCGTCGCAAGGCTCGGCAACGTCGATGCGGCCACGATGGCCGAGGTGCAGCGCCAGCGCATCTCCCGGGGTTCGTGGATGTTCCGGCTCGCGGGTTCCGTTCCGATCGTCGTCGGCGGATGGGTGCTCATCGCGGCGGCCGGCAACTGGTTCGGACGACGCGAGACCGGCCTCACGCATCCGTCGCAGCTGCTGCCGTGGTGCGCGTGGCTGCTGGTGGCCTGGCCGCTGCGCTGGGTCGAGCGCTTGGTCGAGCGCGTCCTGGCGTGGCCGCCTGCGATCGCGATCGCTTGCGCCGCGACCGCGCTGCTGCTCGCCGTGGCGATGGTCGCGCTGTTCCGCTGGCTGCCCGCGCGGTTTCCGCAACGCAGGTCGCGGCGTCGCGGGCACGTCCAGTCCGGTTGAATCAGGGCGGAAGCTGCTTCCGCTCGACCGCGAAGTCGAATCCCGACAGCAACGAGCACAGGCGCTCGGCGTCGTCCATGCCGTCGAACTCGCGCACGGCCTGGGCGCCGACCGTCGAGCGTTGCGGCAGCGTGCGCCGGCCCGCCACGGCTTCGCGCGCGTTCGGCAGGAACACGAACTGCAACCACTGCGAAAACGCGAGCGTGTCGGCGCCGAACGCGCGCGTGAATCGCATGGCCTCGGGCGGCGGCGCCTGCGCCTGCCACCAGCCGAGGCCGCGCAGCTCCGCTTCGATCGCATCGAGCTGGCGTGCGAGCGCGGCGCGCCACGCGGCTTCGTCGAATCCGCCAGGCAACCCGGTCCGCAGTCTGCTCAGCCAGCTCATCCGCGTATTTTTCCGAAGCGGCCATGGCCGGGCAAGCACCTGCTGGCACATCGCTTGCTGCCTCGCGTCGGACACGCATGCGGAGCGAGCCATGGCAAGGAACACGAATCGCGTCACCGCCAATCGAGCGGCCGCGGCGGCGGAAAGACAGCGCTCCATCCAGTCCCGCGTGGACGGCAAGCCGAAGCCCGGGAAGCGGGCGCAGGAGGAAAGCGACAAGCCGGTGCAGGCCGGGCCGCGCCGGCAGCCGGAAAACCCGCTGCCTGCGCAGCACCTGGAGAAGCCCGGCAACGAGCACGAGCTCGAGGTCGCGCCGCGCTTCCTCGCGCCGGACTACCGCGGCAGCGGCAAGCTGCGCGGGCTCGCGGCGATCGTCACGGGCGGCGATTCCGGCATCGGCCGCGCGGTCGCCGTCCTGTTCGCGCGTGAAGGCGCGGACGTCGCGATCGTCTACCTGGACGAGCACGCGGACGCGAAGGCGACCAGGCGCGCGGTCGAGGCCGAGGGCACGCGCTGCCTCGCGATTGCGGGTGACGTAAAAGATGCCGGCTTTTGCAGGAAAGCCGTCGCGCGCACGGTGAAGCAGTTCGGGCGCCTGGACGTGCTCGTCAACAATGCCGCGTTCCAGCAGCACGTCGAGTCGCTGGAGGACATCACGGAAGCGCAGCTGCAGGAAACGCTCGACACCAACATCGGCGGCTATTTCCACATGGCGAAGGCGGCCTTGCCGCACCTCACCGAGGGCGCGTCGATCATCAATACGGGCTCCGAGACGGCGCTGTTCGGCAGCGGAAGGCTGCTCGACTATTCCGCGACGAAGGGCGCGATCCACGCGTTCACGAAATCGCTCGCGGCGAACCTGCTGCCGAAGGGCATCCGCGTGAATTGCGTCGCGCCGGGGCCGGTCTGGACGCCACTCAATCCGTCGGACTCGCCGGCGGAGAAGGTCGCCGGGTTCGGGCAGAAGAGCGACATGCACCGCCCCGCGCAGCCGGAAGAGCTCTCGCCCGCCTACGTCTTCCTCGCGTCGCCCGTCTGCTCGAGCTACATCAGCGGCGCCATCCTTCCGGTGATGGGTGGGCCCAGGGGGTGAGGGGGCGCGCGACCGAACGCCAGCACAGGGATGTGCGGGCCGGACGCCACGTGCCAGGGACGGCTGGGCGGAGACTGCTCTGACCTTCGAAAAGATCGCGACTCACGTCGCTCCCACGACGGCGCGCTTCTTCCCCAGCAGCTCGCGATGGAAGAACGTCATGGCGACGAGCGTCGCCAGGTCGACGAACAGCAGGAAGCCGAACACGACCCACGACCAGTTCACGCCGCTGCGTTCGAGCGACCTGGCGAAGACGATGCCGAGCACGACCGCGATCATCGCGCAGAGGAACAGCACGCCGATCCGGAAGCCGCTCGTCATGATCGACGTCCATACGAAGACGCCGCGCCGGGCGCGCCAGCGCACGACTTCGACGATGCTCGAGAGCAGCAGGCCGAGGATCGCTGCAGCGATGGCGTAATGCATGCCGGATTCGCGCACGAGCGCCCAGCGCTCGGCAAACGCGCCGGCGAAGCCACGCGTGTTCGAGTCCCAGGCCAGCGCCGCGACATAGGCGCCGACCACGACTCCATTCCAGAACAGGAACGCGAACCAGCCGCCCATGCTGCGCGCGAACGCCTTGCAGTCGACGAACGGCTTGATCGCGAAGCGCCCGATCCACAGGATCGCGAGGAACTCCGCGGCGAGCGGCAGCCAGAGCAGCGAGACCGGCAGCTTGAACTGCGCGATCGCGCGCGCGAGCAGCCAGTAGACGGCGACGAGCGTGCCGAGCCGGATGGCGACGGTCAGCGGATCGGAACGCTGCGAGCGCAGCATCGCCTCGTTGAACTCGGCGTCGGTGTAGCCGCCCCCGGCTGCGCGTTGTTCCGCTTCGCTCGCCATGGCTGTTCCCCGGTCGTGCAGGCGAGCATAGCCAAAAGCAGGAAGGAGGACGGAGGACGGAGGGCGCGTTCATGGAGCGCCGAGGTGTACTCGACCTCGGGCCTCCGTCCTCCGTCTTGCTCTATCGGTAGCCCTGTGCCTGCAGCGAGAACAACCGCGCATAGCGGCCGTCGACGGCCATGAGCGCGTCGTGCGTGCCGCGCTCGACGATGCGGCCGCCTTCGATCACCACGATCTGGTCGGCCATGCGAACGGTGGAGAAACGATGCGAGATGAGGATCACGATGCGGTCCTTCGCCATTGCGCGGAAGTGATCGAAGATCGTGGCTTCGGCCGCCGCGTCCATCGCGGCCGTGGGCTCGTCGAGCACGAGGATGTCGGCCTGCGAGCGCATGAATGCGCGCGCGAGCGCGACCTTCTGCCACTGGCCGCCGCTGAGCTCGCGACCGTCCTTGAACCACTTCCCCAGCTGCGTGTCGAAGCCCTGCGGCAGCGACTCGATGAACGGCGTCGCCATGCCCTTGTCCGCCGCCTCCTTCCAGCGCTCGGCGTCCTCGAACGCGCGCACGTCGCCCGCGCCGATGTTCTCGCCCACCGCGAGCTGGTAGCGCGCGAAGTCCTGGAAGATCACGCCGACGCGGTTGCGCAGCACGTTCGCGTCCCACTCGTTCAGGTCGCGGCCGTCGAGCAGGATGCGGCCCTTCTGCGGCAGGTACAGGCGCGTCAGCAGCTTGATGAGCGTCGTCTTGCCTGAACCGTTTTCGCCGACGAGCGCGAGCGATTGGCCAGGGCGGATGTGCAGGTCGATGTCGACGAGCGTCGGTTGCTCCGCGCCCGGGTAGGTGAAGCACACGTTCTCGAAGCGGATGCCGTCCTGCGGCAGCGGGCCGGAGTCGGCATTGCCGCCGGTCTGCAGCACGGGCGTCTCGAGGTATTCGTAGAGCGTGGAGAGGTAGAGGTTGTCCTCGTACATGCCGCCGATCGCGGAGAGGCTCGCGGACACCGCGGCCTGGCCCTGGCGGAACAGCAGCAGGTACATGGTCATGCCGCCGAGCGTGATCGCGCCCTTCACGGCCGACCAGGCAATCCACGCGTAGGCGCCGTAGAACGCGAGCGTGCCGAGCAGGCCGAGGCCGAAGCCCCACGCATCGCGGCGAATGGTCAGGTTCCGGTCCTCGCGATACAGGCGCTGGAAGATTTCGCGGTAGCGGCCGAGCAGCATCGGCCCGAGGCCGAACAGCTTCACTTCCTTCGCGTGGTCCTCGCGCGCGATCACGGTCTCGAGGTACATCTGCATGCGCGTCTCGGGCGCGCGCCAGCGGAACAGGCGGAACGCGTCGCCCGAGAAGCGCGTTTCCGCGATGAACGCCGGCAGGCCGGCGAGCGCGAGCACCACGACGGCGAGCGGCGAGAACGCGATCAGCAGCGCGCCGAACGAGAGCAGCGAGATCGCGTTCTGCGCCAGACCGAACGTGCGCATCACGAGCGAGAGCGGACGCGTGGACGCCTCGCGCCGCGCGCGCGTGAGCTTGTCGTAGAATTCGGAGTCCTCGAACTGCGGCAGCTCCAGCGTGAGCGCCTTCTCGAGGATCATCACGTTCACGCGGTTGCCGAGCTGCGCGCGCAGCAGCGACTGCGAGAGCGACAACCCGCGCTGCGCGGCCGCGATCGCCGCGACGAGCAGGCCTTCCAGCGCGACCAGCTCGAACACGCGCGCGATGTCCGCAGCCGGATACGCGCGGCTCGCGGCCACGACGGCGTCCACGATCTGCGCACCGACCCACGCGACGCCGGCAGGCAGCACGCCGGCGGCGATCGCGAGCGCCGCGAGCAGCAGCGTGAGCGCGCGGCTCGTGGTCCAGACCAGCCCGAGCGCGCGCCCGGAATAGCGGAACACGCTGAAGAAGCCGCGCAGCGCGGGGCCTTCGGTCTTGTCCGGTGCGCGGCGGGTCTTGGGGTCGGCGATCACTGGGTTGCCGCAGCGGTGGGTCGAAGCGATGTTATGTGGGGGCGGTTCGCGCCGCGGCAAAGGTCGCACCGGGCACGGTTGCGCCATGCCGGGGGCATGGCGCGCGCCCGGTACGGACGAGGCGGGATGCCGAGTGGGTACACCGCGGGGAGACAGGCGTCCGCCTGCGTGGACCCCGGTCCTCGCAGCGCACAACGCCCGGAACGCCGGGCTCGGTTACCCTCCGGACCGACCTACGGAGCGCCCCGTTGCCCCATCGCCTGGTTCCCCTCAGCGGCCTCGACGCGACCTTCCTTTACCTCGAGGCGGCCGGCACGCCGATGCATGTGGGCAGCCTCCTGCGGCTGGAACGGCCGCGCGGGCGGCGCGATTTCCGGCGATCGCTCATCGCACACCTCGCGGAGCGCCTGCCGCGTGCGGCCGCGCTGCGGCGGACGCTGGAGCCGGCGCCGCTCGACATCGGCCATCCGCTGTGGCGCGAAGGCTCGGAGATCGACCTCGAGCAGCACGTGATCGAGCGCCGCGTGCGCGCGCCGGGCGGCGACAAGCAGCTCTTCGACCTCGTCGCTGCGCTGCACGCCGAGCCGCTGCCGCGCGAACGGCCGCTGTGGCAGTTCTGCGTGATCGACGGCCTCGCCGACGGCTCGCTCGCGTTGCACACGAAGATCCACCATGCGCTGCTGGACGGGCAGGGCGGCGTCGCGCTCGCACAGGCGCTGCTCGACCTTGCGCCGCGCGGTGCGCCGACGCGCGCCCGCGCGCGCATCGCGACCGAGCACGACGACCGTTTGCGCCGGCGCGACGTGGCGACCGTCGCGGCGCGCAGCACGATCAATGCGTTCGCGCGGCTCATCCAGGCCATCCCGGCCGGCGTGAAGATGGCGCGGGAAGCAGTGGGCAACGCGCGCGAGATCGCGACGAACCTCCGCGACTCCGTGCTCGTCGCGCCGCGCACGCCGTTCAACGGCCAGGTGGGGCCCCATCGCAGCTACGCGACGGCCTCGCTGCCGATGGCCGACGTGAAGGCGCTCGCGCAGCGCGCCGGCGCGTCGCTCAACGACGTCGTGCTCGCGTGCTGCGCGGGTGCGTTGCGCAAGCTGCTGGCAAAGCGCGGCGAGCTGCCCGACCAGCCGCTGGTCGCGGCGATGCCGGTGTCGCTGCGCAGCGCGGGCGACGGCACCAGCAACAACCAGGTGTCGATGACGCAGTGCCCGCTGCCGACGCACATCGCGGACGCACGCGAGCGCCTCGCGGCGATCCGCGCCGCGACCGCGCAGATCAAGCAACGCGTCGCGACGTTCCGCGAACTGATCCCGCAGGATTTTCCCGGGTTCGCCGCGCCCGTCTGGGCCAGCGGGCTGAGCCGCCTGTGGGCGCGCGGCCGCGTCGCCGAACGCCTGCCGCCGCTGGGAAACCTCGTCATCAGCAACGTGCCCGGTCCCCCCGTACCTTTGTACATTGCCGGGGCGCGCATCGTGCACAACCATCCGGTGTCGATCGTGACGCACGGCCTCGGCCTCAACGTCACGGTGAACGGGTACGCCGAATGGCTGGAGTTCGGCGTGCTGGCCTGCCGCGATGCGTTGCCCGATGCGCGACCGCTCGCGCGCGGCATCGAACGTGCATTCAACGAGCTTTCCCGACGGATCGACGCATGAAGAAGCGCAACACGAGCACCCGCACTCGCGCGCACCGCAAGCCTGCCGCCACCAGGCACGTGCCGGCGCCGTCGGCGTTGCTGCTCGCGCTGGAAGCGCGCGCGTTCGCCGAATGGGCGGCGATGCTCATGAGCTGGCCGTTGCTGAAGCGCGCGCCCGCCGGCGACGGGCATCCGGTGCTGGTGCTGCCCGGCCTCGTCGCGAACGACTGGAGCACCTGGCCGCTGCGCCGCTTCCTCGAAACCTGCGGCTACGAAGCGTATCCGTGGCAGCTGGGCTTCAACGTCGGCCCGCGCGACCACATCGTTCGCGGACTCGGCGAGCGCGTGCGCGAGCTGCACAAGCGACACAAGCGCAGCGTCAGCATCGTGGGCTGGTCGCTCGGCGGCGCGATGGCTCGCGCGCTCGCGTGCGCGATGCCGGAGAAGGTGCGCTCGGTCGTCACGCTGGGCTCGCCGCTGAACGGCCATCCGCGCTCCACGAACGCGTGGCGCGTGTTCGAGCTGGTGAGCGGCTTCGACGCCGACGATCCGCGCCTGCGCGCCGTGCTCGAGCGCCACCCGAAGGTGCCGATGACGTCGATCCTGAGCCGCCTCGACGGCGTCGTCGCGTGGCCGATGAGCCTCGTGCCGAGCGGCGCGCTGTCCGAGAACATCGAGGTGCGCGCGAGCCACCTCGGCATGGGCGTGAATCCCGCCGTGCTCTGGGCGATCGCCGATCGCCTGTCGCAGCTCGAGGGAGAGTGGCGCCCGTTCGACCGCGCGGGGTGGCGCGCGGCCGTGTACGGCGCGCCGCGCCACGACGTCGAAGCGTTCGCCGCGGGCTGACGCCCACATGGCGCGCGTCGCGCTGCCCGGGCGCGATCTCGAGATCGAGTACGAGCTCGCCGGCGAGCCGCGCCGCGGCGACGTCGTGCTCGTGATGGGGCTCGGCATGCAATTGCTCGCATGGCCGCAGGCGTTCGTCGATGCACTCGTCGCCGATGGCTGGCGCGTTCTGCGCTTCGACAACCGCGACGCCGGCCTGTCGGGCAGTGGCCACGTGGCGCCACACGCGTCGATCGAGCGCGCGATGCTCGCGCATCTCCTGCGCCGGCCGTTCGTGCCGCCCTACACGCTGCAGGACATGGCGGACGACACGCTCGCGCTGGCCGACGCGCTCGGCATCGGCGACTTCCACGTCGTCGGCGTGAGCCTGGGCGGGATGATCGCGCAGCGCGTCACCGCCGCCGCCCCGGCGCGCGTGCGCTCGCTCGTCTCCGTGATGTCGCACGCGGGCTCGCGCGGCGCGCCGTGGCCGAGCTTCGCGCTGCTGCCGGTGTTCCTGCGCCCGCCGCCGAAGTCGGCCGCGTTCGCCGCGCAGCTCGACCACTTCGCGCGCCTGTTCCAGGCGCTCGGTGGCCTGCGCGACGACGATCCCGAAGTGCCCGCGATCCGGCAACGGCTGGAGGTCTCGCTGCGCCGCGCCTACCGGCCGCACGGCACCGCGCGCCAGCTGCTCGCGATCACGGCCGACGAGGATCGCAGCGCCCTGTTGCGCACGATCCGCTGTCCCGTGCTCGTGATGCACGGCGACGCCGATCCGCTCGTGCCGC
The DNA here is from genome assembly GCA_937996755.1 of uncultured Pseudomonadota bacterium. Classification (GTDB taxonomy): domain Bacteria; phylum Pseudomonadota; class Gammaproteobacteria; order Xanthomonadales; family Ahniellaceae; genus CALKUS01. The sequence goes on along the minus strand of CALKUS010000098.1, from coordinate 14,819 downwards.
CGCGCGCCGCGCAGGCGTTGTCGAAGGCCATGCCGCACGCGCGCGTCGAGCTCGTGCCCGGGCTCGGCCACTACCTGCCGGCGACGTTCGTTCCGCGCCTCACGTCCAGCGTCCTCGCGCACTTGGCCCGCTGAATCGGAGGAACGGCAGTAGCTCGCTCGGCACGGCGACGTCTGGCTTGGTCTTCGCTCGGCCAATAGCCTTGGCTATTGGCGCTCGCTGCAGACCGGCGCCACCCGCCACCATCCCGTCGCGATCCCTCTGCCTACCTCCGATTCAGCGGACCATGGGCAACGAGCTTGTCATCGCGCGCGCAGTGAGGGATCGTGCCGGCGGGGATTCGGGGGAACGCACATGAAGTGGAGCCTGTTGCCGCTGCTCGCGTGCGCGTTCTGCGCACCGGCGCACGCCGGTTTCGTGGTGGGCAAGGCGAACGTGGAGTCGCGCGAGCTGCGCGAAGTCGCGGACGAGCTCGCGAAGGAGCGCTTCCTCGAGGACATTGCGGTCGAGCTCGACAAGGCGCTCGTCGTGCAGCCGAAGCTCACACTGCGCCTCGCCGAATGCGGCGAGGCGAATGCGTACTACGACCCGGACACGAAGACGATCGACCTCTGCCTCGAGCTGCTCACCGACCTGCGCGAGTCGTTCGCGGGTGCGTACGAGAGCGAGGACGACGTCGACGACGCCGTTGCCGGCGCTTTCGTGTTCTACCTGTTCCACGAGCTCGGCCACGCACTGATCGACGCGCTCGAGCTGCCGGTGATCGGGCGCGAGGAAGACGCGGCCGACCAGCTCGCCGCGTGGGTGCTGATCGACGCGGACGAGGGCAACCAGGCCGTGATCGACGCGGCGACCAGTTTCTACGGCGACGAGGACGACAAGGTCGAAGTCGAGGAAACCGACTTCGCCGACGAGCACGGCCTCGACCGGCAGCGCTACTTCAACATGGTGTGCTGGGTGTACGGATCCGATCCCGACGCGAACGAGGACCTCGTCGACGATGGCTGGCTGCCCGAAGCGCGCGCCGACCTCTGCCAGGCCGAGTACCAGCAGCTCGACCGCAGCTGGTCGAAGCTGCTCGAGGGGCACCTGCGCTGACCGGGAGGATGGCGAAACGCGGGCAGGCGCCGCGTTCAGGGAACCGAAAGCCGCCGTGGTGCATCCAAGGGGGATGGAAGCCGAAAAACCCCGCAACCTCCGCAAGGAAAGCCCGGCCGGCGCGATCGCCGCCGGCGTGCTCGTCGTCGCCGGCATCGCCGGCGGGCTCTGGTGGTATTCGCAGTACCGGAAGGCGCCCGACCTGCCCGCGAGCGCGCCCGTCGCCAGCGCGACGCCGGCCGCCACGCCCGCCGAAGCCGCGCCCACCACGCCGCAGCATCCGATCGAGCAGGTCGTGACGCTGCCGGCCGAGGCGACGACGCCGGTCGAGCCGCTGCCGTCGTTGTACGACAGCGATCCCGTGCTGCTCGGCGCGCTCGCGCAGCTCGGCGGCACCGATGGCCTCGCGGCGCTGATGAACCCGGAAGGCGTGATCCAGCGCTTCGTCGCCACGGTCGACAACCTGCCGAAGAAGAAGCTGTCGCCGAACATCATTCCCGCACGCCCGGCGCCCGGTGCGTTCCTCGCCGACGAGGCGAACGGCGCGATCGGGCCGGAGAACGCGGCGCGGTACGAATCGTACGTGCGCATCGTCGAGGCAGTGGACGCGCAGGCGCTCGTCGGCGTGTACGTGAAGTACTACCCGCTGTTCCAGCAGGCCTATCGCGAGCTCGGTTACCCGACCGGCTACTTCAACGATCGCCTCGTCGAGGTGATCGACCACCTGCTCGCCGCGCCCGACGCCGCCGGCCCGCTGCCGATCGTGCGCCCGTCGGTGTTCTGGCAGTACGCGGACCCGCGTTTCGAATCGCTGTCGGCGGGGCAGAAGATCATGCTCCGCATCGGCGCGGCGAACGCGTCGCGCGTGAAGGCGAAGCTGCGTGAGGTGCGGGCGGCGCTAGTGGGGATGCCGGCGAGTGTCACCGAGTCGTTGCCGGTTGATGGCGACGTGCAGCGATCTGCGCTCGAAGAGGCGGCTAACTCGCCCTCGCAGAAGCAGTGAGCGCTCCAAACCCGAAAGGCGACTCGTAGAGCTCACTTCGAGGAGACCATCTGCTGCTCTTCGCCTTATTTGGAGCACTCGCCATCGCGACTTTCGTCGCTCCCACAGAAATCCTCCCTGCGATCGGCGCGCGGCCAGTCAGGGAGCCACTCGCGGTTCCGACTGCACTTCGCCTCGCATGGGCCGTCGACGGTGCGAAGGCCTGACGTCGCTCCGCACCTCGCTGGTACAGCCGCTTTGTCAGGCGCGCTGTACAGCAGGGTTCCGGAGCGACGCCACGCTTTCGCACCATCGAGCACTCATGCAGCGCGAAGTGCGGCCGGAACCAGGGACGCCGCAAGCCTTGCGGCGCCGCGCTCACAGGGAGGCTGTCTGTGGGAGCGACGAAAGTCGCGATGGCGAGTGGCTCGAGCAACAACGAACCACGGCAGATCGGCTCGTCGAAGCGGCGCTACGATCCCCTCGAGGCCCTGGATCCCGGCGTTCGCCGGGATGACGACAATGCGGGCGGCTAGAGGCGAATCGTGCCGTCCACGATCGTGACGGCGTGCCCGCCGATCGAGATGTGCCCCTCGCGATCGAAGCTGACGGTCACGACGCCGTCGCGTCCCAGCTCGCGTCCCTGGCTCGCGACGTACGACGCAGGGCCGTCGGGCACGAGGCCGTTGACGCGCAGGAAGTTCGCGACGGCGGCGTTGCCGCTGCCGGTGACGGGGTCCTCGTTGATGCCGTCGATCGGCGCGAAGCAGCGCACGACCATCTCGAACTCCTGCTCGTCGTCGCCGCAGCGGCCGAACACGGCGGCACCGACGGCCGCGAAGTCGCGGCTCACTTCGATGAGCTTCGCCATGTCGGGCTTCAGTGCGCGCACGGTCGCCGCGTCCTCGAGGTCGACGACGATCCAGGTCGGGCCGCAGGTGATCGCGCGCGGCGCGGGTTCGGAGTTCAACGTGGTGCCGAGCGCCTTCGCCATCGCGACGGTCTGCATGGTGTCGGGGTCGCCGATGGTCGCGGCGGGCGTGCGCACCTGGATCATGCGGTCGCTGCCCTTGCCGTCGACGGAGATCGGCAGCACGCCGGCGGCGCACTCCATCACCAGCATGTGGTCGTGCTCGCGCGCCCAGCCGCATTCCAGCACGGCATGAGCGGTGCCCACGGTCGGATGGCCCGCGAACGGCAGTTCCTGGCGGGGCGTGAAGATGCGCACGCGGTAGTCGGCGCCGGCCTGCGTGGGCGGCAGCACGAACGTGGTTTCGCTGAGGTTCGTCCATTGCGCGATGCGCTGCATCTGCGCGGTATCCAGGCCTTCGGCGTCCATGACGACGGCCACCGGGTTGCCCTGGAACGGCGTGGCGCTGAACACGTCGACCTGCTTGAACGGAACGATGCGGGAAGTCATCGGGCGGGTGCGTGGGTTCGGTATCGCCACCATGCGACAAGCAGGCGCCGCGGGCAAGTCTTGCCATGGATATTCCCCGCGCGGCGCGCGCGGTTTCGGTATCTTCCGCGTTCGCGCCGGACCGTCCGGCATGACGCACGCGACCATGGCTCCCGATACGCCCGTCCCGCAGACCGCCACCGCGACCGCCGTCGAAGCGGTCGCCGCGCCGGGCTGGGTGGTGCTGAAATTCGGCGGGACGTCGGTTGCCACGAAAGCGGGCTGGGACACGATCGCGCGCCTCGTGCGCGAGCGGCGCGAGGCGCGGTTCCGCGTGCTCGTCGTCGTGTCGGCCCTGTCCGGCGTGACGAACGCGCTGCAGGCGCTCATCGAGCGCGCGCAGCGCGGCGAAGCGCTGGACGACGCCGTCGCTGCGCTCGTCGCGAAGCACCTCGACTTCGCGCGCGAGCTCGGGCTCGCGTCCGCGCCTGGATTGCAGGAATGGCTGTCGCGGCTCGCCGCGCTCGCAGCCGAGCCGCGCGGCGGCGGCGCCGACTTCACGTGGCAGGCGGAGGTGCTCGCGCTCGGCGAGCTGATGTCGTCGACGCTCGGCGCGCACTATCTCGACGCGCAGGGCCTTGCTGCCGAATGGCTCGACGCGCGCGAGTTCCTGCACGCGATGCCGCAGCCCAACGCCAGCGACTGGGCTTCGTGGCTGTCGGTGAATTGTCGTTGCGCGCCCGACCGCGACACGCAGGCGGCGCTCGCGCGCCGCTCGCCCGTGCTCATCACGCAGGGCTTCATCGCACGCAAGAACGACGGTCGCACGGCCATCCTCGGGCGCGGCGGCTCCGACACGTCGGCGGCGTACTTCGGCGGCCTGCTCGCCGCGGCGCGCGTGGAGATCTGGACCGACGTCGCCGGCATGTTCAGCGCGAACCCGCGCCAGGTGCCGGGCGCGCGGCTGCTGCGCCGGCTCGACTACGAAGAGGCGCAGGAGATCGCGACCACCGGCGCGAAGGTGCTGCACCCACGCTGCCTGTCGCCGTTGCGCGACGCGCGCGTGCCGCTCTGGGTGAAGGACACGAACCGGCCCGCGCTCGAGGGCACCGAAATCGGCCCATTCGCGGGGGGCGGCGCGCCCAGCGTCAAGGCGATCAGCGCGCGCACCGGCATCACGCTCGTGTCGATGGAGTCCGTGGGCATGTGGCAGCAGGTCGGCTTCCTGGCCGACGTGTTCGCCGCGTTCAAGCGGCACGGGCTTTCGGTCGACCTGATCGGCTCGGCCGAAACGAACGTCACGGTGTCGCTCGACCCGAGCGAGAACCTCGTGTCCACCGACGTGCTGTCGGCGCTCTGCGCCGACCTCGAGCAGGTCTGCCGCGTGAAGGTGATCGGGCCGTGCGCGGCCGTCACGCTCGTGGGTCGCGGCATGCGCGCGCTGTTGCACAAGCTCGCGCCCGTGCTCGCCGAGTTCGGGCAGCAGAACGTGCACCTGATCTCGCAGTCGTCGAACAACCTCAACCTCACGTTCGTCGTCGACGAGGCGGTCGCGCAACCGCTGATCCCGCAGCTGCACGAGTTGCTGGTGCGCGCCGAGGCGATGCGGCTCGAGGACGAGCGCCTGTTCGGCCCGCGCTGGGACGTGCTGTACGCGGCGAGCTCGGCCGGGCGGCGTGCGTTCCCGTGGTGGGCGCTCCGTCGCACGGAGCTGCTCGCGCTCGCGGCGAAGTCGACGCCCGCGTACGCCTATGCGCGCGACGAGCTGCGCGGCGCGTGCCGGCGCCTGCGCGCGATCCCCGCCGTCGACCGCTGGCTGTACGCGATGAAGGCGAACGGGAACGAGGAGCTGCTGCGGATCGTCGCATCCGAAGGCCTCGACCTCGAATGCGTATCGGCGGCCGAGCTCGACCTGGCGTCGCGCGTCGTACCGAAGGAGCGCCTGCTGTTCACGCCGAACTTCGCGCCGCGCGCGGAATACGAGCACGCGTTCGCGATGGGCGTGCAGGTGACGATCGACGCGCTGCATCCGCTGCGCGAATGGCCCGAGACGTGGCGCGGTCGCAGCGCGCTGCTGCGCCTCGACCTCGGCCACGGCCGCGGCCACCACGACAAGGTGGTCACGGGCGGCGCCACGTCGAAGTTCGGCCTGCCGCTTTCCGACCTCGCCGAAGCGCGCTTCCGCGCGCGCGAGCTCGGCCTGCGCATCACCGGCATCCACGCGCACCTCGGCAGCGGCGTGCTGGACGTCGCGCACTTCCGCTCGGTGTACGCCGACCTCGCCACGCTCGCGCCGGAATTCGCGGAATGCGGCGTGCTGAACATCGGCGGCGGGCTCGGCGTGCCGTCGCGGCCCGATGAAGTGCCGCTCGACCTCGACGCGCTCGCCGCGGCGCTGGACGAGGTGAAGCGCGTCTACCCGCAGTACGCGCTGTGGATGGAGCCGGGCCGCTACGTCGTGGCCGACGCGGGCGTGCTGCTCGCGACCGTCACGCAGGTCAAGCGCAAGGAAGGCTGGTGCTACGTGGGCGTCGACACCGGCATGAACTCGTTGATCCGCCCGGCGCTGTACGACGCGTGGCACGAGATCGTGAACCTCACGCGGCTCGGCGACCCGGCCGACACGCTCTGCACCGTCGTCGGACCGATCTGCGAATCCGGCGACGTGCTGGGCAGCAACCGCCGCCTGCCCGAGCCGCGCGAGGGCGACGTGTTGCTCATCGCGCAGGCCGGCGCGTACGGGCGCGCGATGGCCAGCCGCTACAACCTGCGCGAGCCCGCGACGGAAGTGTTCCTGTGAGTTACGTTCGCGCGACGAGAAGGCATGCCATTGCTTTCCCCTCTCCCCTTGGGGAGAGGGGCAGGGGTGAGGGGGCATGAGACGCGACAACGTCGGGCTTGCGCGCGGACTGCGTCGGCGCCAGACGGACGCAGAGGCGAAGCTTTGGCAACGGCTCCGCGCCGGACAGGTGCCGGGACGCAAGTTCCGGCGCCAGCATCCGGTCGGCCCGTACATCGTCGACTTCGTGTGCCTGGATGCCAAGCTGGTCGTGGAAGCGGACGGATCGCAACACGGCGGAGAGAGCGACGCGAGTCGTGACGCTTTCCTGCGCGCGAATGGTTTTCGCGTGCTGCGGTTCTGGGACAATGACATCCTGCTCGACACGGACGTCGTGATGAATGCCATCTGGGATGCACTGCAGGAGCGTGTCGATGCTTGACGGTCGTCGCTCAGACTTCCCCCTCACCCCAACCCTTCATTCCGGCCAGCGCTACTCGCGCTGGCGCTCGGGCCGGCAGCTGATGCCAATATGGCATCAGCTACGCGCCTGTCCTCGCCCCTGTGGGGAGATGGGCTATTCGGCCGGGGCGACGCGATGATCGATCCGAAGAAATCGACGACGTTCCGCTTCGTGCGCTCGGGCTACGCCGACGGCGTGGCCGAGCTCGTCTATGCGTTCGACGATGGCGTGGAGCTGGTGGAGCGCATCACGTTCCCCGATGCGCCGGCCGTCGCGCCCGAGCGCCTGCAGCCGCTGAAGGCGGCGCTGCGCCTGCTGCACCTGATCGCGGGCGTGAGCTACTACAAGGCCGGCGTGCCGGAGCGCATCGCGATCGACGGCGATCCGATCGACGCGCCGACCGCGTTGTTGCTCGAGCAGGTCTACGAGCACGGGCTCGGCGAGTTCGCGTACCAGAACAAGCTCGACCTGCGCGGGCGCATCCGCTTCCCGCACGCGGCGTCGTCGAGCGGCGCGGCGACGAAGGCCGGCCTCGCACGGCGCAGCCTGGTGCCGATCGGCGGCGGCAAGGATTCGCTCGTGACGGTCGAGCTGCTGCGCGCAATGGACGAGCCCGTGACTGTCTGCTGGGTCGGCAGCTCGGAGTTGATCGCGCATTGCGCGGCGCGCACCGCGCTCCCGCGCCTCAACGTGGGGCGCGCGCTCGCGCCCGGGCTGTTCGACCTCAACCGCGCCGGCGCGTACAACGGCCACATTCCCGTCACCGCGATCAACTCCGCGATCCTGGTCGTGGCGGCGATCCTGTACGGCCACGACGCGGTCGTGTTCTCCAACGAGCGTTCGGCGTCCGCGCCCACGCTCGAGGCCGACGGCCGCGAAGTGAACCACCAGTGGAGCAAGGGCTACGCGTTCGAGCAGGCGTTCGGCAACCACGTGCGGACGCACGTGGCGAGCGACCTCGCGTACTTCTCGTTGCTGCGGCCGCTCTCGGAGCTCGCCGTCACGCGCCTGTTCGCGCGGCTCTCGCGCTACCACGACGTTTTCTCGAGCTGCAACCGCAACTTCAAGATCCTCGGGGAGCGACCCGGCTCGCGCTGGTGCGGCGCCTGCCCGAAATGCCACTTCGTGTTCCTCGCGCTCGCGCCGTTCCTGCCGAAACCGCAGCTCGTCGCGATCTTCGGGCGCAACCTGCTCGACGATGCGTCGCTCGCCACCGCGTTCGACGCGCTGATGGAGTGGAACGCGCAGAAGCCGTTCGAATGCGTGGGCGAGGCGCGCGAGTCGCGCGCCGCGATGGCCGCACTCGCGCGGCGCGCGGAGTGGCGCGAGGACGCCATCGTCGCGCGTTTCCGCGAGGAGATCGCGCCGCATGTCGACGCCGCGCAGCTCGCGCTCGAGCCGCTGCTCGCGCCGGCCGGCGAGCATCGCATTCCCGACCGGCTCGCGCGCTTCGATGCACTGGCCCGAGCTTGAGGGCGCGCAGCTCGCGATCTGGGGCGCGGGCCGCGAAGGCCTCGCCGCCTATCGCGCGCTGCGCCGCGCGTTCCCGGCGAAACCGTTGACGCTCATCGCGACGGCGGAGGAAACCGCGAAGCTGGTGGGCGAGGCGGCGGGGGATCCGCTGCTGTCGATCGCGCCCGGCGAGCCCGATGCCCGCCTGTTGCGCGGCTTCGACGTCATCGTCAAGTCGCCGGGCGTCTCGCCGTACAAGGGCGCCGCTGCCGAAGCGCTGGCGTCGGGCGTGCGCTTCACGTCGGGCACGGCGCTCTGGTTCGCGGCGCGTCCCGACGCGCGCGTGATCGCCGTCACCGGCACGAAGGGCAAGAGCACGACGACGGCGCTCATCGCGCACCTGCTGCGCGCGAGCGGCCGCCGCGTCGCGCTCGCCGGCAACATCGGTTTGCCGCTGCTCGAGCTCGTCGACCCGGCGAACGCGCCCGACTGGTGGGTCGTCGAGCTTTCCAGCTTCCAGACGCGCGACATGGCCGCGGTGCCCGAGATCGCCGTGCTGCTGAACCTGCATCCGGAGCACCTCGACTGGCACGGCTCGGTGGACGCGTACTTCGCCGACAAGCTGGCACTGTTCGGGCGCGACGGCAGGCACCCGCGCGTCGCGGTGTTGAACGCGCTGCAGCCGCTGCCCGAGCCGCTGCGCCCGCCCACCGACCTGCGCTGGTTCGGCGACCCCACCGCTTACCACGTGCGCGACGGCGCGATCCATTTCGGCCTGCGCGCCGTGCTGCCGCTCGCGCGGATCCCGCTGCCGGGCGAGCACAACGCGCTGAACGCATGCGCCGCGCTCACCGCGGTGGCGGCGACGGGCGTGAACGCCTCGCAGCTCGCCGCACACATCGCGACGTTCCGCCCGCTGCCGCACCGGTTGCAGTCGCTCGGCGTGCGCGACGGGCTCGAGTTCGTGAACGACAGCATCGCGACGACGCCGCACGCGACGCTCGCGGCGCTCGCGCACTACGCCGAACGCAGCACGACCGTACTCGTCGGCGGCTACGATCGCGGCGTCGACTGGCAGGCCTTCGCGGACGGCATCGCGGCGCGCCCGCCGAACGCGGTCGTCACGATGGGCCAGAACGGACCGCGCATCGCCGCATTGCTCGCGAAGCGATTGCCGGCGCTCACGCGCGCCGAAGCATCCAGCATCGAGGAAGCGCTCGTGCACGCGCGCCGCCTCACGCCGCCCGGCGGCGTCGTACTCCTGTCGCCCGGCGCGCCGAGTTTCGGCGAGTTCCGCGACTACGTCGAACGCGGCCGGCGCTTCGCCGCGCTCGCCGGCTTCGATCCTGAACGCATCGCCACCATCGAAGGGCTGGGCATCGCATGAACGAGCCACGCAGGTTCGCACTCTGGGATCTCCCGACGCGGCTGTTCCACTGGTTGCTCGTCGCGTTGATCGTGCTGCAGTGGGGCACCGGTGAGTGGCACTGGCTGGACATGCGCTGGCACTTCTGGTTCGGCTACGCAACGCTGGCTCTGCTGCTGTTCCGGCTGCTCTGGGGCTTCGTCGGCTCCGACTCGGCGCGCTTCTCGCGCTTCGTGCGCGGGCCGCGCGCGGTGATCGGCTACGTCCGGAACGTCACGAAGCGCGAACCGGAATACCTCGCCGGCCACAATCCACTCGGCGGCTGGTCGGTGCTCGCGCTGCTCGCGTGCGTGCTCGTGCAGGCGGTCACCGGCCTGTTCTCGGGCGACGACGACGACATGCTGTACGGCCCGCTCGCCGGCTGGCTCGGCAGCGGCACGATGGACGCGGTTACCGACGTCCACGAGACGACGAAGAACGTGCTGCTCGCGCTCGTCGCGGTGCACGTGCTCGGCGTGCTCTGGCACCTCTTCGTGAAGCGCGAGAACCTCATCACGGCGATGCTCGGCGGCCGCGCGTGGCTGCGCGAGGACCCGAAGCTGAAGTTCGCCGGAACCGGCCTGGCAGTCGTGCTCGCGGGCCTCTGCGCCGCGGTCGTGTGGGCGCTCGTGACCTACGCCGGGAGGTAGGCGAATCCGGTGAGCTGTCGCGGAGCGAATTTCCGCGTACAGCCCCCATGAACCGCCAATCGCTATCCTGCGCGCCCCGCCGAGCGTCTCCGCGCGCCATGAAACCGATCCTTGCGGCGACGCTGGTCGTCGCTGCCGTCGCTCCGGTGGCCAGCGCCGCGCCCGATCCCGCGATCGCGTGGAGCACGCCGATCGGCGTGGATACGACGACCCATGGTCGCGGCACGTTCGTATCCAGCATCCGCAACGGCGTCGCGTTGTTCAGCGGAACCGCCACGCAGTCGGCGGCGGCGCACGTGGCCGTGGACACGGCGACCGGGACCGTCCGCTGGACGCAGTTGATGGAGCGCTCCGGCTCCGCGCTGCTGGCGCCGGACGGCTCCGCATATGTCAACGGCTACGAGTTCGACCGCGGCGACCTTCTCACGCGAATCGGCAGCGACGGCGCGCGGCAGTGGACGATCACATCGCCGTACGAGGTGACGCTCGTGCCGCGAGTGGCGGACGATGCAGGTGTCTATGCGATCGACTATCCGCGCGAGGCGCCGCGTGTCTTCCGCATCGCCGCGGACGACGGGCACGTGGCATGGTCCGTGGGCCTGGCCGAGCTCGGTGCGCGGTCGGGGTCGCTGGTCGATATCGGCACGGTCGACGGCGACCTGCTCGCGTTCCACACCCGGAACGACGCGCCGTACGACACCTTCGTCTCGCGTTTCGCGCAGGCAGATGGCGCGCTTGTCTGGCGGGCGTCGCTCGCGCCCGCCGGCGACCCGATCCGCTACGCGACGCAAGCGTTCCGCGTGAGCCCCGACGGCGCAACGCTGTACTGGCTGGGCGCCAGCTCGAATGCCGAGGGCGGACAATCCTGCTGGATTTCCCACTACTCGCTCGCGAACGGCCTGCGGCTCACGCGCGTTGCGCTGCCGGAACCGCTCGATGCAGCTTGCGGGTCCCTCGGTTCCAACTCGCCTGGCAACGCCGCATTCGCCGCGGACGGCGACCTGCTCGTGAGCGTGCCCGCACCCAGTGGCATTTCGGCGTCGATTCGGCGTCTCGACGGTGCCACGGGCACGCAGCGCTGGGCGACGACCACCGACGTCGCTGGCCGCATCGTGGTGGGTGACGACGGTCGCGTGCTCGCGACCGCGCTCAACTACGACAACAACTTCAACGTCGTGGGCGCGACTGCATCGCTGCTCGCGCCCGATACCGGCGCGGTGCTCAATCGCTTCACGATGCCGTCGCCGGGCATCCTCGGCTCGATCTCGATCGCCGCCGACTTCCTGCCCGGCAATTCGGTCTGGGTCGCGGCAAATGGCTCCACGCCGACGCACCAGTCGCGGCGCGCCGCGGATGGCACCGCCATCTGGTCGCGCGACATGAGCCCGACGATCCTCGCGCCGATGGACGGCTACGCCGTCATGAGCGGCGCGGCGCACGCGATGCTCGTCGGCTGGCTCGTGGATTCGCTGGACGGCAACGTGTTGCGCCTGCCGCTGGTCGCGATGCAGCGCATCGACCGCGAGACCGGCGGCATCGACTGGCGCGTCGTGGAGGAAGGCCCGTACGCCAATACGCGCGTCGGCTTCCGTGAGCACGCATCGGGCGACACGATCGAAACGACGTCGTTCTTCTCGGGTGCAGCGTCGGACCGCTCGCGCATCTTCCGGTTCGACCAGGTGTCGGGCGTGCCGTCCTGGACGACGTCGTCGACACAGCCCGTCGCATACTTCGGCGCCGAGCCGGTCGGCAACGACACGATCGTTGCGTTCGGAACCAGCAACCCGTACGCGTCGTCCCCCAGCTGGATCCTGCAAGGCCTGGATGCGACGAGCGGCGCACCGACCTGGTCGCGTTCGCGACCTGCCGGGCAGATGCAGTTGTGGACGTTCGCGCGCGACGGAATGGCCTTCGCCCAGGAGCTCGCATCCTCGCCGGTCGTCTCGGCCATCGAGCGGCTCGATCCGGCGACCGGTGCGACGCTGTGGCGACATGAGTACGACGCGGCGAGTGCGTCGACCGCCGTGCCCGTGCAGGCGGCGGCCGGCGGTGACGTGTTCGTCGCGCATTCGCGCAATTCGGGCGGTGGTCGTACCGAGGTGGTCGTGCAGCGCCTCGCGCGCGACACGGGCGCGCTGCAGTGGACCGTCGTCGTCGCGCCGTCCACGGCGTACAGCGAGGACACCCCGGTCCTGCGCGTCGCCAACGACGTCGTCGACGTCGTGACGCGACGCAGGCGCGCAGGGGACGAATCCAGCGCGATCACGCGCCTGGCGCAGGCCGACGGTGCTCTCGCGTGGTCGCGCGAGCTGCCGAAACTGGCGGCGGGCACGGAGCTGGCGCAGCAGATGCGCGTGATGCCGGACGGCACGCTCGCGATCGTGCGCAGCGTCGGGCTGCGCGACCGCGGCCAGCGCTGGCTGCGCGGGTCGCTGCTCGATCGCGTCGATGCCACCACGGGCGCGTTCGTGTCGTCGCACCTGTTGTCGCTCGCCACGGACGAGCACTCGCGCGACGTGGGCGCCTACCCGCCGAGCTGGATCGTGGGCCAGGTGGATGCGGACGACTTCCTCGCCTACGACTACGGCGTCACGAACGACAACGGGCGCACGCAGCGCATGAGCCGCTTCAACGTACCCGCGACGTTCGCGACGGGCGATGCGCACACCACGATCGCCATGAGCGCGTTCGCCGACGACGGCAGGATGCGCGGCTACGACTTCGACGTGGCCACGACGTACGCCGGCGACGCGTTGCCGGCGCCGATCACATTGCACCTCGATGCGGGACGCGCCGTCGCATCCATCGCGTGGACCTGCAGCGTGAGCGGCGGCGGCGGTTGCTCGCCCGCGTCGGGCACCGGAGCGGCGCGCATCGCGTTGTCGCTCGCGCCGGGCGCGACGGCGTCCGTGCATGGCACGCTGCGAACGCCGCTCGGCGATGCGCTGGTCGCGACCGTTCGCGCCTACGCCGCACTGCCGTTCGCGGCGGGCGAAACGACCCCCGGCGACAATGCGGCGTCGACGGGCGTTCGGCTCGAGCTGTTCGGCAACTCGTTCGAGTAGGGACCTCAGTCCGCCTTGTACTCGTCGTGGCAGGCCTTGCACGTGCCGCCGAGCTTGCCGAAGCCTGCTTCCATCGCCGCGCGGTCGCCCTTCGCGGCCGTGTCGGCGAGCGCCTGCGATTCGCGCTTCAGGTTGCCGAGCTTGCTGCTGAAGTCGTCCCAGTTCGCCCAGATTTCCGGCTTCGCGTCGGTGATCGCGCCGCGGTCCGAGCCGACCGGATAGCCTTCCTCGAGCTGCTGCGCGAGCCAGGCGACGCGCGAGGCGTGTTGCGCGAACGCCGCGCCGTCCCAGGCGCGCTTGCCGCGCACCATGTCGCCCATCGGCGCGAAATTCCAGCGGATCATGCGGTAGACCGACTGCCGGTAGGCGATGGCCATCTCGGGCTTCTCGATCGCGGGCGGCGGCGCGGCAATGGCAGGGCCGCAGGCGAGGGCCGCGAGGAAGGCGAGGGTGATGCGCATCGGGTCGGGTTCCGGCGTTCAGGTGCGTGACGGCAGTTTATCGATTGCGTTGCGGGCCACAACCGCCCGAAATCCCACACGGGGCGTAGAATCCGCGTTCCGCCGAGCCCCCAGGGAGATTCCGATGCTGCGCACGATCGTCGCCATGGCTTCGCTGTTCGCCGCTTCCGCGCACGCCGAGGTGGTCGCGCAGAAGGTCGCGTACACACTGGACGGCACGGAATTCGAGTCCACGCTCGTCTACGACTCGGCCGACAAAACCCCCGCGTCCCCCGGTCTGCGGCCAGGCATTCTCCTGATTCCGAACTGGTACGGTGCGGGCGACGCCGCCGTCGCGAAGGCGAAGACCATCGCAGGCAGCGACTACGTGATCCTCGTGGCCGACGTCTATGGCAAGGACGTGCGTCCGACGAACGACAAGGACGCGGGTGCCGCCGCCGGCGGCATGTACAAGGACCGCAAGGTGCTGCGCGCGCGCGTCGCCGAGGCGCTGAAGCAATTGCGCGCGCAGGTCGGCAAGGCGCCGCTCGACGGGAAGAACTGGGGGGCGATCGGCTTCTGCTTCGGCGGCGCCACCGCGCTCGAGCTCGCGCGCTCGGGCGCCGACGTCGCGGCCGTTGCCACGTTCCATGCCGCGCTGAACACCGACATGCCGGCCACGAAGGGCGCCGTGAAGGCGAAGCTGCTCGTGCAGAACGGCGCCGACGACACCTACGTCTCGCCGGAGCACATTGCGGGCTTCCAGAAGGAAATGACGGACGCGGGCGCCGACTGGACGTTCGTGAACCATTCCGGCGCCGTGCACTGCTTCGCCGAGCCCGACGCGAATTCGCCGCCGGGCTGCCTCTACAACGAACGCGCCGCGAAACGTGCGTTCGCCCTGATGCACGACTTCTTCGCCGAGTCGTTCGGAGGCGCGGGTGCCGGCAGCCATTGACCGGTCCGCGCCAGACGTCGCGGTAGCGCTGGCGCAGGTCGCGGGGCTGCTGCGCGAGCGGCGCGTGCCGCAGGCGCGCGAAGCGGCCGGCGGCCTGCACATAGGTCTTGCGAAACTCGCCCGCCATC
>CALKUS010000097.1 GCA_937996755.1 uncultured Pseudomonadota bacterium | reverse complement strand
GCTCGTACCCCGAGACGCAAAGGTTCTGGCGTACGTGCGCCGCAGCGGCCCCGCCTCCGAACCGGATGTACAACGTCAGGTAACTTGGAGGTCGAAAAGCCGCGAGCTGCGAGCTCTTCAAACCAGCAAGGGCCGCCCTCGGGCGGCCCTTTTGCTTTCTACGGCCCCTCGAACCCGTCGCCGAACGACGCTTCGTCGTACAGCCCGATCCAGGTGTTGGACCCCGCGAGCTGCCCGGGAATCCACTCGTCGAACACCATCGCGGTGATGCCGCTGGCGTCCTGCGCGATGCCGCGCGACGGTTCGTTGAGCGGTCCCGCAGCCATGGGGATACCGCCGGGCGGCGTGAGGCGTCGCCCATCGAGCGCGAACTCGGCGAGGTGCAGGTCGTAGCTGGTCGGTCCGAACGTGCTGTAGACGAAGCGCAGGCGACCGCCGACCACCAGGCCGAACGTCGCGAAGTCCTGCATCGACGGGGACACGCCCACCGGCGTCAACTGCGGCCACACGCTCGCGCCGTTGCCGTCGAGTCGCTGCAGGTAAGCGAGGTAGGTGGTGAGACCGTCGCTGCGCGCAACGCCGACGACGACACCGCCATCGGGCATCGCGGTGAGCGAGTCGACCTGCTCGATCTCGGTGGTTGCGCCGATGTAGGTATCCGGCGGCCACAGCAACGCGCCGTCGGCGGAGACGCGCTGCACGACCACGTCGCGCGACGCCGGCTCCTCGCCGTTCCAGTCCTCCGCCGCGAAGACGACTCCGCCGGCGCCATCGGGCACCGCCTGGAGCTCGAGGTAGGTGTACCAGTTGCTGCCCGCGAAGGACGCTTCACGCAGCACCTTGCCGGACAGCCCCCACAAGCGTTCGCCACCCGCGGAGAAGCGTTGCCCTTCGACGCGCTGCGCTGTCGCCGGCGGCGTGAACACCCGCCCGTGGTTGCTCCACACGACGATCGCACCGTCGCCGGCGGCCGGCACCAGCGACGGCAGGACGCGCCAGCCTTTCTGACCACCTGCGACGATTCCCGCGGGCGGCCACAGCAGCTGGCCGTCGGCGTCGAAGTGCTGGCACACGAGCTCGGCGTCGTCGGTGGTGACGTCGTTGCGCGTGGCGCAGACGTAGGCACCGCCACTCGCGTCGGCCATCACGGTCGGCGCGCTGAAGGTCACGTCATTCACGATCGGACCGAACGGCGACACGCCGGTCGCGCCCCAGCGCAACTGGCCCGCGGCATCCACCCGGTTGACGCGCACTTCGCCGGCCGACAGCGAGGTGTATCGGGCGAACACCACCAGCACGCCCGCGCTCGAGTGCGGCACCACTTCGATCTGCGCGTACTCGTAGGCGTGCGAGCCGACGATGAGGCCGCCGGGCGCGAGCAGGCTGTTGCCGTCGACGTCGACGTATTGCAAGCGGATGTTGACGGGCTGCGGGGCTTCGCCCTCCTGCCACGCGGCGGCGAATCCGCCGCCGGTGACCGCGCACACCGCAGCGCGCTGCTGCGAAAACAGCTCGGTGTTGTCGCTGTTGCTGAGCTCGTGGATCTCGGCGAAACCGGCGCGCCACGGCGCCTGCAGCGGCGACCGGAGCGCGTGATGGGCAACGACCGTCGGCGCTCGTCCCGGTGCGCCCGCGCGGACCTGCACGCTCCCCGCACCCGGCAGCATCCGGGAGAGCGTGGGTAACAGCGACTGCGCTGCGACGTCCGTCGTGACGGCGACCGCGAGCGCTACCACCTGGAGGAATCTCGCTGTCGGCATCATCACGAATTCCAGGCGGCGCGTGGTCGCTTACGGCGCTTCGCGGCCGACGATCGCGATGAACTGCGGCAAAGTCTGCAGGCCGCTGAAATCCGGGTCATCGAGCAGGAACTGACGATATTGCGGGTCGCGCGCGAGCGCGTCGGCCAGTGCCTCGAGCGTGCCCGGCGTATCGCCCGATTTCAGCCGGACCAGCGCCTGGTAGTAGAGGGCCTCGGGGTTGCGCTGCGATTCCGCCACCGCCTGGTCGACCGACTGCCGTCCCGCGTCCTCGCGACCACTGTAGGCGAGGTAGATGCCGAGCAGGCCGCGCGCCGACCAGTCGGTCGGGTTGATCGCGAGATTGGCCTCCGCGAGCTCGGCGGCGCGCCGGTACGACTGCAGGCTCTCGGCGTCGTGGCCGCCGGCGAAGCGCAACGATTCGGCCAGGCGCCCCCAGACACGATGGTCGTCGGGTGCCAGTTCCAGCGCGCGCCGCTGCATGGCGACCGCATCTTCGAAGTGGCCGGCGTAGTAGTAACGCAGGCCGAGGTTGGTGTACGCCTGTCGCGAGGGCTGCAGCTCGAGTGAGCGATTCCACGCCGCGCGCGCCGCTTCGAGGTCGCCGAGCATCCAGTGCGCGGCGCCGGCGCCGGCGAAACCGGATGCCATGTCGGGCGCCAGCCGGCACACGGCTTCATAGGCCTGCAGCGATTCCGAATAACGCTTGCTGCGGTAGTAGAAGCTGCCGAGGGCGTCGTGTGCCTTCCAGTAATTGCGCCGGAGATCGACCGCGCGCAGCAGGCTCGCTTCGGCATCGACCGGCCGCTTCTGCGCCGCGCGCAATTCGCCGAGCTCGATGTAGGCGTCGACGTGGCGCGGCGCCAGCTCGATCGCACGCTGCACCAGTTGTTCGGCACGGTCGTTCAGGCCGCGGAATCGGTACAGCCGCGCGGTAGCGACCAGCACGTCGACGGTCTGCCCGCCATCGAGCTCGTTCGCACGCGCGCACGCCGTTTCGGCCTGCTTGAACTGCTCGGTCGCGCGGCCGATCTGGTACAGCCGCAGCGCGACCTCGCAGCGACCGGCCAGTGCGCGGGAAAAATCCGCGTCGAGCGCGAGCGCCCGGTCGAACAGGCTGCCGGCCTCGCGCATCGCCTGCTCGTCCTGCGAACCACGCAGTTTTTCCGCACCCTGCAGGTAGAGCATGTAGGCGTCGAGGCTTTCG
Source organism: uncultured Pseudomonadota bacterium (assembly GCA_937996755.1). GTDB lineage: Bacteria > Pseudomonadota > Gammaproteobacteria > Xanthomonadales > Ahniellaceae > CALKUS01. The sequence goes on along the minus strand of CALKUS010000097.1, from coordinate 14,599 downwards.
GTGGGGCGCGCCTGCAGGCGCGCCTGCGATTCTTCCGACAGCGCCACCTCGAGACCTTCGACGACGGCGGCGGCGATCTCGCGCTGGATCTCGAACACGTCGGCGAGCTCGCGGCGATACTGCTTGCGCCAGTCCTGGAAGCCGGTGGCGCCGTCGATCAACTGCGCATTGACCTGGATGATGTCGCCGCTGCGCTGCACGCTGCCTTCGAGCACCTTTTCGACCTGCAGCGTCCTCGCCACCTCCCGCACGTCCACGCGCTCGCCGCGGAACCGGAACGACGAGGTGCGCGCGGCGACGTTGAGCTCGGGCAGCTCGGCGAGCAGGTTCAGGATCTCCTCGGCGAGACCGCTCGAGAAGTAGTCGGTCTCGGCGTGGCCATCGAAATTGTCGAAAGCGAGCACGGCGATCGAATGCGGCGCTGCCGTTGCGCTCGACGGCGGAGCGCGCGTGCCGGCCAGCTTGTCCAGCGCGGTGTAGAGGCCGATGCCGAGCAGGCACAGCACGGCGAGCGCGATCGCGAGGTCGGAGCGCCGGCCGGCTACGCGACGTTCGCCCGCCACGGGCCACAGCGGCAGGTCGAACAGGAATCCGTTCGGGCCGATCTCGATCAGCCACGCGAGCACGAACGTGATCGGCAGGCCCGCGATCGCCCCCATGATCAGCATGCGCATCGCGCCGTCGGGAAAACCGAGCGGTTCGAACGTGACTTCCGCGATCTGCAGGATCAACCACGCCGCGACGGCGTAGGCGGCCAGCACGCGCAGCACGCGACGGCGGCGCAGCTCGGAGAGGAACGTCTGCAGGAGCCGTGGCGTGTTGACGTGATGCCCCTTGGCCGTGGCCAGCCGCGTGGCCGGTGCGCGTCGTGCAGGGCTCGCGTCAGCGCGCCAGCCCATCCCCTCCCTGGAGCAGCGACCGGCAGCGCGTCGCTTGCGAATCCGACCGGTCGACCGCAACCTGGACGCGGCGATTCTAGGCCGTTTCGCGCAGCCTTGGCCATGTGTTAGCGTGCAGTTTGCGCGGACAACCGGGGAATGGGGATGAGCGCTGCAAACGAGTCGACCACGCGTCCCGGTCCGCCCGACGTGAACGCACCGACGACACGCCCCGGGCCACCCGACGTGAACGCACCGACGACACGCCCCGGGCCACCCGACGTAAACGCACCGACGACGCGCCCGGGGCCGCCCGACGTCATCGCGCCGACGACGCGTCCGGGCCCACCCGACGTCATCGCACCGTCTACGCGCCCGGGCCCGCCCGACGTCATTGCACCGACGACGCGTCCTGGCCCGCCCGACGTCGGCGGGTAGACGACCACACACGCCGACGCGCAGCGATCGAAGCGCCGCGATCCCCGCGCTCCAGGGTGGATCAGCGGCGCGGTTCGCCGGAACGTGCCCGGCGCATCCGCGAGGCGCGTGGTCGCCGGCGGATGGCCGGGCCATCGACGCCGCGTGAAGGTTCCGCCCCACGCACCCGCAGGCCGCCCACATGCCCACGAAGCACGCGCTGCTGATCGGGGTCGATCGTTACCCGAACCTCGACGCGCAGTACCAGCTTTCCGGCTGCGTCAGCGACGCGCGCCTGATCGGGAACGTGCTGGTCGAGCACTTCGGCTTCGCCGAGCAGCGCATCAGGTCGCTGCACAACGAGGCGGCGAGCCGCGCGGCCATCCTCGCCGCGCTCGAGCAGCTGCTCGCCGACGTCGCGCAGGACGACGTCGTGTTCGTGCACTTCAGCGGTCACGGCTCGCGACGCACCTCGGCCTCGGCCGAAGAGGCCACGGGCAAGGACAGCACGATCATGCCGAGCGACAGCGGCCGCGACCCGCTGCCCAACCTCGACATTTCCGATGACGAGATCGGCGCGTGGCTGGCGCAGCTCACTGCGAAGACCCGGGCGGCGAGCCTGCTGTTCGACTGCTGCCACTCGGGCACGATCACCCGCGATCCGTTCGCGGCACGCGTGCGTGCGGCGCCCGACGACGAGCGCTCGCTCGCGGCCATGGGGATCGAACCGGCCGAGCTGTCGCGCCTGGCGGCCGTGCATCGGTCCATCGGCCAGGGGCACGCCGCGCGTGCCGTCGAGGAGCCGGGCTGGATGGCGGCAGGCGATGCCTGCGTGGTGATGTCCGGCTGCCGCGCCAGCGAGTTCGCGAACGAATTCACCGATCAGCGCGGCGGCGAGACCATTCGCAACGGCGCGCTGACGCACTACCTCGTCGGTGCCCTGCTCGAGGCGACGCCGGGCACGACGTGGCGCGACGTGTTCGAGACTGCCCGCGTCCGCGTCACCACGCGCTTCGCGGCGCAGCATCCGCAGATCGAAGGCGCCGTGGACCGCGAGCTCTTCGGCGACCGCGACATCGTGCCGTTCCGCTTCGTCTCGATCGCCGCGGTCGACGGCGACCAGGTCACGTTGAACGGCGGTGCCGCGCACGGGCTGCAACCGGGTTCGCGCTGGTCGGTGTATCCGCCGGGCTGCAAGTCGACCGCGGGCGTGGCCGCACTCGGCGCGATCGCGATCGCGCGCGTCGACACGTTGACCGCGAGCGGACGGGTGCTCGAAGGCGCGCACGACGTCGTCGCCGGCGCGCGCTGCATCGAGGTGGCACCTGCCGTCGAGCATCTGCGGCTCGCCGTGGATCTCGGTGCGCTGCCGAACGGGGCGGACGCGGGCCTCGTCGCGGCCGTCGCCGCATCGCCCTTGCTGCAGCGCGCAGGCGACCCCGAGGCCGCCGACGTGCGCGTGTACCGGCTGGCGCCGCAAGCGCCGGCCGCTGGCGACGCGCACGGATCAGGCGCCGCACCCGCGCGGGACGCGTGGAAAGTGGTCGACCGCACGGGCGAACCGGCGATGCCGCTCGTTGCCTGCGCCGACGCCGATGCCGTTGCGCGCGTCGTCGCGAACCTCGAAGCGCTGGCGCGCTATCGCAGTGCGCTCGCGCTGGACAATCCGCAATCGACACTGCCGGTCGAGTTCACGCTGCATCGCGAAACGGCCGACGGACAGTGGCGGCGGATGGACAGCAGCGGCGAAGTCCTGACGGCAGGCGACAGCGTCGCGTTCGAGGTGGTGAACCGCGCAGCGCATCCCGTGTTCGTCAGCGTGCTGGATTTCGGCGTCAGCGGCCGTATCCAGCCGCTGTACCCGCCGAACGGGCGGAGCGAGCAGCTGGATGCCGGGCGCACGCTGAAGATCGGCACCGGGCAGCGACGGATCCGCCTGGGCCTGCCGCAGGGCTTCGTCGGCGAGCGCGGCCGCGAGTCGTTCAAGCTGTTCGTGACCACCGACGAAACCGACTTCGGCTGGCTGCAGCAGGCCGGCACGCGCTCGCTGGCGACGGCGCGCTCGCGACTGCAGCAGCAGTTCGCAGCCGCATTCGACGGGCCGCGTTCCCGCGATGCCGCGCTCGACGCGCCGGCCGACGGCGATGCGGACTGGCGCGCGTTCACCCGCGCGTTCGAGCTCCGGCGCGCGTGAGCGTGCAGCTCCGCCGAAACCGGGCTTCCGCGCACGACGTGCCGGCGCAGGGCCTCGCGACTTCCACCACGGCCCAGGAATCCCCGCCATGGGACGCAGCATCGTAACTGCGGGCGCGATCGCGCCCAGCGCCGCGACGCGCGGCGGGCCGAACGAGGATTTCGCACCCGCGGCCAAGGCCGTGGACGGCTATGCCGACCGCCTGGTGAAGCTGATTCCCACCGAGGTGATTGGCGTCTACTTCTCGATGGTGACGCTGCTGAAGCACTCGAAGGACACAGTGGCGGAGGTCGTGCCGTGGTTGGTGTTCGCGTTCGGCGCGCTGGCGACGCTGTTCTACCTGCGCGTGACGCTGAAGGTGCTGGACACCCGGCAGCTGTCGCTGAGCGTGGTGGCGTTCTGCGTGTGGGCGTTCACCATCGGCGAGCCGTTCTCGCACTACGCCTGGTACAACGGCACCTACGCCGGCTTGCTGCTGATCGCGTACACCTTCATCGCCCCGCAGGTTCCGGTGGGGCAATCCGCGGGCCAGCGCTGAGCGATCGAGCGTGGCGCCGGCGCTCGCGCCGATGCAGAGCTGCCGGGCGACACGCGCCGCGCACGACTTTCACTGCGCACAATCGAGCACGCGCGCCTGCATCAGCCGGTGGCTGCGCGGCAGGTTGACGGGCGGATGGCACGGTGCCGGCTCGCGATAGACCCACAGGTCGGGCTGTGCGGTGGGCAGCGCGTAGCTGATGAGGACGAAGCCGTCGAAGTTCGACGCATCGACCCTGAGCTCCTCGCCGTCCGCCGAGAAGCGCACGACGTCGAGCCCCCACTGCTCCTCGGGCAAGTCCATTGCGAACACCAGCTCGTGGTCGGTCACGTCGACCAGCTCGACGACGGCGTTCGTGTCGCCGCGCAGCGACTGGATGTCGGAGCGGGCGATGCCGACCGCGACGCGCGAGCCGCCCGGCTGCAGGCGGAGCAGCAGCTGTCCGCGCGCCGGCTCGTCCGGCTTGTCCGGCTCCTCGAAGCTCACGGTCAGTCCGTCGGCATCGTCGCGCAGTTGCCAGCGGAGCTGCGTGGGACGCTGGTTCGGATCGGGGAACGCCAGGCGCAGCGGATCCAGCCGCCCGCTCGCGACCAGCGCACGCAACGCGGCGCTGTCGCCGGACTGCGCCGCGTCCGGCGCCGTCCCGTCGCTCGTCGCCTGCTCCGCCGCCCGTCCCGTCGACTCGTCCACGGCGACGGGAACGACGACGCCGCTCTGCAGCCCGGAAACGTCCACGATCTGCATCGCGCCGGGTGCGGCGACGAGCAGCAGACCGCCGTGGTCGAAGAACTGCAGCGAGCTCACGTCCTCGGCGCGGAAGTTCAGCGGGCGGATCAGTCCGACGACGTTCAGCCACGGCAACTGCAGCACGGCGATCGCATCCCCGTCGTCGACGGCGAGCAGCGTGCCATCGCCGGACATCGCCAGCTTCCGTATCTCTCGCGTGGCCTGGAACAGCGCGCGGTAATCGAACGCGCCCGCATCGTCGTCGATGGCCCCGCCCAGGACCTGGTCGGCGCTGGCGAGGACCACCGAGCCGCCGTCCGGCGAAAACGCGAGTGCATTCACATGATCGCCCTTCTGCACGTTTTCGCTCCAGCGCGTCCACTCGGGGCCGAGCGCGACACCCTGCGGCCGCGCGGGCGCCGTGCCCGGCGGCGTGGGTCGCGAGATCGGGAACCGGGTCAGTCGGTTGTGCCATCCGCCGACGAGGACCGCCGCGCCGCCCGGCTCGAACGCCATGCTGATCGCGAGCGATACGCCGGAGCCGCCGATCACGAAGCGCTGCGGCAGCAGCGACGCATCGAGCGGCAGCTTCCAGAGCAGCAACTCGCTCGCGGTCGCCGCCGCGAGGCGACGGCCGTCGGCGTCGAACACCAGCGTGTGGATGGCGCCCTCGGCCGGCAGCTCCAATGGCTGCATGCGCGCCGCGGACCATGCGCCTTCGGACTGCCACAGCGCGACGCGCCAGCGCCTGGGACCAACTTCGAATGCGCCGGCGAGGCGCCGGCCGTCGCCACTGAATGCGAGCATGCGCAAGGCACCTTCGGGCGCGTCCAGCGTGCCGCGCTCCGCGCCCGCCACGTCGCGCACCTCGATCCGACCGTCGCGATCGATGCCGGCCAGCACCGCGCCGTCGCCGCCGACCGCCACATGCCCGAGCTCGGCCCACGCCACCGGACGCAGGCTGGCGAGGCTCGCGCGCGTCAGGTTGGCGATCGCATCGACGTACTCGCCGTGGCTCGGATCGATGAGGCGCGGCGGCAGCGCGGCGCCTTCGTCGGCGTCGGTCGTGGCGCCTCGATCGGCAGCGTCGATTCCGAAGTGGCGGTAGCCGGTGGCCTCCGCGGCGCGCTTCGCAGCGCCGAACATGTCGCGGGCTTCGAGGTCCAGCTGGGCCCCCGCGAGCAGCGCGCGGCCCTGGGCATACCGCGACCGCGCGAGCTCCTGCTGGGCGATGCCGGCCTGGCGGATGGCCTCGCCGGCTCGCTCGAGCGAGAACAGCGCGGCGAGCACCAGCACGAGCATCGTCGCCGCCGTGACGGCGATCAGCCGACGCCTGCGGCTGCGCCGGCGCCGCTCGCTGGCGCGCGCGAATTCGCGTTCGAGCCGGTTGGTTTCTTCCGGCAGTGCCAGCGCCTGCGGCAGCCGCGGATCGTCGCTCCACAGCAGGCCGGTGCTGCGCTGGCCCGCGTCCCAGTCGCGCGCCGCGCGCCACAACGCGCGGAGCAACGGCTCGTGCGTACTCGACGACAGCCACTCCTGCAACTGCTCCCAGGCGTGCACGAGCGCGTCATGCGCGGGCTCGATGTACTGCTCGTCGACCACCAGCAGCCGCGCCTCCACGTAGCGGGCCACGACGTCGTCGACGCGCGCCTGCTCGGCCGGATCGGCATAGTCGAGCTCCGCCAGGCTGACGCGCCGCCGGCTCAGGCGGGCGCCCTCCTGCGAGACCATGCGCAGGAACACGCGCTCGATCGAACGCTGCGTCTCCGGCGTCGCTTTCGCGTGCAGCGACGACGCGCTCTGGTGGAGCGCGCCGACGACGCCGCCGATGGCGGCGTAGTCGGCGGCGGTCAGCGCGCGATCGAGCTCGCCGCCCTGCTGTCGACGCAACTGTGCGTGGCGATACATCTCGGCCAGCGCGAACGAAAGCATCGGCAGCGCCGCCGGCATCGCGGCCACTTCACCAAGCAGCGTGTCGGCGAGCCCCGGCGGATCGAAGTACAACGCGCGTGCTCGCAGCGGTGCTTCGATGACCTCCGCCATCTCGTCGCGATCGAAGGTCGGCACCAGGTAGCGTGCGCCGGGCAGCAGCGACGCGAAGTGCACGCACGCCGCGAGCCGCGGCTCGAAATCCGAGCGCAGCGTGAGCACGACCAGCGGACCGTCGGTGCGCTCGACGAGCGCGCGCAGCGCGAGCAGGAAACGCTCGCGGAGCGATGCATCCCGGCACTGCGTGTACAGCTCCTCGAACTGGTCGAACAGCAACACGGTGCGTCCGCCGTCGTGCCGCGCCGGAAGTTGCTGCGTCGCCTGCGCGAGCTGCACCATCGGATCGGCGCGCAGGCGCGGCGCCTCGACGATCGTCCAGGGCGAGCCGCCGTCGATGCCCGCGGCCAGCCGCGGCAGCAGCCCTGCCTTGACCACGCTCGACTTGCCGGTACCCGAGGCGCCCACGACGACCAGCAGCGAGGTCGCCCCGATGCCGCGCACGCGCGCGAGCAGCGCATCGACCACGCGGCGGCGCCCGAAGAACATTCCGGCATCCGCCGCGGCGTAAGCGCGCAGCCCCACCCACGGATTGTGCTCGTCGTCGAGCGGCGGATCCGGCAGCGTGTTCAGCGGAGCGGCCGGGTTGAAGAAGATGTACTCGCCGGCGTTGCCCGGTCGCAGCGGCCACAGCCCGGGCGTCTGCCGCGAAGGCGCGTCCGCCGGCACCAGCTCCTCGAACAGGTACTGATAGAGCTCGGTGGCGGTGATGACGCCGTCCGGAGGGTGCCGCGCCCGCGTGGTGTCGGCGTCCCCGGCCAGGCCGCGCAGCAACGCCGAGGCGAAAGGAGAGTGGTCGCCCTGCGCGCCCGCGTCGCGCGTGTTGCGGCGGCCCGGCAGCGCGTCGGCGGCACGCTGCTCGTGCGAGGCCGACGTCAGTGCGTGCCATGCCTCGCCATCGAGGTATCGCGCGAACTGGCTGTCGTACAGCGGATGGCCGACCAGCACGGCATCGCGGCTGCTGCTCCAGCGGAACGAGCCAGCGAAGCAGCAGTCGAGCACCACCAGAAGGTGCCGGCACTTCAGGCGCTCGATCACCCGGCGCAGGCTGTCCATCGACAACCACGTCGACTCGTCGCCGGCCTGCGCGTCGGCGGCCAGCAGGTAACCCTGCGGCCCATCGCTGCCATCGCCGAGCGCCACACCATGGCCGGCGAAATAGAACAGGAATCCATCCGCCTCGCCGAGCGAATCGGCCGCGGACGCAAGGCCGCCGAGAAGCGCCTCCGCGGTCGCCTCGCCATCGACGAGGCAGCGGACCTCGTAGCCATGTTCGCGCGCGAGCAGCGCCGATACCGCCCGCGCATCATTGGCGGCGTTCCCGAGCGGGGCAATGCCGGTGCGGTAGTCGTTGATGCCGACGAGCAGTGCATGGCGCTTCAATGACGCACGCATGGCTCGTCGTCCGGTACGCGGTCGCAGCAGTGTCGCAAGTTATCGCAGCGGCGGCGCCAACGGAACCGTGCACTCGGCATCCGGGGGACAGGTCGTTGTCAGTGGCTGGAGCGGGAATGCGGAGGGCAACCGGTGGCGATCCGACCGAAACGTGTGCAACGGTTCGGATGCTGCACGCTACGTGTGCGTGCGACGCGTCATGTCCGCGCAGCAGAGGCGCACGGGGGATGCCGTCTCGACGATTCGGAATTCGCGCGAATCAATGGCCCCGTCGCTGAGCCGAACGCGGGTGAGCCGGTATGACGAACGGACGTGCCGTAGCAACGCTGGCGAAGCCGGATAGAATCCGACCCCATCGTCGGCCCCGTAGCTCAACTGGTCGCGTTCGCCGCGCTCAGGCGACGCTGTCGAGCGTCGCCTGCGGCAAATGCGGCTGAGCCAGGGATGGCGAACGGACATGCAGCAAGGATGCGGGCCCAGACGGTTTAGAATCCGCGGACATCGACGGCCCCGTAGCTCAGCTGGATAGAGCGCGCCCCTCCTAAGGGCGAGGTCGCCCGTTCGAATCGGGCCGGGGTCGCATTTCCACCGCGTTACACGGGTTGCACTGCGCCGCGCGACGCGAGCGCCGGATCAGCGCGTCGCGCCGATCGGATTACCCTGCCCCCACGCATTTCGCGTCCAGCGGAAAGGCCGCAGCGACACGTCGACCGGGTGACCGTCGACCGTTCCGCGCAGTCGCGGCAGGCCGGACATCGGTTCTTCGTCGATCGTCACCGTGCCGATCGACGTGCCGGCGATGGTCTGCGTGAACGCGAACTCGCCGGGATTGGTCGCCGTGTAGCGCCGCACGTTGCCCGTGTAGGTCGACCAGAAGACCGCATCCGCGTTGAGCTCGAGCAGGTACCAAACGGGCTGCCCGTTCGCGTCGTAGCGATACCAGATGCCGGTCAGGCCGTTGCGCTGGGTTCCGTCCGGCAGGCGATCGGCGGAATTGAAGAACACGATCGCGGTGCCCGGCTCTTCGTCCGGATTCGCCCACACGCCGGACAGGTCCCGCGCATAGGCGAAATCGGGCGGATCGCCGCGATCCGGACCGACGACGAGCGACTTTTCCGACAGCACCGCACCTTCCGGGCGGACGACGCGCACGAGGTACTCGCCGGGCGGAAACGAACCGATCGCGACGTCGCGCGGAATGTCGTAGTCGCACCAACCGTCCACATGCGTCGCCACGATCTCGAGTGCGCGGTCGCCCATGCGGAATCCTGCCACCGCGTCGCACACGTTCAGGTCGATCACGGCCGTGACGGACTCCAGCGCCGTCGGGTTCGCGGGTTCGAAGCGGATCATGCGCGTGGCCGGTCCGGTGCCCAGGGCGTTGACGTCGAAGTCGAATGCGTAGTCCGCGAATTCGTTCGATCCCGTCGGCGTGTAGCGCAGTCGATACGCACCCGCTTCCAGTCGGCCGAGCTCGACATCGAGGAACGCGCGCACGCCTGGTCCCGCGACGAGGCAGGTGTCGCGTCGCGCGACGGCCTGGGTGATCGCCACCTCGTTTCCGACACGAGCGACCTGGGGCGTGTCCCACGCGTAGCAGAGATCCTGCTGGAGGCGAACGCGCGCCAGCCCATTCTCGAACGTCGACTCGTCCACCACCGGGCGCACCGGCGTGGGTTGGATCGCCAACGCGCTCCCCGAACCGAACAGGGCGGCGAGCCAGATCGACGCGGCGATTCGGGGCATGTCGGCATTCCTCCGGCGCGATGGCAGCGAGGCTACGCCCCGTCGGCGCGCCCGCGAAAACGCCATCACTTTTCGTGACACACCGCGCGGCTCCGGGCCCGGGCAAGGCGCATCATCGGCACAGCGGGGGGACCGGGGAGCGCGCACGATGCGTCCAGCATTCCGCTTTTCCCTCGCCTTCGCCTGCGCGCTGTTCGCCACGCCCCTCTCCGCGCAGACGCTGCCGCCCGGCTTCGTCGCCAGCGACGTCGTCACCGGCCTGAACCAGCTTTCCGCCGTGCGCTTCGCGCGCGACGGGCGCGTGTTCGTCGCCGAGCAGAGCGGCAGGCTCTGGGTGTATCCGGCGATCACCGGCGGCACGCGCGTGTCGGTCGCCGACCTGCGCACGTCCGTGCACAACTTCTGGGACCGCGGGCTGCTCGGGCTCGCGCTCGATCCCGATTTCCCGGACGCGCCCTTCGTGTACGTGCTCTACACGTTCGACGCCGGCATCGGCCTGCCGGCGCCGCGCTGGGGCGCAGCCGGCGCGACGGGCGACGGTTGCCCGACGCCGCCCGGTGCGACGAACGCGAACGGCGGCTGCAACGTCTCCGGCCGCCTGTCGCGACTGCGCCTGCTCGGCGACGTCGCGATCGAGGAGAAGGTGCTCGTCGAGGACTGGTTCCAGCAGTTCCCGAGCCATTCGGTCGGCAGCATCGCGTTCGGCGACGACAGCCGGCTCTACGCGACGGCCGGCGACGGCGCGAGCTTCGGCTTCGCCGACTGGGGCCAATCCGCGAACCCGGCGTTTCCCGACACGGGCTCGCCGACGAACGAAGGCGGCGCCTTGCGCGCGCAGGACCTCGAGACGTCCGGCGATCCCGTCGCGCTGAACGGCGCGTTGATCCGCGTCGATGCCGCGACGGGCGCGCCCGTGCCGGGCAACCCACTGTTCGGCACGGCGGCCAGCGCGAACGCGCAGCGCATCGTCGCGTACGGCCTGCGCAATCCGTTCCGCATGACGGTGCGCGCGGGGCGCAACGAGCCGTGGATCGGCGACGTGGGCTGGAACACCTGGGAAGAAGTGAACCGGCTGCCCGACGTGGTGGCCGCCGCGCCGACCGTGCCGTGGAATTTCGGCTGGCCGTGTTACGAAGGCGCGGGCACCATGGGCGACTACGCGGGCCGCGCGATCTGCACCACGCTCGCGGGCGGCGGCGGCTTCAGCGCGCATCGCCCGCCGTTCTTCGCCTACAACCATTCGGGACAGGGCTCGGCCGTGAGCGGCCTCGCCTTCCACGAGCCGGCCAACTGGCCCGCGACCTGGGACAACGCGCTGTTCGTCGCCGACTACAGCCGCGCACGCGTCTACGTGCTGCGCGACGTCGACGGCAATGGCGATCCCGACGCGCCGACATCGGCGAACTGCAGCGGCTATCCGGGCTCGTTCGCGTGCCTCGATTTCGTCGTGGGCGGCGGCGGCAACGTCGACGCGCAGACCGGCCCGGGCGGCGACCTGTACCTCGTGAACCGCGACAGCGGCCGCGTGCGCCGCGTGACGTTCGGCGCGAATCGCGCGCCTTCCGCAACGCTGCGTCTCGCGCCCGCGAGCTCGTGGCAGGGGCCTGCGCGCAGCGTCACGTTCGACGCATCGAGCTCGGTCGATCCCGACGGCGGCGCGGTCACGCTCGCCTGGGACCTCGACGACGACGGCGCATTCGACGATCCGCCCGACGCGGGCAACGGCACGCTCGCGACGGTTGCGCTCACGAGTGAAGGCACACGCCGCGTGCGCGTGCGCGCGAGCGACGCGTCCGGCGCGTTCGACGTGGCGTCGGCGCGCGTATTCGTGCGGCTCGCGCCGTTCGTCGCGCGCGTCGACACGGTGCGCGCGCGCAGCGAGGGCGCGTTGTACGACGGCGCGCGCGCGGACGCCGCCACCACGCAGTTGCTCGTCGCATTCGACGAACCGATGGCGGCGAGCGTGAGCGATCCGTCGAGCTACCTGCTGCTGCTGGCAGGCGCCGACCAGCGCTTCACGACGACCGCATGCGGCGTTCCACAGGGCGACGACCAGGCCGTGGCGATCGCTTCCGCGACGTGGACCGCCGCGTCGAACACGGTGGCGTTGCGCGCAGCGGATGCGCGCGGCTTCGCCGGCGGTGGCTATCGCCTGCTCGCCTGCGCGTCCCTCACCGACCTGGGCGGTACGCCGCTCGCGACGCTCGACGGCGTTCCCGGATTCGCGCTGGATTTCGACGTCGCGCGCGGCAACCGCGCGGCGAACCCGAATTTCGACGACGCGCTGGACGGCTGGACCGTCGCCGTCAGCGGCGGCGGCATCGTCACGCCGAGCGTGGTCGATGCGGCCGACGCGGCGACGTCGGGTTCGGTGTCGTTCGCGCTGCCGGGGACGTCGACCACCAGCGCGCGACAGTGCGTCGCCGCGTCGCCCGGCGACGTCGCGCTCGGCGAAGCGCGGACGCGCAGCGACGGCGTCGACGCGGCGGGGCTGCGCATGCTGGTGACGGTGCGCGCCTATGGCGATGCGCAATGCACCGGGACGGCGCTGGGCTCAGGATCGAGCGCCGAGATTGCCTCCGGCAGCGCCGGCGCGTGGCGCCGCCTGGCGCCCGCGGCGCTCGCGTTGCCCACGGGCAGCATCGCCGTCGCGCTCGAGCTGCGCGCCGAAACCACCGGAGCCCCGCGCACGCTGCGCTTCGACGACGCGGCGCTCGTCGTCGCGGCGGACGCGCTCTTTGCCAACGGCCTCGAGTAGCCCGGACCCGCCGGGGGCCCGCCACCGGCCGGCCTGCTACAATTCCGGGCTTACCTTTCGGCCTTTTCGCGGGGGCAATCCCATGTCGCGTCAGATCCTGCAAGCGCTCGGCCTCCAGGCCGAGAATTCCGGCACCTACCTCGGCCACGGCGAGTGGTCGAACACGCGCGATGCGGGCGTGCTGGAGTCGATCAACCCCGCGACCGGCGAAGTGATCGCCCGCACCTTCTGCTCGTCGGAAGGCGACTACGCGAAGATCGTCGAGCGCGCGCAGGCCGCGTTCGCCACGTGGCGCACCACGCCCGCGCCGCGCCGCGGCGAAGCCATTCGCCTGTGCGGCGAAGCCCTGCGCAAGCACAAGGACGCGCTCGGCTCGCTGGTCGCGCTCGAGATGGGCAAGATCAAGCCGGAAGGCGACGGCGAAGTGCAGGAGATGATCGACATCGCCGACTTCGCGGTCGGCCAGTCGCGCATGCTGTACGGCTACACGATGCACTCCGAGCGCCCGGGCCACCGCATGTACGAGCAGTGGCACCCGATCGGCCTGGTCGGGATCATCAGCGCATTCAACTTCCCGGTCGCCGTCTGGGCCTGGAACTCGTTCATCGCCGCGATCTGCGGCGACGTGTCGATCTGGAAGCCGTCGCCGAAGACGCCGCTCTCGGCGGTCGCCGCGATGCGCATCTGCAACGAGGCGCTCGCCGTCGCGGGCTTCCCGGACCTGTTCTTCCTGTTCAACGACTCGGGCACGGACATCGCGCGCAAGTTCGTCGACGACCACCGCATCCCGCTGATCAGCTTCACCGGCTCGACGCAGGTCGGCCGCCTCGTGGGCGAGCGCGTCGCGCAGCGCATGGGCCGCTCGCTGCTCGAGCTCGGCGGCAACAACGCGATCATCCTCGACGAATCCGCCGACCTGAAGCTCGCGATCCCGGCGATCGTGTTCGGCGCCGTCGGCACGGCCGGCCAGCGCTGCACCACGACGCGCCGCCTGTTCGTGCACGAGTCGATCCACGACGACGTGCTCGCAAAGCTCGTCGCCGCCTACAGGCAGGTCGAATCGAAGATCGGCGACCCCACGCTGCCGACCACGCTGATGGGCCCACTGAACGACAAGTCGGCCGTGCAGCGCTTCCTCGATGCGATCGCGAAGGCGAAAGCCGCCGGCGGCACCGTCGCCACGGGCGGCAGCGCGCTCACCGATCGCCCCGGCAACTTCGTGCTGCCCACTATCGTCACGGGCGTGAAGAATTCCGACGAGGTGGTGCAGACGGAAACGTTCGCGCCGATCCTCTACGTCATGAAGTTCAAGGACTTCAAGGACGCGCTCGCGCAGCACAACGCCGTGCCGCAGGGCCTGTCGTCCGCCGTGTTCACGCAGAACGTGAAGTCGGCCGAGGCGTTCCTCTCCGCATCGGGCTCCGACTGCGGCATCGCGAACGTCAACATCGGCACGAGCGGCGCCGAGATCGGCGGCGCCTTCGGCGGCGAGAAGGAAACCGGCGGCGGCCGCGAGTCCGGCTCCGATTCCTGGAAGGCCTACATGCGCCGCCAGACCAACACCATCAACTACTCCGACGCGCTGCCGCTGGCGCAGGGGATCAAGTTCGATCTGTAGCAGGGCTGACCGATGTACGGCCTCGCCAAACCGTTCCTCTTCGCCCTGGACGCCGAGACCGCGCACGGTCTCGGCCTCAAGGCGATCGAGGTCGCGTACCGCACGGGCCTGAACCCGCTGCTCGCGGACCGGCCGAAGCCGCTGCCGACGGAAGCGTTCGGCATCCGCTTCGACAATCCGGTCGGGCTCGCGGCCGGGCTGGACAAGAACGGCGCTTACGTCGATGCGCTCGCGTCGCTCGGCTTCGGCTTCATCGAGGTCGGCACGACGACGCCGCGGCCGC
>CALKUS010000096.1 GCA_937996755.1 uncultured Pseudomonadota bacterium | reverse complement strand
CTGTTCGAGCTGAACGACGTGCAGACCGGCGTGCTGCAGGTGGTGTTCCGCCTGGCCGACGACGAGGGCCTGTTGCTGCTCGACCTCGACGACCTGCGCGCGGTGCTCGCTTACACGTCCGAGCACGCGAAGGCGATCTCCGCGAAATACGGGCTGGTGAGCCCCGCGTCGATCGCAGCCATCCAGCGCGCGATCCTGTCGCTCGAGAACGAAGGCGCGCAGGAATTCTTCGCCGAGCCCGCGCTCGACCTCGCCGATTTCATGAAGCAGGAGATGTCGGGGCGCGGCATCGTCAACATCCTCTCGGCCGAGCGCCTGATCCTGAAGCCGCGGCTGTACGCGAGCTTCCTGCTGTGGATGCTGTCGGAGTTGTTCGAGCGCCTGCCCGAGGTGGGCGACCTCGAGCAGCCAAAGCTCGTGTTCTTCTTCGACGAGGCGCACCTGCTGTTCGACGACGCCCCGTCCGCTCTGCTCGAGCGCGTCGAGCAGGTGGTGCGACTGATCCGCTCCAAGGGCGTCGGCGTCTACTTCATCACGCAGTTGCCCGACGACGTGCCGCCGGACATCCTGGGCCAGCTCGGCAACCGCGTGCAGCACGCGCTGCGCGCGTTCACGCCGCGCGACCAGAAGGCCGTGCGCACGGCGGCGGAAACGTTCGCGCCGAACCCGAAGTTCAAGGTGGTCGACGTGATCACGCAGCTCGGCGTCGGCGAAGCGCTCGTTTCGACGCTGCAGGAAGGCGGCATCCCGTTGCCGGTCGAGAAGACCTACATGGCGCCGCCACATTGTCGCATCGGCACGATTTCCGACGAAGAACGTGCAACGGTGCGGTCGCGCTCGCCCGTCGGCGGCAAGTACGACACGCGCGTCGATCGCGAATCGGCCGAGGAAGTGCTCGCGGCACGCGCCGCGCGCGAACATGCCGACGCGCCGGCCGCGGCGACGAATGGCACGCCGGCGCCGGCCGGCGCGCCCGCGCCCGCGGAAGGCGGCGGCATCGGGCAGACGGTGAAGGACTGGCTGTTTGGCACGAAGCGCCGCCAGGGCGCCGTCGAGGCGATGGCGAAGTCGACCGCACGCACGGTCGGCAACAAGCTGGGCCAGCAGATCCTGCGCGGCATCCTCGGCGGCATCACGCGGAAGCGCTGATTCCCTTCGACCCATGGCCGCGATACCGAAAGCGGCGCGATGGTGCTGCTCTAGAACAACTCGGTCTGTTGCGGCGATTCGCTCGCCGCGGCTTCCGGCTCCTGCTCGCCGGCGAACGGCGGCAGCGGCGGGAGCCCAGGAATCGTCGCGGAGAAGCACTCGTGCGCGACGCGCGCGAGTGCCGGCGCGTGCGCGTCGTCGGGTGCGTGCGCGAAGAAATACGTTTCGCGCCCTTCCCGCTCCCACTGCGCGACGACTTCGGCCCAGCCCTGCAGCGCCGCGCGGCACGGCTCGGGATCGTTGCGGCCGACGAAACGCACGATGGGCGTCGCGTTCGTCGCGGTGCGACGCAACGGCAGCTGCGGCTTGCGCTTGATCGCGTCGCGCGTCGTCTCGTCGAGCGCCGGGTCCGCGAACAGGCACGTGGCGTCGAAGTTGACGCGGGCGACCAGCCGCTCGGCGAGCGCGTCGTCGAGCGCGGCCTCGAATGCGCCGCCATCGAAGAACTCCGGATGGCGCACCTCGACGGCATACGGGAATCCACCCGGCAGCCCGTCGAGGTAGTGCGTGAGCACGTGCAGGTCCGCGGCGCCGAAATTCGGCGGCAGCTGCAGCAGCAGCGGGCCGAGCCGGTCGCGCAGCGGCTCGAGCAGGAACAGGAATTCGCTCGTCTCGGCGTCCGCGTAGCGCAACAGCATGCGGTGCGTGATGACCTGCGGGAACTTGAAGCAGAAGCGGAAGTGCCGCGGCACCTGCTCGTGCCAGCGCACGACCGTCGCTTCCGTCGGCAGGCCGTAGAACGTGGAATTGCCCTCGACCGCATCGAACACCGACGCGTACTGCGGCAGGTAGTCGTCGCGCGCGGCGCGCCGCGTGAACAGCGAGCCGCGCCAGGCCGTGCAGGCCCAGACAGGACAACCGAGGCGCAGGTTCGCACTTCGATCCATGCTTGAAGTATGTTCCTCGCATGGGACGATGGCGACCACCCGGCGAAGCATCGACGGCGCTCGTGACGCCGGAAGGCTACGCGCGACTGAAGGCCGAGCTCGACGACCTGTGGCGCGTGCGCCGACCGGAAGTCGTCGCCGCACTTTCCGCCGCGGCTGCCGAAGGCGACCGCTCGGAAAACGCCGAGTACATCTATCGCAAGAAGCAGCTCGCCGAAATCGATCGCCGCGTGCGCTACCTCGGCAAGCGCATCCCCGAGCTGAAAGTCGTGCGCGAGCCGCCCGGCGATCCGCGCGCGATCTACTTCGGCGCATGCTTCACACTCGCAGCGGAGGACGGCAGCGAGAAGCGCTGCCGCATCGTGGGCCCCGACGAAACCGATGCCGTGCGTGGCGACATCAGCATCGATTCGCCGATGGCGCGCGCGCTGCTCGGCAAGCGCGCCGACGACGAGGTCGTCGTGCAGCTGCCCGCGGGTCCCGCGGGCTACGTGGTGGTCGACGTCTCGTACGGCGCCGGATAGCGCCGGCCTTCGCGCAGCGGGCGGAAGCAGGGTGCCGTCGCGAAGAAGTCCGGCTCCTCGCGGCGCGAATGCCAGCCGCGCAGCCCGCACAGCGGAAACGGACGCAGCGACAGCGGATCGTCGAGCAGCTCGCCCGATGCGATCGCGTCCGCGACGTCCTCGATCAAGGCGTCGCCCACCACGGCGATGCCCTTGGCGACGAGCCACGCGTCGCCGTACAGCGCGTGCTCGTGCACCGCATGCCCGAACACGAGCACGTCGGGCTGCGGACGCGCGAAGAACGCTTCCCACGCGTGCGCATCCCACGCTGCGATCGCGGCGCGGTCGCGCAACAGGACGATCGCACCGGCTTCGTCGAAATGCGTGAGCGCGCACTGGCCGCGCGTGCGCTCGCGCGGGCCGACCGCGGCGACATCGTCGGCCTGCCGCACGTTCAGCGCCGCCTTGAGCGCCGTGTGCTCGATCCAGGCCAGCGCGTTCAGCAGGTCGTGCCAGCTGCGCTCGCGCGTCGCGATCGCGCCCGTCCGCGCGATGCGCTCCTCGTAATGGCGGCCGTCGTCGAGCAGGGCGTCGTCCTGCGCGACGAACCGCAACGGCACGCCGGTGCGCGGATGGCTGCGCTCGCCGAGGCGTGCGTTGAGTGCGTCGAGCGTCGGCCACTCGCGCGCGGCGAGCAGGTCGCGATGCGCCACGAGGCGCGCGAACCCGGGATGGTCGAACGTCGACGGCGGAACCGCGTCGCGCGCTGGCGCGACGAAGCGCATCAGTCGGCTGTACCGTGCAGGTCGTGCGCGTCCGACTTCCCGATGCGCACGTCGACGAACTCGCCGGGCTTCAGCTTGCGCGACGACGCGACGTAGACCTTGCCGTCGATCTCGGGCGCATCGGCGCTGCTGCGGCCGACGGCGACGGTCGGCCCGACTTCGTCGATGAGCACGCGCTGCGTCGTGCCGACCTTGCGCTTCAGGCGCTGGCGGCTGATCTTCGCCTGCACCTTCATGAACTCGGCCTGGCGCTCCTCGCGCACCGATTCCGGCAATGCGCCCGGCAAGCCGTTCGCGGCCGCGCCGTTCACGGGCGAATACGCGAAGCAGCCGACGCGGTCGAGCTGTGCCTCGCCGAGGAAGTCGAGCAGCTCGCGGAACTCGGCCTCCGTCTCGCCGGGGAATCCCGCGATGAACGTGCTGCGGATCGTGAGCCCGGGCACGACGCTGCGCCAGCCGCGGATGCGCTCGAGCGTCTTCTCCGCATGCGCCGGCCGCTTCATGAGCTTCAGGATGCGCGGGCTCGCGTGCTGGAACGGGATGTCGAGGTACGGGAGCACCTTCCCTGCCGCCATCAGCGGCATCACTTCGTCGACGCTCGGATACGGGTAGACGTAGTGCAGGCGCACCCAGGCGCCGAGCTCGGCGAGACCCGCACACAGGTCGGCCATGCGCGCGCGGTATTCGCGGCCGCGCCACGTCCCCGGCGCGTAGCGGCGATCGACGCCGTACGCGCTCGTGTCCTGCGACACCACGAGCAGCTCCTTCACGCCGCCCTTCACCAGCTTCTCTGCCTCGACGAGCACGTCCTCGACCGGGCGCGACACGAGGTCGCCGCGCAGCGACGGGATGATGCAGAACGTGCAGCGGTGGTTGCAGCCTTCGGAAACCTTCAGGTACGCGTAGTGGCGCGGCGTGAGCTTGATGCCCTGCGGCGGTACGAGGTCCACGAACGGGTCGTGCTTCGGCGGCACCTGCGCGTGCACGGCGTTCATCACCGACGCGTAGTCCTGCGGTCCGGAGATCGACAGCACGTCGGGGAATTTCTCGCGGATCACTTCCGCGCGCGCGCCGAGGCAACCGGTCACCACGACCTTGCCGTTCTCCGCCATCGCCTCGCCGATCGCGTCGAGCGATTCCGCAACCGCGGCGTCGATGAAGCCGCACGTGTTCACCACGACGACGTCCGCCGCGTCGTAACTGGGCACGACTTCGTAACCCTCGACGCGCAGCTGCGTGAGGATCCGTTCGGAGTCGACGAGCGCCTTCGGGCAGCCGAGGCTGACGAAGCCGACCTTGGGAGATGAATTGGACATCGCGGAAGCGCGGCGCGGGCCGCGGGGAGCAGCGAGGGGGCGCGCATTCTAGCCGCGTTGCCCCGAAGGCGCACGCGGAAGCCCGGGAGTATCATGCGCGGCAGCAGCCACGCGGGCGAACAGGGCGCCAGCGGGCCAGCCGGACATCCGCACATGCAGCGCTGGGGGATCGGGGGTTTCGCACGCGTCGCGCTCGGCCTGCTGCTGCCGGCCGCCGCGCTCGCGGCCGACGGCGAGCCAGCCGTTGCACCGCAGCGCGTGGCGCACATCGCGACCGACGGCGCGCACGCCCTGCTCTGGGCCCGCCACCTGCTCGGCCCCGCGATCGAGATGCCGCTGCGTCGTTTCGCGGCCGAGGCGCTCCAGGGCAGCAAGGATTTCGACGCGGCGGCACCGGAGTGGCAACGCCTCGCGGCGCTGTACCGGCGCAGCGGCAACGTCGCGGGCGAGCTCGATGCACTGCACGCCCAGGCCGAGATCGCGATCGCACGCGGCGACTACGACGCCGCGCTCGCGTTCAAGCAGGCCGAGCTGGCCGGCGCATCGGCCGCCGATCTCGCCGGCGCGGAAGCCCGCGCCGAGAGTGGCCTCGGCGTCATCGCCCGCCGCCAGGGCCGGCTGGACGAGGCACTCGCGCGCTTCGACCGCGCGCTCGCCATCCGCCGCGCCATCGGCGATCGCTACGGCGAGGCAGACACGCTCGTGCAGCTCGCCAGCGCGCAGCGCAATCGCGGCGACTACTCGCTCGCGCTGCAGGCGCTGCTCGATTCGCTCGCGATCCGCCGCAAGCTCGGCGCGGGCGGGCACGTCGAAGCCGGCCTGCGCGCGCTCGGCGTCTTCTATCGCGAGGTCGAGGACTACGATCGCGCGCTCGCGGCGTTCGACGAAGCACTCGAACGGACGCAGGAACAGCCGGACCCGCTCGCCGCTTCGCCCGTGCTCGGCAGCCTCGCGGCGCTCTACAACGACCGCGCGCAACCGAACCAGGCGCTCGTGATGGCGGAACGCGCGCTCGCGATCGACGAGCGCCATGCGAACCAGCCCGGCATTGCGCTGGACGAGCTCGAGCGCGGGCGCGCGCTGCTCGGCAAGTCGAAGCTCGACGAAGCGGAGGTCGCGCTCGCCCGCGCGCGCGCGCTCGCGCAGGCGATGGGCCAGCCGTTCCTCGCCGCACGCGCCCAGCTCAGTCTCGCGCTCGTCGCCGAACAGCGCGGCGACGTCGATGCGGCGGCGGCCATGCTTGAGGAAGCGCAGCGTTCGTTCGGCACCGAGGATGCGCGTCCATTCCTGCTCCAGGCCGTCGCGGCGCTCGAGCGGATCGCGGCGCAGCGCGGCGACTGGCATCGCGCGTTCGAGGCGAGCCGCCAGCGCGGCGAGCTGCGCGAAGAGCTGCTCGGCGTGCAGTCGAGCCGGCGCATGGCCGCGCTCGGTGCGGAGTTCGAGCAGTCGAAGCAACGCCAGCGCATCGCGCTGCTCGAGAAGGACAACGAGATCCAGTCGCTCGCGCTCTCGCGCGAACGGTTGCGGCGCTGGCTGTACGGCGCGTCGCTCGCCGCGCTGGCCGGATGGCTCGCGTGGCTTTCGCATCGGCTGCGCACCGTGCGCCGGCTGAACAACGACCTGCTCGACCGCAATCGCGAGATCGCGGCGCAGCGCGAGCTGCTCGCCGGCGCGAACCGCCAGCTCGAACAGCAGGCCGCCGACCTGTTCGCCGCCGCGATCACCGATCCGCTCACCGGCGCATACAACCGCGGCCACCTGCTGCAGCGACTGCGCGGCCAGATCGCGTCCGCCGAAGCGAGCCGGCAGCCGCTCGCGGTGCTGATGGTCGATTTCGACAGCTTCAAGCAGGTCAACGACCGGCACGGCCACCTCTTCGGCGACCGCGTGCTGCGCGCCGCCGTCGACCGCATCCGCAACTCGCTGCGCACCGGCGACTTCGTCGGTCGCTACGGTGGCGACGAGATGGTCATCGTGCTGCCGGGCACCACGCGCGGCGCCGCGCTCGATGTCGCCCAGCGCCTGCGCCAGTCGATCGAGGAACACGTCGACGTGCTGGACGGCGTGCGCGTGGGAATGACGACCAGCATCGGGGTCGCAACGCTCGCCGACGCGACGCAGCCGTCGGTCGAAGCGGTGATCGCGGCAGCGGACGTCGCGCTCTACAGCGCGAAGGGCAGCGGCCGCAATCGCGTCGTGGTCGCCGGCGACGACGCCGCGCTGCCCGCGCGGAGCGCGTGATGCACGGCCGCGACCCGTTCGAGCTCAATGCGCAGCTCGCGGCCGATACGTTCGAGGTCGGCCGGCTCGCCCTGTGCCGCGTGCTGCTGATGAACGACGCGCGGTTTCCCTGGCTCATCCTCGTACCGCAGCGCAATGGCCTCGTCGACCTCATCGACCTGAAGGCCGGCGATTACCAGACCGTCATGTCCGAGATCCGCCAGGCGTGCACCGCGCTGCGCGAAGCGTTCTCGCCCGACAAGCTCAACGTGGCGGCGCTCGGCAACGTCGTGCCGCAGCTGCACGTGCACGTCATCGCGCGCTTCCGCACCGACGCCGCCTGGCCGCGCCCCGTCTGGGGCGGCCCACCCGCCCCGCCCTACGAGCCGCCCGCCGCGGTAAAACGCATCAACGACCTTCGCGCGGCGTTGAGGCTCGCTTGATTGCACTCACTCGGATTTCGCTTCGCGAAATCCGAGTGGCAACGTCTACGGCAGGCACGACTCGCGCAGCAAGAATCGTCGTTCTTGCTGCGCGCCACGAGTTCCGCCCTGACGGTCGAGCGCGGGAAAACCGACGTGTTTTCCCGCGCGGCGAAAACGTGGTTTTCCCCGCGCGCCGCCTGCTGCGCCCTGGACATTCGGCAATGCGCCGCGGGTGACCGCTCGGCAAAAGTCACGCTTTTTGCCGAGCGAGCGCGGACTGCTCCGACCCGCGTGAATTTCGCGAAGCGAAATTCAATCGACGGAAAAAAAGAGGGCTCCCTGAGGAGCCCTTCAGACAAGCCCTGAAGTCCCAAATAACCGCTAGAAGCGAACCGACCAGACCGCTTCCACTTCGACCTGCGCGCCCTGCGCGCCATCGTCGAGATAGGAAGCGTTGCCGAGGAAGTACTGCGAAGGCGCGTAGCTCGCCGCGAGGCGCAGCATCGACGCGTCGCCGAGGACGCGCGAATACGCGACCGAGAAGTTGTTGTCGGTGTATTCGGGCGAGAGCACCGACGCGAGCAGCTCGGACGACGGGACCGGCTGCTGCTGCGTGGTCCAGCGCAGCTCGAATGCGTCGCGCTTCGTCGCGCGCCAGGTGACGTCCGCCGCGTAGACGGTGAGGTCCTGCCATGCGAAGTCCGGCGACGCACCGTCGCCGAGCAGCGACAGGAAGCGCGTGGGCAACGCATGGCTGGTGAACGCGTTGATCTCGCTGTACATCACGCGGGCCACGTCGAGGCCGACGGACACGCGCTCGGCGGGCTGCCAGGCGAGGCCGGCCTTCGCCACGGCCGGGATGTCGAAATCGCCCGGCTCGGCATAGACGCCGCGATAGTTCTCGAACGCGTCCATGTCGACTTTCGTCTGGAACTCGGCCGTGAACCCGAGGACGTCGCTGACCCGCTGCTGGAAGCCCAGCCGCACGCCGGTGCCGAACGTCGATTCCGCGTAACCGGGCGGCAGCGGGCTGGAATTCACGTCGACGAGCGACGAACCGAGGCCCCAGCTCGCGAAATACTGGTAGGCGAGGACGACGGCGCCCGTGACCTGGAAATCCTCGCCGATCGACTGCGTGATCGAGGGTGCGACGATGGTGCGCTCGAGACCCGTGCCGGCGCTGGTGACGGTGAGTGCCGAGAGGCCACCCGTGGCGAGCGTCGGAACGTCGCCGGCGACGTCGCGCGCGACTTCCAGTGCGAGGTTCGTTTCACCGACGCCGCTGTCGAACGACAGCAGCGGCAGCGATGCGCTGCGCGGCGCGAACGCGACGCTCAGCACCGTGGGCTCCGCGGCGGGACGCGCGTCGTTGCGCGCCCAATCGAAGTCGGGGGCGAGACCCTGTAGCGCATAATCGCGCCATGCACCGAGCGTTTCCTGCGGCGCCGCCATCACGGGCGCAGCCGCACACAGCGCGGTGAGCGCAGCGATGCGAACGATCGACTTGACGAATCCCGCGCCCAACACTGCCCCCCGGGGCTCTTGTTGCGAATGGCGCACAGACTGGCAAGAAAGCAACACCATGTCAATGACCGATTTCACGCTTCCGGCAGCGTCTCGCGGGGTCGAGGGCCCCGGGCTGTCGCGCCTTGTTGCGTCCGCACCACAGGCGGCCGGACGATGAGGCGCCCCGTTTCGGCACTCACCATCGCCGGGTCCGACTCCGGCGGCGGCGCCGGCATCCAGGCCGACCTGCACGCATTCGCGGCCTACCGGGTGCACGGCCTGTCGGCGATCGCCGCCACGACGGCTCAGAACACGCGCGGCGTGGCCAGCGTCCACCGCATCCCGGGGGCCCACCTCGAGGCGCAGGTGGCGAGCGTGTTCGACGATTTCCGGATCGGGGCGGTGAAGACCGGCATGCTCGGCACGGCCGCGACGGTCCGGACGGTGGCGCGGGTGCTGGCCGCACGAGCGGTCCCGCTCGTGGTCGACCCGGTGATGATCGCGACCAGCGGCGCAGCCCTGCTGGCGCCCGACGCCGTGCGCGCCGTGGCGACCGAGCTGCTGCCGCTCGCCACGCTCGCGACGCCGAACGTGCCGGAGGCCGAACGCCTGACCGGCCTGCGCATCGCGCACGAGCGCGACGTGGATGCCGCCTGCGACGCGCTGCTCGCGCTCGGCGCGCACGCCGTGCTGCTGAAGGGCGGCCACCTGCCCGGCCCGCGCATCGTCGACGTGCTGCGCACGCGTGACGCGCGCGTCGCGATTCGCCACGCACGGCTCGCGCGCGAAGGGCACGGCACCGGATGCACGCTCGCCGCGGCGATCGCGGCGCAGCTCGCACGCGGCGTCGCGCTCACCGACGCGGTGCGCGACGCCGTCGCGTACGTGCACGGCGCGCTGCGCCACGGAACGCGGCCCGGTCGCGGCAACGTGACGGTGCTCGACCACTACTGGCGTCGTTTCGCGCGCTGAGCAGTCGCCACCGGGCGACTGCCGCGCGAACCGGCGTCGGTCCTGTCCTCACGCCGCCTTCACCGTACGAACGCGTCATTCGACTCGCTGTGACGCGGTCCTAACGCGTGTGAACAACAGTCATGCGAGAATCCGCACCCTTCGCCGGGCTGCCCGGCCAGGAGCAAGCGCAATGTCCCCGATCCGTTCCGTCGCGGCGCTCGCCGCGATCGTCGCCAGCGCCGCAACCGCGGCCGCGCCCGCGCAGCCCGAGTTCCGGCAGTTCAGCGGCGGCCACGAGAAGAAGGCCGATCTCGTCGACCACGACGCCGCCGTGCCGGCGCCGCACCGCCACGTGATGCGCGCGATCACGCGCGCCGACGGCAGCGTCGAGCTGACCTGCGCTACCGAGCGCAACGAGCGCTTCACGGCGTTCGAGCACCAGCGCCGCGGCACGCAGGAGAAGTGAGCATGCGTCGTTTCCTTTCCGCGCTCGCGCTTTCCCTCGCCGCGCTGCCTGCGTTCGCCGCGCCGACCATCCCGCTCGTCTCGGGAGCGCCGCAGAACTTCTCGCTGCCCGGCAACTCGTTCACGAACTCGTTCTTCATCGACGTCGGCGCGAACGACACGCAGCTGACGCTCGCGCTCACCGGTGCCTCCGGCGACGTCGACCTGCTGCTGCGCTACGGCAGCCCGTTCCCCGACTCCGGCCCGGTCGGCGCACCCGACGTCGAACACCTGTTCGAGGTCGCGCAGTACCGTTCGACGAGCGCGACGGCTGCCGAGTCGATCGCGATCGGCCGCTCCAACGTGTTCCCGGTCCGCGCGGGCCGCTGGTTCGTGTCGGTGGTCAGCTTCAACCCGGCTGCGACGAACGTGACGCTGCAGGCGACGCTCGCCGGCGGCAGCGAGCCGAACCTGCCGATCGAGGTGGTGTTCGACGACACGAGCGGCGGTTGCCAGACCGCGCCGTGGAACGACCCCGCGTCGCGCTCGCCGGTCGGCGGCAACAACGGCGCGACGCTCGGCCAGCAGCGCCGCAACGCGATCCTCGAGGCGGTGCGCATCCTGTCGCAGAGCTACCGCAGCCCGGTGCCGATCCGCGTGCAGGCGTGCTGGTCGACGAGCCAGGGCCCGGGCGAGTCGCCGCAGGGCGTGACGCTCGCCGCGTCGGGTCCGAAGTTCCTGGTGCGCAACGAGACCGTGTTCGACAACGACGGCTCGATCGCGACGGGGCTGAAGGCGCCGTTCTTCCCGCGCAACAACACGTGGTACCCGAACACGCTCGTCGGCAAGCTCGGCGGTACGCGCGCGTGCAAGCTGTACGCGACGCAGAACCAGGTCGACGAGTGCACGCTCACCGACTTCGGCATCGACTTCAACCTGAAGGTCGACACCGAAGGCCGCGGCTTCTACTACGGTTTCGACAGCACGGGTGCGTCGGCGGCCGGCAAGGCCGACTTCGTGACCGTCGCCACGCACGAGATGACGCACGGCCTCGGCTTCATCTCGACGGTCGAAGTGGACGCCGACAACGGCACGGTGGGTGCGAAGCTCGAAGGGCTGGACGACGCGTTCTCGACGAACATCGTCGACGTGCGCGAGGACGGCTCGATCGAGCGCTTCATGGACTCGACGAACGCCGAGCGCGAGTTCGCGCTCAGTCAGTTCACTCAGCTGCGCTGGGACGACCCGGAAGCAGTGACGTCGACGCTCAATTCGTTCCGCGGCCTGCCGGCGCCGGACAACCTGATCAAGATGTACACGACGACGCCGATCCAGCCGGGCTCCACGCTGTCGCACATCGGCTTCGCGAATGCGCCGGAGCTCATGAACCCGACCGTCAACAACGGCCTGCGCATCACCGGCCTGTCGACGCCGATGCTGAACGCAGTCGGCTGGAGCGACGCGGCGCGCGCGCTGCCGTCGGGCGCGCTGCCGCGCAGCACGCAGTACTTCGATCCCGCGCACCCTGGCCACGGCATCGACGTCGAGTACGCGGGCGGCGACATCTACGTGGTGATCTTCTACACGTACGGCGCGAACGGCGAGCCCGAGTGGTACCTCGCGCAGGGCTCGATGGTCGACAACGTGTTCGTGCCGCAGGCGAACGCGAACGGCGACACGCTCGTGCGCTACAAGTACGTGCAGGGCGGCAACCCGCCGCAGGTGCCCGACGCGAACGTGCGCGGCCAGGTGCGCCTCGACTTCAACCAGTCGGCCAGCGCGCCGGCGTGCCGCGACGGCGTCGGCCGCGACGGCAGCTCGCCGCTCGTGGTGATGACCTGGTCGATCGGTGCCGACCGCAACCAGCAGTGGTGCATGCAGTCGCTCATCCCGACGTCGCTGCGCACGTCGCCCGATTTCACCGGGTCCTGGTACGCGGGCGCCGACTCGGGCTGGGGCTTCTCGCTGCTCGGCATCAGGAACGGCCAGCAGAACGGCCTGTTCGGCCTGCTGTACTACCCGGACTCGCAGGGCAACGGCCGCTGGGCGTACCTGCAGACGGGCGGCTCGACGACGGCACTCACGCTCAAGGAACGGCGCGGCTACTGCCGCACCTGCCCGGTGCCCGCGAGCGTGCAGCAGGGCCAGTTCACCGACGTCGATGCGGGCACGATCACGCTCACGCTCACGACGCCGAGCGGCGAAGCGTCGGCCGGCAACAAGGTCACGCTGAACGTGAACTACCAGACCGCGCCGAACGGCAACTTCGCGCGCACCAACTCGCCGCTGATCCTGCTGAGCGTTCCGCAGCAGTGACGCGACGCGCGGTGCGCTGAAACGAAAACGGCCCGCTGATGCGGGCCGTTTTCTTTCGCGCCGCACCGAAGCCGTTCAGAGCCGCGCAACGATCGCGTCCGCGAAGCTCGCCGTGTTGCCGGTGCCGCCGAGGTCGGGCGTCGAGCGGTCCTTCGCGCCGATGGTGTCGCGGATCGCCGCGCGCAGGCGGTTCGCTTCGGCGGTGAGCTCGAGGTGGTCGAGCATCTGCGCGGCGCCGAGCAGCAGCGCGCACGGATTCGCGATGCCCTTGCCGGCGATGTCCGGAGCCGAGCCGTGCACCGCCTCGAAGATCGCCGCTTCCGTGCCGATGTTCGCGCCCGGCGCGAGTCCGAGGCCGCCGACGAGGCCGGCACAGAGGTCGGAGATGATGTCGCCGAACAGGTTGGTGGTGACGATCACGTCGAACTGCTGCGGGTTCATCACCAGCTGCATGCAGCAGTTGTCGACGATCATCTCGTTCATCGCGACGTCGGGATAGCGCCCCGCGACTTCGCGCGCGACCTTCAGGAAGAGACCGGACGTCGTCTTCATGATGTTCGCCTTGTGCACCACCGTGACCTTCTTGCGGCCGCAGCGGCGCGCGAGGTCGAACGCATAGCGCACGATGCGCTCGGATCCGCGACGCGTGACCTTGATCAGCGACTGCGCGGCCTCGCCGTCCGGCGAGAGCGTCTGGCCTTCGCTGCCGTACGCGCCTTCGGTGTTCTCGCGCACGGTGATGAGGTCGACGTCGGCATAGCGCGCCTTCGTACCGGGGATCGAGATCGCGGGGCGCACGTTCGCGTACAGGTCGAAGCGGCGGCGCAGCTCGACGTTGATCGAAGTGAAGCCCTCGCCCACCGGCGTCGTCAGCGGGCCCTTCAGCGCGATGCGGTGCTTCGCAATCGTCTCGAGCGTGTGCGGCGGCAGCAGCTCGCCGTGCTTCTCCTGCGCGGCGAGGCCGGCGTCGACGAAGTCCCAGGCGAGGCCGAGCTTCAGTGCATCGAGGACGCGCAGCGTGGCGTCCATGATTTCCGGGCCGATGCCGTCGCCGCGGATGACTGCAATGGTGCGATTCATGGGTGGGATCGGGCGTGCGGAGCGGCGCCGGTTCCGGCCGCCGGAAAAAGGGGGCGGCGATTATCCGGCAATCGGCCCGGCACGGCCAGCGCGGCAGCGCGGTGACGAAAGATCCCTCGGCCGGCGAGCGGCCTCGGGACGGGTCTTGCGGTTGCGCGCCATGGCGCGCACGCGGGGCGCCGGCCGCGCAGGCCGGCGCCCCGACGAGGAAAGCGGATCAGTTCTTCGGCTTGTTCGGCACGCACTTGCCGTCGGCATCGTGGTGCTGGCCCTTCTCGCACTTCGCCTTGGCCGTGGCGCTCGTGGCCGATGCCGTCGTCGCGGGCGCCGCAGCGAACGCGAACGTGGTGGCGACGCCGAGGACGAGCGCGAGGGCGGTCTTGCTGGCTTTCATCGCATTGCTCCGTAGGTGCGCCATCCGTTGATGGCGTGGCGCCAGATTGCGCCCGGCGGCCTCTGCGCCGCCTTTCCGGCAGATGAAGGATCGTTCGTGCGAGCGCGCGGAATGCGACTTCCACGCGCAGGCCCGGGCGGGCGTCCGCCAGGCGGATCGCCGCGCCGTGGCGCACGGCGATCGCGCGCACGGTCGAGAGCCCGAGCCCGGAGCCGGGCGTTCCGCGATGCGTTTCCAACCGCACGAAACGGTCGAACACGCGCTCGCGCTCGTCTTCCGGGATGCCGGGGCCGCTGTCGGCGACGGCGAGCACGGCTTCGTCGCCGCGGCGCGCGAGCGACACGCGCACCGTGCCCGGCGCGGGCGTGTACTTCACGGCATTGTCGAGCAGGTTCGCCACGAGCTGGAACAACTGGTCGCGATCGCCGGCGACGCGCACGGGCACGATCAGCTCGGTCTCGATGCGCAGGCCGGCACTCTCGGCGACCGCCTGCCAGAGCTCGACCGCATCGGCCACGACCGCATCGAGCGCGACCGGCGCGAGTGCGGCAGCGGGCTCCGCCTCGATGCGCGCCAGTCGCAGCAGGCTCTGGAACGTCGCGAGCAGCCGGTCGGCTTCCGCGATCGCGGCGTCGGCGTGCGCGTCGGCCTCGCGCGCGTCGCGCGCGGCGCGCCATTGCTCGAGCCGCGTGCGCAGCCGCGTGAGCGGCGTGCGCAGGTCGTGCGCGATCGCGTCGGTCGAATGGCGGATGCCGCCGACCAGCTGCTCGATGCGGTCGAGCATGCGGTTGATCGTGGTCGCGAGCCGGTCGAACACGTCGTGGCTGCCGCTCAACGGCACGCGTTCGTCGAGCCGGCCCGCCGCGACGCGGTCGGCCGTATCGAGCGGCGCCTGCAGCGCGCGGCCGATCGAGCGGCGCAGGCCGAAGCCGAGCAGCGCGACGCCGACGGCGAGCGCCGCGAGCGCGCCGTAGCCGACCAGCTCGACGCTGCGCATGAGCCGCTCCTGTTCGCGCTCGTCGTGGCCGGCGACGAGCACGCTGCCGTCCTCGAACCGCGCGACGTATGCGACCACCATGCCGCCCGCATCGCTGCGCCAGGCCACCCACCCCGGACGCCAGCTCGGCGCTTCCGGCAACAGGTCGGGCGTGCCGAGCGCGAGCTGCGCGCGCGGGTCGAACAGGAAGTAGACCGCGGCCGGGTCGACCGGCTGCGCGATGCGGTCGGCGAGCGCGCGGCGCAGGCCGTCCGCGCCTTCGTCGGCGCGGATCTCGACCAGGCCCTCGACCTCCGCTTCCACCGTGTGCCGCACGTCGCGCTGAACGAGCGCGCGCAACGAGGGCATGGCGACGGCGAATACCGCGGCCAGGGCGGCGAAGAACGCGAGCGCGTAGCCGAGCGCGAAGCGATCGAGCGTCGAGCGCGGGAACCGCCGCACGTTCAGCCGCGCGTGCCGAGCAGGTAACCCGAGCCGCGCACCGTGTGCAGCAGCGGCTGCGCCTCGCCGCGATCGATCTTCGCGCGCAATCGCGAGATGTGCACGTCGATGACGTTCGTCTGGGGGTCGAAGTGGTAGTCCCACACGGCCTCGAGCAGCATCGTTCGCGTGACCACCTGTTCGGCGTGGCGCATGAGGTATTCGAGCAGGCGGAACTCGCGCGGCTGCAGGTCGA
>CALKUS010000095.1 GCA_937996755.1 uncultured Pseudomonadota bacterium | reverse complement strand
GGCGGCATCATCTCGAACCGCGAAGGCGTGATCGAAAACGATCTCGCCGAAGCGCAGAAGCTGAAGGACGAGTCCGATCAGGCTCTGAAGGCTTATGAAACCGAGCTCGCCGATGCGCGCGCACGGGCTCAGGCCATCGGTTCCGAGACTCGTGACAAGCTGAACGCACAGGCCGAAAGCGACCGCAAGGCGCTGGAAGCCGCCCTCGCGGCCAAGCTGGCCGATGCCGAGAAGACCATTGCCTCAACGCGCGCAACCGCGATGGGCAATGTCCGCTCGATCGCGTCGGATGCGGCAACGGCGATCGTTCAGCGCCTCACCGGCGTCGCGCCTGACAGCAAGGCTGTCGAAAGCGCCGTCGATGCGTCCTTGAAGGGATAGCGACGATGTTCCAAGCAGAATTCTGGGTCGCCGTCGCATTCCTGATCCTGATGGGTGTGTTCGGCTATTTCGGCGTTCACCGCACGATCCTGCGGGCGCTCGATCATCGCCGTGACCGCATCCAGAAAGAACTCGAGGACGCCCGCCGTCTGAAGGAAGAGGCCACGAAGCTGGTCGCTGAGTATCGTGCCCGCCGCGCCAGCGCCGTGGGCGGAACGCGGCGATCGGCGTGAGCGCCAGCACGTCGGCGCCGAGCGGCAGGATCGGGCCGTGCGCGGACAGGTTGTACGCGGTGCTCCCGGCCGGCGTCGACAGCAGCACGCCGTCGCACACGAGCTCGTCCAGCTTGAGCGCGCCGTTGAGGTACACCCGGATCTTCGCCGCCTGCTTGGTCTGGCGCAGCAGCGAGACTTCGTTGAACGCGAGCAGCTCGGTGGTGTTGCCCGACTCGGCGGTCGCGACCATCACCAGCGGGCGCAGCACCGTGGGCTGGGCGACGGCGAGGCGCTCGAGCAATTCGTCCGGGCGGTAGAGGTTCATCATGAAGCCGACCGTGCCGGCCTTCATGCCGAACACGGGCTTCCCGAACTGGCGGTGCTTGTGCAGCGTCTGCAGCATGAAGCCGTCGCCGCCGAGCGACACGATCACGTCGGCATCGGCCGGCTTCGCGTTGCCGTAGCGCTCGGTCATCGCCGCGAGGGCCGATTGACCCTCGGGCGACTTGCTCGCGACGAACGCGATCTTTTTCGCGGGTGGCTGCACTCGCTTCTCCGTGGCGGGGTCGCCGAGCAACCGCATGGTGAGCGTCGAAAGCTCGTCGTTCATGGTGTGGGAGCCCAACCTGTGGGCGACCTCGAATGCCGTTGCGTCCGATAGTCGCCCACAGGGTGGGCTCCCACAAGGCCCATCAGACAGCCCTCGTCCCGGACTGCACGAGATGCGCGAGCCGCCGCACCGCGACCGAGATGGTCGGGTAGTCCATCACCACCTGGTTGCGCATGTCGGCGAGCATGCCGAGCGTATAGCGCAGGCCGGCGTCGTCGCGGTTCAGCCAGTGCTGCACGATCGTTCGTCCGTCCGCGTCCTTCGTTTCGTGCGTCTCCGCCCAGGCGAGCACCTGCGCGACGAGCGCGCGATGCTGCGCGAACAGCTCGTCGCGGTGCGTGCCACGCGCGAGCGCGTGCCAGCGGCCCTCGACCGGCAGCTCCTCGATGCGCGCCATCATCCACTTGAGGTGCAGTGCCTCGCCGAGCGCGTAGAACACTTCCGCGACGCGCGGCACCGGCAGCTTGCGCTCCAGCGCCACTTCGATGATGTCGAACGCCGACGCGAATGCCGCGAGCTCGGCCAGGTGCAGCGCGAGCTCGGCGCCGAAGCCGGCCTTGATCCAGCGTTCCTTCTCCGCTTCCGCCGCCTGGCGGTCGCTGTCCGCGAGGCAGGTGCCGAGGCTGCCGCGCAACGACTCCACGCCCTTCGCGTAACGCGCGACGGCGCCCGCCAGGTCGAGGCGCTCGCCCGGCAGGTTGAGCAGCCAGCGCGTCGAATGCCGCATCAGGTTCCAGATGCGCAGCAGCGCATCGACCTGCGCGTTTTCGTGCACGCCGCCGTCCAGCGCCTCGATCGCGGCCCAGAGGTCGCGCACCGCCAGCACTTCGCGCGCGATCGCATACGCCTTCGCGATCTGCCCCGGGGTTTCGCCCGTGTCCTCCTGCATGCGCAGCACGAACGTCGCGCCCATGCGGTTGACCATCGAGTTCGTCACCGACGTGACGATGATCTCGCGACGCAGGCGGTGACGCTCCATGTGCTCGCGGTACGTCTCCTGCAGCGGCACCGGGAAGTAGCGCACGAGCTCCTTCGCGAGGTACGGGTCCTCGGGCACGTCGGATTCGAGCAGCATCTGCTTCAGCACGATCTTCGAGTACGACAGCAGGATCGCCAGCTCGGGCCGCGTGAGGCCGATGCCGCGCGCCTTGCGCTCGGCGAACTCCGCGTCGCTCGGCAGGAACTCGAGCTGGCGGTCGAGCAGGCCCTGCTGCTCGAGCATGCGGATGAAGTGCTGCTTCGCGCCCAGCCGCTGCAGGCTCATGCGCTCCATCACGGAGATCGCCTGGTTCTGCAGGTAGTTGTCGCGCAGCACGAGCGCGGCGACCTCGTCGGTCATCTGCGCGAGCAGCTGGTTGCGCTGGTCCATGCTCAGCTGGCCGCGCGTCACGGCGTCGTTCAGCAGGATCTTGATGTTCACCTCGTGGTCGGAGGTGTCGACGCCGGCGGAGTTGTCGATGAAGTCGGTGTCGAGCATCGTGCCGTTCAGCGCCGCCTCGATGCGGCCGAGCTGCGTGAGGCCGAGGTTGCCGCCCTCGCCCACGATCTTGGCGCGCAGGTCGCGGCCGTTGATGCGGATCGCGTTGTTCGCGCGATCGCCCACGTCGCCGTGCGTTTCGCTCGTCGCCTTCACGTACGTGCCGATGCCGCCGTTCCAGAGCAGGTCGACGGGCGCCTTCAGGATCGCCGTCATCAGCTCCGCGGGCGTCGCGTTCTCGACGTCGTCGCCGAGGCCGAGCGCCGCGCGCACCTGCGGGGAGACCGGGATCGTCTTCAGCGAGCGTGCGTACACGCCACCGCCCGCCGAGATGAGCTTCGCGTCGTAATCGGCCCAGCTCGAGCGCGGCAGCCTGAACATGCGCTCGCGCTCGGCGAAGGACGTGGCCGCGTCCGGGTTCGGGTCGAGGAAGATGTGGCGGTGGTCGAACGCGGCCACCAGGCGGATGTGCCTGGACAGCAGCATGCCGTTGCCGAACACGTCGCCCGACATGTCGCCGACGCCCACGCACGTGAAGTCCTCGCGCTGGCAGTCGCGGCCCATCGCGCGGAAGTGGCGCTTCACCGACTCCCAGCCGCCGCGCGCCGTGATGCCCATGCCCTTGTGGTCGTAACCGACCGAGCCGCCCGACGCGAACGCGTCGCCGAGCCAGAAGCCGTGCTCGGCCGAGATCGAGTTCGCGATGTCGGAAAACGTCGCCGTGCCCTTGTCGGCCGCGACCACGAGGTACGGGTCGTCGCCATCGTGGCGCACGACGTCCTTCGGGTGCACGAGCTCGCCGTCGACGAGATTGTCGGTGATGTCGAGCAGGCCGTTGATGAACAGGCGATAGCAGGCCACGCCCTCGGCGAGCTGCGCGTCGCGGTCGCCACCGAGCGGCGGCTTCTTCACGAAGAAACCGCCCTTCGCGCCGACCGGCACGATCACGGTGTTCTTCACCATCTGCGCCTTCACCAGGCCCAGCACTTCCGTGCGGAAGTCCTCGCGGCGATCCGACCAGCGCAGCCCGCCGCGCGCGACCGGGCCGAAGCGCAGGTGCACGCCCTCGACGCGCGGCGCGTACACGAAGATCTCGCGGTACGGGCGCGGCTTCGGCAGGTCGGGCACCTTCGCCGGATCGAACTTGACGCTGATGTATTCCTGCGGACGGCCATTGCGCGTCTGGAAGAAGCTCGTGCGCAGCGTCGCCTGGATGACGGCCTTGAAGCTGCGCAGGATGCGGTCCTCGTCGAGGCTCGCGACCACGTCCATCGCGGCGCCCAGCAGGCGCAACGCGGCGTCCATCTGCACCTCGCGCGATTCGCCGCGCGCATCGTGCAGCGCATCGATCGCGGCCTGGTGCGCCTGCGCGAGCGACTCCGGGACGAGCGCCGCGAGGTCGCGCGCGAGGCGCTTGCGGCCGGCTTCGACGAGCGTGCGCGTGGCGCCCTCGCGTGCCGGATCGAACTTCGCCTCGAAGTGCTCGACGAGCAGGCGCGCGTGCAGCGGATAGCGCGCGAGCGTCTCCTCCATGTACTGCTGCGAGAAGGGCACGCCGGTCTGCAGGAGGTACTTCGCGTACGCGCGCAGCACCGCGACCTGGCGCCATTCCAGCCCGGCGCCGAGGATCAGGCGGTTGAAGCCGTCGCTCTCCGCCTCGCCGCGCCAGATGCGCTCGAACGCGTTCTGGAACGCCTCCTTCACGGCGTCGATGTCGATGTCGCCGCCGCGCGCAGGCGTCACCTCGAAATCCTGGATGTAGATCTGGCTGCCGCCGACGTCCATGACGTACGGATGCTCGGACAGGATCCGCAGCCCCATGTTCTCCATCATCGGCAGCGCTTCGGACAGCGGGATGTGCGAGCCGAAGCGGAACAGCTTGAAGCGCAGCGCGTGGTCGGTGGTCTTGCGGCGCGGGCGATACAGCGTCAGCCGGATGTCGTCGGCCGAGCGCAGGCTCGCCGCGGTCTCGACGTCGCTCGCCGCGATCCACGGCGTGACCTGCTCGATGTAGCCGGCCGGCAGCGCGCGACCGTACTTGCCCGCGAGCTTGAGGCCCTTTTCCTCGCCGTGCTTCTGCACGAGGATCTCGCGCAGCTCGTCGTGCCAGTTGCGCACGGTCTGCACGAGCTTCGCCTCGAGGTCCTCGAGATCGTATTGCGGGCGCTCGCCCGGCTTCGGCCGCACGATGGCGTGCACGCGCGCGAGGGCCGAGTCGGAGACGGCGACGGTCGAATCGAGGCGTTCGCCGTGGAACGCGCGCTTGAGCAGCGATTCGATGCGCTCGCGCACCTCGCTGTTGAAGCGCTCGCGCGGCAGGAACGCGAGCGCGGAGTAGAAGCGGCCGTAGCGATCGCGGCGCACGAACAGCTTCGTGCGCTGGCGCTCCTGCAGCGCGAGCACGCCCGTCGCGAGCTCGAACAGCTCATCCGTGGACGACTGGAACAGCTCGTCGCGCGGCAACGCCTCGAGGATGTTGCGCAGCGCCTTGCCGTCGTGGCTTTCGCGACGCAGGCCGGACTTGCGCATCACCGCTTCGTACTTGTGGCGCACGAGCGGCACGTCCCATGGACGGCGGCTGTAGGCGCTGGAGGTGAACAGCCCGAGGAAGCGCTGTTCGCCCACCGGCCGGCCGCTCGCGTCGAACTTGAGCACGCTGAGGTAGTCCATGTAGCCAGGACGGTGCACGGTGCTGCGCGCATTCGTCTTCGTGAGGATGACCGCGTCGATCGCGCCGGACTGCGGCAGGTCGCGCGCGGCCAGCGACTTCAGCGGGCGCGGCGCGGCGGTGTCGCTGCCACGCAGGATGCCGAGCCCCGAGTTGTCGACGGCGCGCAGCACTTCCTCCCCATCCTGCTTCGCGACTTCGTACTCGCGGAAGCCGAGGAACGTGAAATGGTCGTCCGCCACCCAGCGCAGGAACTCCTGCGCCTCGGTGCGACCGTCCCCGTCCACCGGCATCTGCCGCGAGCTGAGCTCCTCGGCGATGGCGAGCGCGCGGTCGCGCATCGCCCGCCAGTCGCGCACCGCGGCCTTGACGTCGGCCAGCGCGATCTCCACCGCCTGGCGCAGCTTCTCGAGCTCGGCGGGCTCCGCGCGGCGGTCGACCTCGAAATGCATGATCGACTCGGGCTTGCCGCGCCCGGGCGCGGCGAGGTCGTCGGCCATCGCGAGCACGTGCCCGCCCTGGTCGCGCTCCACCGCGAGCACCGGATGGATGACCGAGTGCACGAGGCCGCCCACCGACGCGATCGCCATGCTCACCGAGTCGACGAGGAACGGGCTGTCGTCGGTGACGATCTGCACCACGCTGTGCGACGCGTCCCAGCCGTGCTCGTCCGCCGTCGGGTTGAACACGCGGACGGCGGCGGTGTCCGGCGCGCGCACGCGCATGAAGTCGAGCAGGCCGGCGAGCAGCGCCGACCATCCGGCCACGCTGCGTGCCTCGATGTCGTCCTGCGGCATGCGCCGGAAGAACAGGCGCGCGAACCGCTGCGCGTCGGCCGCGCGAGCGGGCGAAAGCTGGCTGCCGAGCTGGGCGAGGATGGCGTCGAGCGTCGCCGACGGGTTCGCGGCCTGGGCCTTGGCACTCATGGGGATCCTTCTCCGGCGGTGGCGTGCGGCAGGTGTTCTGGCGGCTCCGGCGCGGCGGAAGCGACGCCACGGCGCCCGCGAAGGCGGCGGTGGCGCGAACCCGACGTGGATTCCGACCTGCGTAGGTGAAAGGGCGGCGAAAGGATACCGCCGCGGGGCTGGCGGCTGCCAGCATTTCCATGCCCAAGCTGCGGAGCGGCAAGGGATTTTGAACATCGATGGCGATTGGCGCGGGCGCCGCCCGACCGGATAGCATCGAGTGCGGGCAAATCCCTACGCATTGTGAAGGCCCGGGAAAACGTGAATTGCGTCACGCTTTGCGCGTGACGGGCTTCGTAACGTGAGATGGCACGCTGCCCCATCCCCTGCGCAGCGGAGGCAAGTCAATGGTTTCCGGTTCCCCTCCGGGCAACGTCGTCGAGCTGTCACAGGCAGCTCGTGGCGAGTCGCCGCGGATTCCCGCGGGCAAGATCATCGCGATCGTCCGCGGCACGGCGCAGAAGCGCCTCTCCGCGCTCGCGAACGCGCTCTACGAGCGCGTCGACGATGCGCTGTTCGACATGGCCGAGCGCGCTGCGAGCAACGCGAACCAGGCGCGCTTCTTCGACGGCATGCGCGAGATCCGCAAGAAGCGCCATGCCGCGGAGCTCGTGTTCCTCGATGCGCTCGCGAAGAGCTTCTCCGACTACGAAGCCGGCAAGGTCGCGCCGACCGCGAACGAGCTGGGCAGCGGCGACTCGCGCCGCGTGAAGGAACCGCTCGCGCTGGTCGACGAGACCGAGCTCGAGGAAACGCTCGCGCTGGCCGGCATGGTCGACAAGGCGGAGACGCGCCTCGGTCGCCCGCTGTACGCCCTCTCCGCGCGTTTCGCGGCGCTGCTCGGCAATTCGCGCGAGATCGACCACGCGAACAACCCGCTCGGCCCGCGCCTGCTGTCGCAGCACTTCCTCGCGTCGGTCGGCGAGTTCGACGTCGACCTGCAGGTGAAGCTGATCGTCCTCAAGCTGTTCGAGCGCCACGTGCTCGCCGAGCTCGAGCCCGTGTACGAGGAAACGAACGGGCTGATGGTGGGCGCCGGCGTGCTGCCGCAGCTCAAGTACCAGGTACCCGCGCGCAAGCCGGGCGATCCCGCGCCGGCGAAGCACGACGAGCGCGTCGCCGAGCCGCAGCAGGCGCCCGACGACCACGCGCGCTACGGCCGCGACGGCGAGATCGAGGTCTCGAGCACCGAGTCGGAGATCGCGTCGCTGGTCGGCGAGCTGCACACGCTGCTCGCCGCGCGCCGGCCGCGCAACACGGGCGCGCCGACGTCGCAGATGGGCCATCCTTCACCCGGCATGCGCACGCACGGTGCGCAGGGCCCCGCGGTATCGCCGCAGGAGCTGCTCAACGCGCTGTCGTTGATGCAGAACGAGATGACGATGCAGGCGCTGCCCGCACGCCCGACGAGCGCGCACCCCGACCTCGAGCCGTCGCGCGTGAAGCACGACCTCGTCGAGCAGATGCGTCGCCTGGGCGGCGGCGCGCGCGCGAACCAGCTCGGCGCCGACGAAGACACGATCGACCTCGTCGGCATGCTGTTCGACTTCGCGGTACAGGACCGCAACCTGCCCGCGCCGATCCAGGCGCTGCTCGGCCGGCTGCAGATCCCGTACCTGAAAGTCGCGCTGATGGACAAGGATTTCGTCGCGCGCAAGTCGCACCCGGCGCGCCGCCTGCTCGACGACGTCGCGCAGGCCTGCGTCGGCTGGAGCGAGGAAAGCGACAAGGACCAGCGCCTCTACAACAAGGTGCAGGAAGTCGTCACGACGCTGCTGAAGGATTTCGACGACGACACCGCGGTGTTCGAGAAGCTGAACACCGACTTCAACGATTTCGTCGACAAGAACCGCAAGCGCGCCGAGCTCGTCGAGAAACGCACGACCGAAGCCGCACGCGGGCGCGAGAAGCTCGAAACCGCGCAACGCACCGCCGCGCGCTCGATCCTCAACAAGGTCAGCGGCCGCAGCCTGCCCGGAAACGTGCGCGACCTGCTCACGCGCCGCTGGTCGAACTACCTCGTGCTCACCTACCTGCGCCACGGCGAGGAATCGAAGGAGTTCAAGAACGCGGAGCGCTTCGTCGAGGACTTCGCGTGGTCGGTCGAGCCGAAGCAGAGCGAGAGCGATCGCGTCCGCCTGCGCGACATGATGCCGCAGCTCGAATCCGTGCTGCGCCAGGGCCTGGCGGCGACCGGCTTCCACGAGAACCACCTCGACGACCTGTGGAAGGAAATCGAGGAGATCTACGAACAGCAGATCATGGGCGACGAGCCCGTCGCGCCGCCCACCGCGGCCGAGGCGGCTGCCGCCGATGCGCTCAGCATCCGCTTCGCCTCCAGCAAGGCGGGCGAGGAAGTGGTGTTCGACGCGAACCAGATCAGCGAAGTCGAAAGCGACCAGATGGCGCTCGACGCGCTCGACACCTGGCTCAAGATCGCGCGCGCGCTGAAGACCGGCACGTGGTTCGAGTTCATCCGCGACGACGGCTCGCGCGAGCGCGCGAAGCTGCTGTGGATCAGCACCATCCGCGCGCTGTACCTGTTCGTGAACCGCAACGGACTGAAGATCGCGGAGAAGACCGCCGCCGAGCTGGCCGAGGAGCTGAAGGGCCAGAAGGCCGTCATCCTCGAGCAGGTCGCGCTCGTCGACCGTGCGCTGCAGGCGATCCTCGAGCAGCTGCGCCAGAGCAACGCCGAGAAGGAAGCGGCCGGCGCCACCGGCGAGAACGCGGGCAAGGCACCCGACGCCCCGACGCCGAGCGCCGCCGCACCACCGGCATTGCGCCGGCCGCCCGTGCACGGCGCACCCGCGCCGGTCGCCGCGAACGAACCGGCCAAGCTCCCGCCCAAGCAGTAAGCGATTCGGCCGCCGCGAGGCGGCCGAATGCTATTCGAAGCCGTCGCGGTGCAGCTGCACGCGCGCGAGCTCGCGCGCCGCGTTGTCGGCGAGTGTCGCCTCCGGTCGCTGGTAGTCGAACGTCGCCACCGCGAGCACCTCGGTAGACGGAAGATTGTTCGGCGCCAGCACGGAGCCGAAGATCGTGATCCGCTGGCCGCTCGCGAGCGTCGTGCGCAACCGAACGGTTCCGAGCGCGTCTTGCGGCGCGCAGGGAACAACGCCGTCGATCACGCAGGACGCGATCTCCACGACACCTGCGGGGTTTGCACCCACTTGCAGGTTCACGGCGTCGGCAGCCGAGGCGTCGACGCGCAGGACTTCCGCGACGAACGATATGCCCGTGCCGCCGCGGTCCGGCGACACGCTCCTCAGGCGCAGCGTCGTTCGCAGGTCGCCCGCATCCAGGTACAGCGGCTTCGTCACTTCGACATGCGAGCGACGCGGGCGCGAGATCGACTGGAACAGGACGCTCGAATCCGCGCCGACTGCGCTGGCGTACAGCTGTTCGTCGTGCGTGCTGCCGTCCTGCGGGAAGTCCACCATCAGCGCGTGGTAACCGATGAGCGAACCATCGGGGCGCAGGCGAGCAACGCCCGACTGGGTGAACTCGCTGACCAGCACGTCGAACTCGTTCGCGGACGGGAGCAGCCAGGCCCCCGAGCCCTGGCCCACGCCGAAGTCGAGGCGGTGCGACTGCCGCGTCGCCCCCGTGGCGGCATCCAGCACCGTGGCTTCGCTCAGGTAGTCCGAGCCGGTGTAGCGCGACGACACGAGCGCGAATGCATCGCCTGTGACGGCCACGTCGCCGACGCCGAGCGTCGTGCCGTCGAGTGTCGCGACGCCACGCGACCACCGTGCGACGCCGTTGGCGGAATCGAAGCGTTCCGCGATCGTGCGGTACGAATCGTCGGCCAGGTCGAGGTAACCGACGAGTACGTCCCCCCCCTGCGCTACGCCCGGCGTTGGGAAGTACACGGTGTCGGCCATCGGTCGAAGCCACGATGAAACGCCCGACGCGGCATCGAGCAGCTCGAGCGCCGAACCGCGATCGCCGGGGACCGGCCTCGCGGTCGACGCGACGACGACGCCGCCCGGCACGGCGTGCAACCACGGCGCTGACGGAACGTACTGCCACTCGCCGCTGTAGAGCGTTCGCAGCCAGGTCGATGAGCCGCTCGCCGGATCGAGGCGCCGCACCTGCATCGAGTAGTCGAAAGTGCGCGGCGTCGAATCGAACAGCGAATTGACGATCGTCCAGTAGACCGCGCCATCGGCACCCACGACCAGGTGCTGCCCGGGGTACACGCCGTAGCTCCACGGCACGTCCGAGAAGAACGAGCGCGACCAGAGGATGGATCCCGTCGATCCATCGAGGCGCCGCACGGCGAAGTTGTCGGTGACGATCGACGTGTTGCCGAACCGCTGTTCGGTGGATTGCGTTTCCGACCAGAACAGCAGGTCGCTGCCGATCGGGAGGACGTTCGCACCCCCGAAATAAGTGCGCGGGATGCGCGACGTCCAGAGCAGCAGCTGATCGTCGCGCCGAATGCGTCGCACGACGAACGCAGGCCCGGACGCATCCTGCGTCTGCCGGATTTCCGCGATCGTTCCGTCACCCAGGTCGACGGCGCGCACGGGCGCGTCCACGGCGGACGTCTCGGCGGCTTCGGCGAGCAGCGAGCCGTCCGCCGCCGCGTAGGTCGCTGCGCGGTAGACGAAAGAGCCGCCGACGTTCCCCTGCACCAGCACGATCGGATCGTCGCTCGCGTTCCCGAATCCGATCGCGGGCATCGACGTCTGGCTCGGCACGAGGGCGCCGGCATAGGACGCAGCCCACGTTCGCACGCCGTCTCCGGCATAACGTTCCAGCGTGCCCACGCGGACCGGTGCGGTCTGCCGACGCTCGTTGCCGACGACGTACACGGCGCCCGACTGCTCGGCGACGTCCGCGACGAGCCCGATCTTCGGGGTGCGCGTGACCACCTGGCCGGTCGCCGCGTCGAGGAACGTCACCACCGACGAATCCTCGCTGTAGCTCCCGGCCACGGCGACGCGCGAACCGGCCGCGACCATCGCAACCGCGCGCGAATTCGCGAGCGCGTCGCGGTACGTCCAGCCCTGTACACCCGTGGCGGCGTCCAGGCGCAGCGCGCCGAATCCGGCTCCCAGCGACGAGCTCGTTGCAACGGAATAGGCGACGATCACGCCGTTCGCCACCACGGACGCGTCCAGCAGGCTGCCGATGCACGCCGGCGCGGCGAGCGTCGGATGCGAGACCCAATCGACGGCGCCATCGACCGCGTCGAGCGCGACGACGGACGCCTGGCCGCATCCGCGCGAGCCGCCCACCACGAGGCGCGTGCCCTGCAGCGCGAGCGCCTGCATCGCCAGGTCGAGCGTGGCATCCGAGCGCATCCACGCGACGCGGCCGTCGAGATCCAAGGCAATGACGGAGGCCGGTGAACCCGGGACGCCGATCAGCACGCGATCGAGCGATTCCGACGCGGTGAACTGCAGCTCGGACGGCGCGTAGGTCGGGTCGTATCCCGCGCCACCGAAGTGCCGCAGCCAGAGCAGCGACCCGTCCGGATTCGTTCGGAGCAGCAGGGCGGCCTGTCCACCTTCGCCGTATCCCGCGGCGACGAAGCCGCCATCCGCGAGCATCACCATGCCGGTGAGCCGGCTGACGCCCGGCGGCGGCAAGGATTCGCGCACCAGCGTGCCGCCCGGGTTCGCGATTCGCACCACGGTTTCGTAGCCCGCGAGGAAGAGGCCGCCACCGCGCGACGGGATCGCCGTCGGTCGTCCGATCGTGGTCTCGTAGCTCCGCGGAGCGTCGGTTCGCCAGGCGGCGTTCGCCGCGACCGGAAGCAGGAGCGCGACCAGTACGGCCAGCGCGCGCGACGGAATCGCCATTTGCATCGAAAACTTCCCCTGAGGCACGCCCGCGGAACGCGCGAGGCGGCGCAAGCCGATTTTCCCATGGACAGGTCGCGCCCTTTGCCGGCGCGGCCTTTTCGTCCTGACGCGGAAAACGGCCGGAAATCGGCTCGCCGGGGGATCGCGCTTCAGCG
This sequence comes from uncultured Pseudomonadota bacterium, assembly GCA_937996755.1. Lineage (GTDB taxonomy): Bacteria > Pseudomonadota > Gammaproteobacteria > Xanthomonadales > Ahniellaceae > CALKUS01. Next base: position 80 of record CALKUS010000095.1, on the reverse strand, counting down.
CAGCCCCGTTTCGTTGCGCGCGATGACCAGGCGCTGGATCTCGCTCGTGCCTTCGTAGATCTCGGTGATCTTCGCGTCGC
>CALKUS010000094.1 GCA_937996755.1 uncultured Pseudomonadota bacterium | reverse complement strand
GCGCGGGCGAGGCAGGGATGCCGAGCGTCGACGACAAGGCAGGGATGCCTTGTCGGCGACCCCCTGGCTGCCGAGGACGCGCAGGGAACCGCACACGCAGGATGCGTGTGCGGCGAGGCGATCAGGCCTTGCACTCTTTGCCTACTTTCTGTTGCAAGTCAGAAAGTAGGTCGCGGCGGCAGCCGCGAAAGTCAGGCGACAGCAAGCCAGCGCTTCCAAGGTGTTTGATCTGAAGATGTTGCTCTCAGGCTGCTGCTCTGAGTCGTTACCGCGACTCCACAACCACTTCGCAATTCAGCGAATTCGCAATGAAGCACTCCGCATGCGCCCGCTCGTGCAACGCCGCCAGCGCCGCAGCATCCGGCTGCTTGTCCCCAGCGAACGCAATCACCGGCCGCAACGTGATCCCGGTGAACGCGATCTTGCCGTCGGCGCGCTTGCCCATCGTGCCGTACGCGCTGTCCTCGTAGCGCTCGACGACGTAACCGCGCTTCGCGGCGAGCGAGAGGAACCACAGCATGTGGCAGCTGGCCGTGGCTGCGACGAGCGCTTCCTCGGGGTCGACGGCATTCGCGAGCGACATCGGCTCGGGCACGACGGACGGCGACGACGATGCCGGCACGCGCACGCCGCCGTCGAACGCCCATTCGTGGCCGCGGCTGTAGCGGTTGTCGCTGAACGCGGCGCCGTCGCGGCGCCAGGTGACGGTGGCTTCGTAGCGATGCATGTCGGCTCCCGGTCGATCACCCGCATCATCCGCGAAGGCGGGTGCCGCCGGCAGTGCCACTCGCCGCGCCCGCCGCGGTGCCAGCGCGGGCGTACACTTGGCGCATGTGGTGCACGGTCTGCCGCGTCGCGTTCGCGATCTGCGCGTTGACGGCCTCGGGCGACGCCGCGCTCGCGCAGGCGCTGTACAAGTGCCGCGCCGCGGACGGCTCGCTCACCTACCAGGACCGCGAGTGCCCGCCCGACGCCGACGAGCTCGTGCCGCCGGCGATCGCGCCGCCGCCGCGCGACCCCTACGTGCCGAAGCTGCCGGACACGATCGCGGGCGACGCGGACGTGCCGCTCGCGGCGCCGGCGCAGCGACCGCATCGCGCGCTGCCGCGTCTCTGGTACTGCGAAAAGCCGGAAGGCGGCAGCTACGTGAGCGAGACGCCGGACCGCCGGCCGCGCCAGGTGCCGCTGTGGACGCTCGACCGCTACTCGCCGATGTTCGGTGCCGGCGTGGGCGCGTCCGGCGCGTTCTACACGACGGTGGTCGATGCCTGTCGTCCGCTCGCGCGCGACGAGGCGTGCGCCGAATGGCGCAAACGCCTCGAGCAGGCCGAGCACGACGCGAACCTCGCGTTCCGCGATTCGCGCGACGCACTCGATGCGCGCGTCGCGGAGCTGCGCGAGGGCCTCGACTCGAACTGCCGGTGAGCGCGCGCCGCTACAACCGCGGACGAAGCAGCGAGCCGAAGTTCAGGTACCACGACGTGTGCCCGTCCTCGCTCGCGCCGTAGCCGAGGAAGATGGGGCCGAGGAACGTGTCGACGCCGACGAAGATGCTGCCCGCGAGGATCAGCGACTGCACGTCGACGTCGGCACGCGTCGCGAATACGTTGCCGGCTTCGAGGCTGCCGCCGACGTAGGTGGGCACCGAGAACAGCGAATCGCTCTCGCCGAGGCGGCGGTAATAGACGGCGCGGCCGAACAGCAGGTGGTTGCCGAACAGCTCGCGCTCGCCGTAGCCCGAGAGGTTGGTGAAGCCGCCGAGGAAGCTGCCGGCGTCGAGCACGTTCGGCTCGCCGTACAGCGTGGCGCCGCGCACGCCGAGCAGCAGCGCATTGCGGCCGAATGCGAGCGCCGTGTCCGCGCTCGCGCGCAGCACTTCGCCGTCGCCGTCCGAGCCGAGGTCGTCGCGGTAGGCCTCCACGTCCGCCTCGATGCGCGTGCCGGATTGCGGGAAGCCGGTGTCGTCCAGCGAATCGCGCGTGAAGCCGAGCGTGATCGCGCCGATGTCCGCGCGAAGGTTGTCGAACGTGAACGGATCGCCGATCGTGAGGTCGGCGAAGTTGCGGCCGCGGAACAGGCCGGCCTCCAGCTGCGTCTTCGGGCTCGGGTTCCAGCCCAGCTCGTAGCCGAAGCCGACGCGCGCGACGCGGTACTCGGCGATCACACCGGCCGTCGTCGCAAGCGGCAGCTCCTCGGCGCGATAGTCGAAGTACGGCAGCTGGTAGAAGTGGCCCGCCTCGCCGAACGGGTAGTAGAGCTCCGAGCGCAGCCCCGTGATGCGGCCGAGGCTGACGAGGTTGCGCTGCTCGGCGCCGCGCTCGTTCCAGCCGGTGAACGTGGCTTCCGCGAGCAGTTGGTAGTCACTCTTGCCGGCGAAATCGTCGGACAGCGAGAGCCCGAACGTGAGGAAGTTCGGCCCCCAGCCCTTGTCGACGGGCGTCGCCGCGATGCCCGTGCGGCCATCGCGCTCGACGAGGTTCCAGCCGATGCGCTCGTAGGGGCCGTAGCCGTACGCGCGGCCGACGTCGGCTTCCACTGCCTTCACGTCGAGCGGCTTGCCCTCGAGGTCGGCGAGCTGCTGCTCCACGTACTTCGAGGTCTTGCTGCGCTTGCCGTCGACCTCGACGAACTCGACGATCGGTGGGTCGAACGGCAGGCGCTTGCGGTGCTGCTGCCAGCGTGCGTACTCGTTGGCACCGATCGAATAGCGGCGCAGCTCGTCGAGGTGCGCGAGCGCGGCCGTCTCGCCCTCGGGCACGGCTTCGGCGAGCCGGCCGAAGTCGGCCGACGCGAAGCCGGGCAGCTCGGGGCGCACGAGCACGTCGCCGTCGCGCAGCGTCTCGTCGAGCACGGCCTGCGTGCGCTGCGCCATCATCGCCGTGATCATCTGCAGCGTGATCGCGATCGGCGAGTCGAGCTCTTCCTCCGGCAGCAGCGGCTCGCCCGCGTCGACCACGACCAGCGGCACGTCCGCATCCATCTCGCGCACCACGTCCACCGGCACGTTGTCGACGATGCCGCCGTCGACCATCAGCCTGCCGTCGACCTTGATCGGTGCGAAAGCAGCGGGCACGGACATGCTTGCGCGCATCGCGAGCGCGATGTCGCCGGCGGCGTAGACCACCGGCAGGCCCTTGCCGATGTCCGTGCCCACGCAACGGAACGGGATCGGCAGCTCGTCGAACGACTGCACGCGCCACGCGGGCAGTGCCAGCCGGCGCAGCAGCAACAGCATCTTCTGTCCCTGGATCACGCCGCGCGGAAACTGCACCTCGCCGTCGCGGAAGCCGAGCTTGAAGTCGATGAGATAGCGCAGGTCCTCGTCCTTGCGCCGCATCGGCAGGTCGATGCGCGGCGGATCGTCCGTGAGCAGGTCGCGCCACGGCAGCTTCGCGAACACTTCCTCGATCTCGTCGGGCGAGTAGCCCATCGAGTAGAGGCCGCCGATGATCGCGCCCATCGACGTACCGCCGACGTAGGCCACGGGAATGCGCTCGCGCTCGAGCACGCGCAGCACGCCGATGTGCGCCGCGCCGCGCGCGCCGCCGCCACCGAGCACCAGCCCGATGCCACGCGGATGCGAAGGCTGCGGTCGCGTCGACTTCTGCGCGGTCTCGGGTTTCGTAGGCTGCGAACCGGGTTCAGCAGCGAACGAAGGCGTCGCGACAAGCGCGAACAGAAGGAGCGTGGCGATCGAGCGCACGTCGCAGGTCCATCAGGGCGGCGCGCGGATTGTAGAGGCCCCGCGCCCGAAATCGCCGAGTGACGCTCATGAAATTCATCGCGGGTTGTGCCGCAGTCAGATTCACGCGTCTGACTGCGGCGGCGCAACCTGCTTCAAGCGGATGGATTTCGCGTAGCGAAATCAATCCGAATCGATCTGCGTGATCTTCGTACCCTCGAGCGAGGCGTTGTACATCAGGCCCTTCTCGTCGAGCACGTAGCCGATGATCGGCGCGTTGATCTCCTTGGTGTCGGCCTGCGCGCCCACGCCCTTGTCGGCGATCACGACGCTGCCGTCGACGCCCGCTTCCCAACCCTTGCTCGCCTTGAACTTCGCGAGGGCGGCCGGGTCGAGGAACGCGATCACCTGCGCGCGCTTCTGCACGCCGAGCTGCAGGCCGATCGAGCCGGACACCTGGTTGTAGGTGCCGGTGACCGCGCCGTGCTCGAACAGCACGCCCTTGCCGTATTCTGCGCCGAGGCCGGCGCCGGCCTTGATGACGCCCGGGAACACGAGCAGGCCAGCCGCGCGATTCACCACGCGGTTGGTTTCGGGATTGTCGTTGGCGAGGCGCTCGAGCGTGTGCGTCGCACGTTCGCTGAGCGATTCGTCGTTCGCGAAGGCCGCGCCCGTGGCGAGCAGCGCACCCATCATTACCGCGAGTGTCTTACGCATGCCGGATACTCCTCTGTTGTGATCGGCAGGCGGACAGAGCATCAGGCGTGCCAGCGGCGAGGCCGCGAAGCGCCGGCCACGGGACGGCAAGGCGGGGTCATCGAGCGATTCGCAACACGAAACATCGTGGATTGCCGGGCCGGACGCAGCAGGCTCGCCTCCGGCCGCGCCGGGGCATCACGTCCGCGGGCCGAAGAACACCTGGAGGAGCGCGATGCCGAGCCACACGAACCACGCGACCGCGAGGAAGACCTTGACCTTCCGCGGCGTGAACGGCTCGCCCGACCGGCCGGAAATCACATAGCCGCTCAACACATCGGCGCCGCGCATGAAGATCGCCCAGCAGCAGAAGGCGGAATAGACGAGCAGCAGAACGATCGAGATTGCCATCGAGCCTCCCGGGCTAGCGCGCGTGAGCAATCCACTTATCGGCAGGGCATGGGCTGTTCAGCCGAACGGAACCGCCTATGACCCCGTGTTCAGCGGCGCCGGACCGCGGCGATGGGTTGAAACGTAGAACGTCGCCAACGTCCGCTGCAACACATGATCACGCCTGCACGTCCGCGACGGAAAGGCCGGTGTGCTTGGCAACGCGAGCAAGCATGCGAGGCCGAATTCTTCGCCGTCGTGGAACGCGAACACGTAATCGGGGCAGCCTGATCGGCTGAGCGTGCGATGGGAGCCCGACTGACGCTTCACGGACCAGCCGATACGAAGCAGCGCGCGGAGGAGAGCCTGAGCGCGAACTGCCGGCCAAGATCGGAAGAGCACA
>CALKUS010000093.1 GCA_937996755.1 uncultured Pseudomonadota bacterium | reverse complement strand
CCTTCCACAACGAGTGCCCGCACGCGGGCCGTCGCCTGGACTGGGCGCCGGGCCGTTTCCTCGTCGAGGGACGCCAGCTGATCTGCGCCGCGCACGGCGCCGCGTTCGAGCTCGACACCGGACATTGCATCGGCGGGCCGTGTCGTGGCTCGGGATTGAAGACGATCGCGATCACGGTCGTCGATGGCGAGGTCGGCATCGGGTGACGGCGCCGCTACAATTCGCAGCATGGAGATCTATCTCAATGGCGAGCCGCGCCGCTTCGACGCGCCGCTGACCGTCGCGCAGCTGCTGGAATCGATCGGCGACGGACAGCGCCGCGTCGCCGTCGAAGTGAACCTCGAGATCGTGCCGAAGACGCAGCACGCGACGCATGCGCTCGCCGCAGGCGATCGCGTGGAAATCGTCCATGCGCTCGGTGGCGGTTGAGCGAACGCCCTTGTAGGAGCGCCCTTCAGGGCGCGACCGACAACTCCCAACGCTGCAGTCGCGTCCTGAAGGACGCTCCTACAGGAATCGAATGAACACGGATCCGCTCATCATCGCCGGCAAGACTTACCGCTCGCGCCTGCTCACGGGCACCGGCAAGTTCAAGGACCTCGACGAAACGCGGCGCGCGACGGAAGCGGCGGGCGCGGAGATCGTCACGGTCGCCATCCGTCGCACGAACATCGGCCAGGACAAGGGGCAGCCCAATCTGCTCGACGTGCTGCCGGTTGATCGGTACACGATCCTGCCGAACACGGCCGGTTGCTACACGGCGGCCGACGCGATTCGCACGTGCAAGCTGGCGCGCGAGCTGCTCGACGGGCGCGCGCTCGTGAAGCTGGAGGTGCTCGGCGACCAGCGCACGCTGTTCCCGGACGTCGTCGAGACGCTGAAGGCGGCCGAGGTGCTCGTCGCCGAAGGATTCGAGGTGATGGTCTACACCAGCGACGATCCGCTGGTCGCGAAGAAGCTGGAGGAGATCGGCTGCGTCGCCGTGATGCCGCTCGCCGCGCCGATCGGCTCGGGCCTCGGCGTGCAGAACCGCTACAACCTGATCGAGATCGTGGAGCAGGCGAAGGTGCCGATCCTCGTCGATGCGGGCGTGGGCACGGCGTCGGACGCCGCGATCGCGATGGAGCTCGGCTGCGACGGCGTGCTCATGAACACCGCGATTGCCGGCGCGCGCGATCCCGTGCTGATGGCGAGCGCGATGCGCAAGGCGATCGAGGCAGGCCGCGAGGCGTTCCGTGCCGGCCGCATCCCGCGCAAGCGTTTCGCGTCGGCGTCGTCGCCGGTGGACGGCACGATCGGCTAGCCCCAACCCCGTCATTCCCGCGAAAGCGGAAATCCATGTTGATCTGTACTGCAATGGATTCCCGCCTTCGCGGGAATGACGAAAGTATTCGCCATGACCGACGAAGCGCCCGAAACGAAGCACCGCCACATCCGGAGCTACACGCTGAGGCAAGGCCGGTTCACCGACGCGCAGCAGCGCGCGTTCGACGAGCACTGGGCACGGTTCGGCATCGACTACGCGGGCGTGCCGCGCGACTTCGCGCCGACGTTCGGTCGCTCGGCGCCGCTCGTGCTCGAGATCGGCTTCGGCAACGGCGAACAGCTGCGCCACGCGGCGCACAACGAGCCCGGCGCGAACCACATCGGCATCGAGGTGCACGGCCCGGGCGTCGGCCGCCTGCTCAATGCGATCGCCGAGGACGGCGCGACGAACGTGCGCGTGTACCGCCACGACGCCGTGGACGTGCTCACGAACGAGGTCGCGGACGCGAGCCTCGCCCAGGTGCGGCTCTACTTCCCCGATCCCTGGCCGAAGAAGCGCCACCACAAGCGACGCATCGTGCAGCCCGCGTTCGCGGCGCTCGTGGCGCGCAAGCTGGCGCCGGGCGGCACGTTCCACCTGGCCACGGACTGGGAGAACTACAAGGACCACATGCTCGAGGTGCTCGACGCGAGCCCGTCCTTCCGGAACACGGCAGGCAAGGGCGGCACCGCGCCGTGCCCGCCGTGGCGGCGCGATACGCACTTCGAGCGGCGCGGGACGAAGCTCGGGCACGGGACGTGGGACCTCGTCTACGCGAAGGTCGACGCGCCCGCCGCGCCCAACGCCGGCTGAGCGGAATTCCGCCGAAGCGTCCCGGATCGCACGCGAAAGTGCGATGATTCGCGGGATGCGACCAGGGCCCCGCGACTGCTGCCCATGAGCCGCGCCGCACACAACGTGTGCCGCGCGCGCGCCGGTCGCCCGGGAGCCGACTGCAACTAGCCCATGGACTCCGGCCTGATCCTCACCACGGAGATGATGCTCGTCCTCGGGCTCATCGCCTTCACCGTGGTGATGTTCACGCTGGAGTGGGTGCGCGCCGACGTCATCGCGCTGCTCATCCTCGTGGTGCTGGGCATCACCAGCCTGGTGCCGGTCGAGCAGCTGCTCGGCGGCTTCGCCGGCGACGCGGTGATCGCGATCCTCGCCACCATGATCCTGGGCGCCGGGCTGGACCGCACCGGCGTGCTCGCGTTCGCGGCGTCGTTCATCCTGCGCCTGTCGAAGGGCGACGAACGCCGCCTGCTGTTCGTGCTGTGCGGGCTCACCGGCCTGATGTCGGCGTTCATGCAGAACCCGGCGCTCACCGCGCTGTTCCTGCCGGTCGTCTCGCGCATCTCCTCCCGCACCGGCCTGCCGCTGTCGCGCCTGCTGCTGCCGATGGCGAGCTGCGTCATGCTCGGCGGCACGCTCACCATGGTCGGCAACTCGCCCACCATCCTGCTGAACGACCTCATCGTTTCGGTCAACCGCAACCTGCCGCCCGGTGCCGACACGCTCGAGCCGTTCGGCATGTTCGCCGTGCTGCCCGTGGGCATGTCGCTGCTCGCGGTCGGCCTCGTCTATTTCGTCTGGGGCTGGGACAAGCTGCTGCCGAACAAGGAAGACCGGCCGGCCGTCACGCCCGCGAAGACCGAGACCTACTTCGCCGCCACGTACGGCATCGACGGCGAGGTGATCGAGGTGCTCGTCACGGCCGACAGCCCGCTCGTGGGCCTGTCGATCGCCGAGGTGGAGGCGAACGCCACCACGCCGCTGATCCTCGCGATCCGCAGCGGCGAGGAAGCGCGGCTCGCGCCGCCGGCCGACCAGATGCTGTGGGTCGGGACGGTGCTCGGCGTGCTCGGCCGCCGCGAGGACGTCGCGCGCTGGGCGCAGTCGAACGACCTGCGCGTGCTCGCGCGGCTGCGCAACTTCGGCGAGATGTTCAACCCGAGCCGCGCCGGCATCGCCGAAGCCGTGGTGCCGCCGACCTCGCGCTTCATCGGTCAGAAGCTCGGCGACCTGCGGCTGCGCAAGCGCCTCAACATTTCCGTGCTCGCGGTGAACCGCGGCGAACAGATCTTCCGCGAGGACATCCGCGGCCTCACGATCCGCCAGGGCGACACGCTCGTGTTCCACGGTTTCTGGCGCGCGCTCTCGCTCGCGGGCGAAGAGCGCGACTTCGTCGTCGTGACCGACTACCCGAAGGAAGAGCAGCGCCCGCACAAGATCTGGAACGCGGCGTTCTTCTTCACGCTCGCGATCGCGCTCGCGCTGTTCTCCGACATCAAGTTGCCGCTCGCGCTGCTGACGGGCGCCGTCGGTATGGTGCTCACGGGCGTCCTGAACATGGACGAGGCATACGCCGCCATCAACTGGCGCACGATCTTCCTGATGGCGTGCCTGATCCCGCTCGGCTGGGCCGCGGACGCGACGGGTGCCGCCGCCTGGGTCGCGCAGGTGCTGCTCGACTACCTCGGCGACGTGCCGCTCTGGGTGCTCGAGGTCGCGGTCGCGGTACTGACCGCGTTCTTCACCCAGGTGATGTCGAACGTGGGCGCGACCGTCGTCATGGTGCCGCTCGCGATCAACGTCGCGCTCGCCGCCAACGGCGACCCGCGCGTCTTCGCGCTGATCGTCGCGCTGTCGGCTTCGAACAACCTCACGGGCATGCAGAACCCGGTGATGGCGATCATCGCCGGCCCGGGCGGCTATCGCGGGAAGGATTTGATGCGGGTGGGGTTCCCGCTTTCCGTCCTGTTCACCGTGGTGGTGGTGGTCGTGGTGAACCTGATGTTCTAGCCATCACTCACCTTGAAGCCTCAGGTCCTTGCTTGTGGAGAGGCTTTGCTCGAAGGAGGTGGGAGCGGCCCATGGCCGCGATCCGGAAAACCTCCGGGACTCGCGTCGCGGGAATCCAGACACTGTCGGCATCGCGGCCATGGGCCGCTCCCACTTCCTTCGAGAAGCCCCTTCTCCAAAACTGGCATAGAGGGCTCAACAAGGTGGCGACAAAAACCCTACTGTGACCACCAAGCGCCAGGAAAGTACACCCCAGGCGCCGGCCGCTCCCGGAACACCTCGCGCCGGAACCGGAACAGCTCCGCCGGCCGGCCGCGGCCCGTGTGCTCCTGCACCCCGGTACCCTCGACCAGGCCCGCGCCTTCCACGAGGCGCCGGAAGTTCTGCTTGTGCAGGCGGTTGCCGGCGAGCGCCTCGACCACGCGCTGCAGGCGCAACAACGTGAAGCTGCCGGGCAGCAGCTCGAACACGACGGGTCGGTAGCGGATCTTGCCGCGCAGGCGGCCGAGCGCGGTCGCGAGCATGCGGCGGTGGTCCTGCGCCATCGCGCGACCGGGATCGCGGCCGGTGGGCGCGGCGCGATCGCGTTGCGATTCGCGCACGATGCCGGCCTCCCACAGCAGCTCGTAGCGCTCGAGCGTACGCTCGGAGTCCCACGGCGCGCCGTCCAGCCCGAACGTGAGCGCGGTGCGCTCGCAGCGCTGCGCGTGGCCGCAGCACCAGGCGTCGAGCTGCGGGCGCAGCGTGGCTTCGATGAGCGTGGGCCGGCCGTTGCGCCAGTCTTCCCACGGCAGGAACTCGTAGAAGTCGACGAAGCGCGCGGACGCGCGCGCAGCGACGGCATCCTCGGCGACCAGCGCGAGGTACGCGGCCGACACCACGCGCGCGCCTTCGCGCCGTTCGCGCGGGTCGCGGAAGCGGTCGCCGAACGTGTAGAGCTGCTCGACGTAGCCCAGCCGCAGCCCGGTCTGCGCCTCGACGCACTCGCGCGTGCCGCGTTCCAGCGTCTGGTGGTGTTCGAGGTCGAGCATGCCCGACGGCAGCGCTGCCTCGCCGTCGGCGTCGACGACGAGCACGCGCGGCGCATCGTCCGTGACCGCCACGATCACGGCATCGAGCCCGAACAGCACATTCCCGGCTTGCCCCTGCACCCGGCAAGGTTACATTGAAGGGGCTTCTTGATGCCTCTGCCATGGGCCGCTCCCACTTCCTTCGAGCCGAGCCTCTGAATGTCGTCCACCAGAGGCTCCCCAAAGAGAATGAGGAGTCAACCTCAATCGAGGCTCTTGCGGAAACGCATGACCGCGAACGCCATCGCAACTGCGGTGAACGCGACGAGCGCGTACGTTTCCGCCGCGAGCTCGCCGATCCCGGCCGAACGCAGCATGATCCCGCGGATCAGGCGGATGAAGTGCGTGAGCGGCAGGATTTCCGCGAGCCATTGCGCGGCTCGCGGCATGCCGGCGAACGGGAACATGAAGCCGGACAGCAGGATCTGCGGCAGGAACGTGAAGAACGCCATCTGCATCGCCTGGAATTGCGTCTTCGCGAACGTCGAGATGAACACGCCGAGCGACAGCGCCGCGACGATGTACAGCAGCGCGCTCGCGTACACCTCGAGCAGCGAGCCGCGGATCGGCAGGTGGAATATCCACACGCCGAGCAGCAGCACCACCGTGGTCTGCACGAGGCCGATGCCCACGAACGGCAGCACCTTGCCCACGATCAGCTCGAACGGCCGTACCGGCGTGGTGATGAGCAATTCCAGGTTCCCGCGCTCGCGCTCGCGCACGATCGCCACCGCCGTGAACAGCGTCATCGTCATCGTGAGGATCACGCCGATCAGGCCGGGCACGGTGTTCAGCGCCGAGCGCCGCTCCGGGTTGTAGAGGTTCAGCACCTCGACGGGCGTGACGCTGCCCCTGGTGAACGGGAACTGCGCGATCTGGCGCGCGGCCTGGCCGATCACGGGGTCCGACCCGTCGGCGACCATCTGCACGAACGAGCGGTCGCCACGCGCGAGGCGCTTGTCGAAATCGCGCGGGATGACGATCGCGACGCTCACGTCGCCCGCGCGCAGCAGTGCGTCGATGCCGGCGGGCTCGCGCAGCGACGCGCGCACGCGGATCACCTGCGACTGCGCGATCTCCTGCACGAACGCGCGCGATGCGAACGTGTCGGCCTGGTCGACGATCGCCGCGTCGAGGTTGCGCACGTCCATGTTGATCGCGAAGCCGAACAGCAGCAGCTGGATCGTCGGGATGCCGATGATCATCGCGAACGTGAGGCGGTCGCGCTTGAGCTGCATCAGCTCCTTGAACACGATCGCGAACAGGCGGCGGAGGGCGATCACGGCGCCGCTCCCGCCGCGCGCTTCGGTTCCTGCGCGGCCGGCGTCGTCGCGACCACGAAGACGTCCTCGAGGTTGGCGGGCACTTCTGTGACGTGCGATTCGATGCCGGCGCGCGCGAGCAGCGCGGCGATGTCGGCGTGCGCGTCGCGGCGCAACAGCACGCGCAGCGCGTTGCCGACCTGCGCGCAGCCGGCCAGGCCGGGCATCGTGCGTACGATCGCCTGCGCCTCGCGCGGCTTCGTCGTTTCGACCAGCAGCACCCGGTAGGGCAGATCGCGCATCAGCTCGCGCGTGTTGCCGTCGGCGACCAGGCGGCCGTGGTCGAGGATCGCGAGCCGATGGCAGCGCTCGGCCTCGTCCATGAAATGGGTGGAGACGAGCAGCGTCGTGCCCTGGTCGGCGAGCTGGAACAGCTGGTCCCAGAAGCGGCGCCGCGATTCCGGGTCCACCGCGCTGGTGGGCTCGTCGAGCAGCAGCAGCTCCGGTTTGTGCAACACGGCGCCGGCCAGCGCGAGGCGCTGCTTCTGGCCGCCGGACATCGTGCCGGCGAGCTGGTTGCGGCGATCGGCGAAGTCGTATTCGACGAGCAGGTGGTCGATGCGCGCTTTCGCCTCGCGGTGCGGCATGCCCTGCACGGATGCCAGGAAGCGGAGGTTCTCGAGCACCGACAGGTCTTCGTACAACGAGAATTTCTGCGTCATGTAGCCGATGCGCCGCTTGAGCGCTTCGGCCTGTTCGGGGATTTCCAGGCCGAGCACTTCGATGTCGCCGGACGTCGGTGTCAGCAGCCCGCAGAGCATGCGGATCGTCGTGGACTTGCCCGAGCCATTGGGCCCGAGGAAGCCGTAGACGCTCGCGCGCGGCACGTCGAGGTCGAGGTGGTCGACGGCGACGAGGTTGCCGAAGCGCCGCGTGAGCCCGCGTGCGCGGATCGCGATGCCGTTCGCTGCGTTCATTTCGCCTGCAGCTCCAGCTGCACCGGCAGGCCGGCGGCGAGCTCCACGTCATCCGCGAACTCGAACTCGGCGAGGTACGAAAGCCGGCTCGCGTCGTCGCCGGTGAGCGCGTAGTACGGCGTGAACCCCGGATCGCTGCGCACCCAGCGCAGGCGCGCCCTGAAGGTCTTGCCCTCGATCCCCGTCACGCTGACCGAGGCCCAGGTTCCCGGCGCCAGCGTGGCGCGTTGCGACTCCAGGACCCACACGCGCGCATACACCGCGCCGGCGAGCATCGTCACCACGTTCGCGCCCACCATCGGCTGGTCGCCGGGCTCCACGTTCACGGCATCGATGCGGCCCGCGGACGGCGCGCGGACGTCGAGCCGCTCGCGCTTCAGCGCCGCGGCGTCGCGGTGCGCGATGGCCGCCTCGCGCTGCGCGAGCGTCTGGTCGACCTGCTCGTTGCGCGTCCCGGCGAGCACCAGGCGCAGCGCCGCATCGGCCTCGGCGCGCTCGGCGAGCGATGTGTCCACGAGCTGCTGGGCGCGGTCGACTTCGGCCTGCGGCATCAGCCCCTTCGCGCGCATCGCCTTCGCGCGTTCGAGGTCGCGTGCGTTGGCGACGACCCGCGCCCTCGCGGCGGCGACGCGTGCACGCGCCTCGTCGATCTGCTCCGAGCGGAAGCCGTTGCGTTGCTCGAGCAGCAGCGCGTCCAGGCGCGCGACTTCCGCGTTCGCCGACGCGAGCTCGGCGTCCGCGCGGCGCGGGTCGAGCCGCACGAGCACGTCGCCGGCCTTCACGTCGGCGCCTTCGCGTGTCGCGACCTCGAGCACCGGCTCGGACGCTTCCGCGACGAGCTCGACGCGGTCCCACTCGGTGGTGCCGAGCAGCGGCTGCGGCCCGTCGTGTTGGCACGCGGCAAGCAGCGTGGCGGCGGCGAGGATGGCGATGCGTCGCATGTTCGGTCTCCGGCGCCCTTCGCGGCGCGGCCAGCGTGATCGATCGTGGGCATGAATTCCAGCCGCACCCCGGCCCGTCGGGTGACACGATCCGTGTGACCGGTGGGGGAGGGTCCGGTGACGGCGACGGGGGCGGCTGGAATGGGCGTCAGTCTCCGCTGGCAGTCGCACGGATGGGCTACTTATTGCGGTTGGGGCGTGATCCGGCTTCGACTCAGCCATCTGCCGCTTTGCGAGTTTCCTTGCGCCACTCGCCGTTCGGGACTTTCGTCCCTCCCACGACATCCTCCCTGGAACTGCGCAGTTGCCAGTCCCGATCCCTCGAGAAGCTACGACCGCACCCCGCTCCGAAGGGGCGCATGGGGTGCGAAGCGGTCGCACGATCGTGCGTCCGGGGCGTGCTAGGGTGCCGCGGGTCGCGGCGGGGGTGCCGCGCGTCCTTCGATCCGCGCCACGAATGTCGCTCGCCGCCACGGCCCAGGCTCTGCTCGGCATCGCGCTGCTGCTGGCGCTGGGCTTCCGCCGCAATCGCACCGTGCAACTGCTGGCCGTGCTGCTCGCCGCGTGCGTCGCGCTGGCCGCGGCCGAGCCGCGCCTCCAGCTCGCCGCGCAGCGCTTCGCGCCGCTCGTGCTGCTCGCCGCCGCGCTGCTGCCCGAACCGGGCCTGCTGTCGCGACGCAACGCGATCTACTTCGGCGTCGTCGGCCTGCTCGCGGCGCTCGGCGCGTTCGCGCCGGTACACGTCTTCAACGGCCTCGCCGAAGGCGCGCGCTGGCTCGCGTTCGGGCTCGATCCGATGCGCGGCGCGGCACTGGTCACGGGCATCGCGGCCGCGCTGTGCCTGGGCCGCTGGGCGATCATCGGCCGGCCGATGGAGTTCGGCCTCGTACTCGTGCTTGCTGCCGCCGCGATCGCATTCGCGCAGGCGGACGCCACGCGCGCGTTCGCCGGGTTCGCATCGGCCGGCGCGATCGCCGTGCTGTCCGTGCTCTACGCGAGCTATCGCATGGCGTTCGTCGACGGGCTCACCGGCCTGCCGAACCGCCGTGCACTCGACGAGACGCTGATGCGCGTGTCGGGCGGCTACGCGCTCGCGATGGTCGACGTCGACCACTTCAAGCAGTTCAACGACACCTACGGCCACGACGCGGGCGACATCGTGCTGCGCGTCGTGGCGCGCACGCTGCGCCGCCAGGCGGGCGGACAGGCGTTCCGCTACGGCGGCGAGGAATTCTGCATCGTGTACGAAGGCGGCAAGTCGCGCCGTGCCGCGGAAGGGTGCGAGCGCGCACGGGAGGCGGTCGCGGGCACGCAGATCGCCGTGCCGGCCGCCGTGAAGCGCACCCGCCGCGACGAGCCGCCGAAGAAGCGACCCGCGGCCAACGTGAAGGTGACCATCAGCCTGGGCTGGGCGCTGCGTGCCGGCGAGCGGCGGGCTGCACACGACGTGTTGAAGGCGGCGGACCAGGCGCTCTACAAGGCGAAGGCGAAGGGCCGCAACTGCGTCGTGATGGCCTGATCGACGCGAAACCCTTACGCTGGCCGCGTCGCGGGGGAGCGCTGCCGGATGCAGTTGCCAGGGGTGGGACGCCGTTCGTTCGTCGTGTCGTGTGCCGTGCTCGCCAGCCTGCTGGCGATCGTGGTGCCGGTGCGTGCGGCGTTGCCCGTGGTGATGGGCCCGCCCGAAACGCCGGCGCCGACGCCCGACTTCACGACGTGGCGCGAGCTCGGCCAGCACGAAGGGCTTCCGCAGGCGACCGCGTACGCACTCGCGCAGGATCGCGACGGCTACGTCTGGGCCGGCACCGAGGACGGCCTCGCGCGCTACGACGGCCGCCGCTGGCGGCGCGTGCCGATCCCGGGCGCGAGCCACGCGCCACCGCACGTGCTCGCGCTCACGGCGACCGACGACGGTGCCGTCTGGGCCGGCTCCGACCTGCGGGGCCTGTTGCGCTGGAACGGCAGCGCGATCGAGGCATTCGGCGCGTCGCGCGGGCTGCCCGTGACCGTGGTGCGCGGCGTCGTGCCCGCGGCACGCGACAGCGTCTGGGTCGCGACGCCGCAGGGCGTCGCACGCTGCAACGCGGACGGCTGCCGCGCGCTCGCACCGGCCGCGAAGCTCGACGCATGGACCGTGCTGCCGGGGCGCGGCGACGGCGACGCACCCGTGCTCTGGGTCGCGACGTTGCAGGACGGCGTCTACCGCATCGACGATCCGGACGGCGACGCGCGCCTCGCCGACTGGCACGTGGGCATGAGGGACGGCATGCCGGCGAACACCGCGCGCGCGCTCGCGCAGTTCGGCGGCCCCGACGGCCGCGACCTGTGGATCGCTTCCGGCTACGGCGTCACGCGCGTCGCGCGCGACCGCCTCGTGGTGTACGGCGAAGGCGTGCGCCTCACGTCGTCCACCGCGAGCGTGCTGGTGCCGAGCGTCGACGACGAGGGCAGGCCCGTGCTGCTCGCGGGCCTGCAGCGCGGCGGCCTCGTGCGTTTCCGCGACGACGGCAGCTGGCAACGCGAATCGCTCGCGCAGGGCCTGCCCGACGATGCGATCTACAGCATCCTGCTGACCGATCGCGATCGCGCCCAGCCGCGCCTGTGGCTCGGCACGCAGGGCGTGGGCGCGATCCGTCGCGAGGCCGGCCGCTGGTCGGTGATCGATACGCGGCACGGGCTGCCCGCGCGCTCGGTGCGCGGCGTCGGTCGCAACGCTTTCCCCGACGGCACGGAAGGCTTCTGGATCGGCACGGTCGGCGGCGCGGTGCAGTTGCGCGACGGCCGGTGGCAGCCGCTCGGCCCGCCGGCGATCGCGAGCGCGCAGGTCTACGACCTCGCGCGCGCCAGCGACGGCTCGGTATGGCTGGGCACCGATCGCGGGCTGGTGCACTGGCGCAGCGACGGCATCGACACGATCGACCGCACGCAGACGCACTTCCCGGCGAACACGATCATCGCCGTGCTCGTTTCGCGCGACGACGACGGCAACGAGGAGGTCTGGCTGGGTGCACGGCACGGCCTCGCGCTGGTGCGCGACGGCAAGCTGGCGCGGCTGGCGAAGTGGCCGCAGCACCTCGGCCCGGCGGTGCGCACGTTCGCGGAGTCGCGCGATCGCGGCGGCCGCCGCACGCTGTGGGCCGGCGGCGAAGGCGGCGTCGAGTCGTGGCACGAAGGCCGGTGGACGCCGCTGCCCGGCAACTGCCTGCCGCACGAGGAAGTCATGGACCTGCGCGTGCGTGGCGAGCCCGGCGCGCAGTCGCTGTGGATCGCGACGCGCGGCGGCATCGCGCGCGTCGACCTCGACGACGGCAATGCGTGCGAGGCGCTCAGCGGCCCCGCGCTGCCGATGGCCGTGGTCTACCAGCTGCGGCACGATGGCAACGGCCGCGTGTACCTGTTCGGCTACGAAGGCGCGTTGCGCCTCACGCCCGATCCCGCGGCACCGGGCTCGCTCGCGCGCATGCGCGTCGAGCGCTACGACGAGAACGACGGCCTGCCCGCGCTGGAGTTCAACCGCGCGACGCACGTCGACGAGCGCGGCCGGATCTGGGCTGGCGGCGTCGCGGGTGCCGTCGTCTTCGATCCGGCCGCCGAGCCGCCGCCGCAGCCCGCGCGGCCGCTGCTGCTGACCTCGGCCGTGGTGCTCGAGCCCGACGAGCCGCTCGCACCGGGCGCGCTGCTCCCCGCGTCGCACAACTCCGTGCGCTTCGAGTTCGCGCTCATGTCGTACGAGCGCGAGCACCTCACGCGCTATCGCACGCAGCTGGTCGGGCTGGACGCGTCGCCGCGCGCCTGGACCACGGAGCCCGGCATCACCTATGCGCGCGTGCCGCCCGGCGACTACGTGTTCCGCGTCTGGGCACGCGACGCGTTCGGGACGATCTCGGGCCCGCGCGAACAGCCGTTCGCCGTGGCCGTGCCGCGCTGGCAGTCGCCGCTCGCGATCGGGCTCTACCTCTTCGCGTTCGCGCTGCTCGCGATGGCGTGGTCGCGCAGCCGCAGCCGCGGGCTCGCACAGCGCGCGGAATCCCTCGCGCGCGAAGTGGACGAACGCACGCGCGCGCTCGGCGAGCTCAATCGCCAGCTCGAGCAGGCATCGCTCACCGATCCGCTCACCGGCCTCGCGAATCGCCGCCACTTCGCCGCGCACGTCGCCGGCCAGCTGGAACGCCGGCGCGAGCAGGGTGGGCGCTCGCTCCTGTGCCTGCTCGACCTCGACTGGTTCAAGAGCATCAACGACCGCCACGGCCACGCGGCCGGCGACGAGCTGCTCGTGCAGGCGGCGGGTTGCCTGCGCGCCTGGGCCGGCAACGCCGGTTCCGCGCTGCGCTGGGGCGGCGAGGAATTCCTGCTCGTGCGCCCGCTGCTATCGGGCGAAGACCCGGCGACGCTCGCGCAACAACTGGTCGACGCCGTGCGCCAGTGCCGCATCTCGCTCGCCGGCCGCGACGTGGTCGTGACGGGCTCGGTCGGCTGGACCACGTGGCCGTGGTTGCCCACGCGCCCGCTGCTGGTGAGCCTGGACCAGGCGCTCACGCTCGCCGACCAGGCGCTGTACCGCGCGAAGGAAAGCGGTCGCGACCGCGCGGTCGGCGCCGTCTGGGACGACACGGCGCCCGCGCTCGCCGAGCATCCCGACATGCGCGTGCGCTGGAGCTCGCGCGAGCGCTGACACGGTAGCGATGAAGACGCACGTCTATTCCCGCCCGCAGATCGAGGCCACGCCGCTGCCCGGCCCGAGCGCCGTGGTGTGCATGGCCGATTCCGCGCCGCAGCTCGCGCGCATCCGCGACAAGGACAACGTCCTCAAGCGCCTCGACCTGATCTTCAACGACTCGCGCGACGACTTCGGCATCGTGCGCGCGCCGAACGAAGCGGACGCGAAGCGCCTGCTCGATTTCGTCGCGAAGCACCGCGAGGCGATCCCGAACATCGTGTTCCAGTGCGAGGTCGGCATCGGCCGCAGCGTCGCGGCGCAGGCCGCGGTCGAGCGCGTGTACGGCGGCGACCATCGCGCGCCGCTGTCGCGCGGCACCCACAACCGCACGCTGTACCGCAAGCTGCTGCAGGCGGCGGGGCTGGAGCCCGAGCCGGAGCCGAAGGTCTCGCTCGCGGTGCGCCTGAAGTACGCGCCCGACCGCATGCAGGCGTTCATGCTGTCGATCCAGCGCCAGCGCTACGACAACTGGGAGCTCGTGTTCGTCACCGACGGCCCGAACGCCGCCGCGCGCGAGCTGGTCGAGCGCACGGGCGACGCGCGCATCAAGCTGGTCGAAACCGAGAAGCCGATGGGCCGCTGGGGCCATCCGTATCGCCAGCGCGGTATCGCCGCCTGCACGGGCGAGCTGATCGGCCTGAGCAACGACGACAACTACTACGTGCCCGGCTACTTCGAGCAGATGGTCGGCGCGCTGCAGGCGGAAAACGCCGACCTCGTGATGTGCCGCATGCTGCACAGCTACTGGGGCTGGCGCATGATCGACGCGGGCAACGACCTCGGCTCGTGGCTCGCGAAGCGCGAGCTCGTCGAGCGCCAGGCCTGGAAGGGCGACGACTTCTTCTACGACGCCGAATACCTCGAGCAGCTGCGCAAGCGCTCGGCCCGCACGGCCGTCGTCGACCGGCCGCTGTTCATCCACAACTGACTGCGGCGGCCTCCGCTAGAATTCGGGGATGCAACGCCACACGCACGCGCTCTGCGTCGCGCCGATGATGGACTGGACCGACCGGCATTGCCGGTACTTCCATCGCCTGCTCGCGCCGCACGCACGGCTGTACACCGAGATGATCCACGCGCACGCGGTGATCCGCGGCGATCGCGCGCGGCTGCTCGGCTTCGACGCGAGCGAGCATCCGGTCGCGCTGCAGCTCGGCGGTTCGGAGCCAGCGCTGCTGGCACAGGCGGCGGCGATCGGCGAGCAGCACGGCTACGACGAGGTGAACCTCAACGTCGGGTGCCCGAGCGAGCGCGTGCAGTCGGGCAGCTTCGGCGCGTGCCTGATGCGCGAGCCGGCGCTCGTCGCCGACTGCGTCGCCGCGATGCGCGCGGCGGTGCGCGTCCCGGTCACCGTGAAATGCCGAATCGGTGTCGACGACCAGGACGAGTACGAGGCACTGGAGCAGTTCATCGCGACGGTGTCCGCGGCCGGCTGCGACACGTTCGTCGTGCACGCGCGCAAGGCCTGGCTGAAGGGCCTGTCGCCGAAGGAGAACCGCGAGATCCCGCCGCTCGTGTACGAGCGCGTGCATCGCCTGAAGCGCGAGCATCCGCGGCTGGCGATCGCGATCAACGGCGGCATCGTCGACGTCGCGGGCGCGCTCGCGCAGTTCGACCACGTCGACGGCGTGATGGTGGGGCGCGCGGCGTACCACGATCCCTACGTGCTCGCGCAGATGGACGCCGCGCTGTTCGCGCCGGGCCGCGTGCTGCCGACGCGACGCGAGGTCCTCGACCGCCTCGCGCCCTACGCGCACGCGCTGCGCGCGCGCGGCGAGCGCCTGCACCACCTCACGCGCCACCTGGTGGGCCTGTTCCAGGGCGAGTACGGCGCGCGCGCCTGGCGCCGCGTGCTGAGCACCGAAGCGTCGCAACACGATGCGGGCTGGGATGCCGTCGAGCGCGCATATGCCGCGACGCGCGTGCCGCTCGACCGCGAGGCCGCATGAGCATCACGCTCGACCCGCAGGTGTTCGCGCGCGAGTTCGCACGCCTGCAGCCAACGGCGCCCGCCGTGCCGCGCGCCGTGTTCCTCGTGCGGCCCGATGGCTTCCGCCTGTCGACGCAGTCGGCGAGCGACAACGCGTACATGGACCTCGCGCTCGGCGTCGACCCGCAGCGCGCGCTCGCGCAGCACGCCGTGCTCGCCGACGCGATCCGCAAGTTCGCGCGCATTCCCGTGCACGTGTTCCCGGGCGCGGCCGACACGCCGGACGCCGTGTTCCCGAACAACGTGTTCGCGTGCACGCCGAAGCGCGCGATCGTCGGCGCGATGCGCCACCCGGACCGCCAGCGCGAGTCGCGCCGCGACGACATCGTCGCAGCGCTCGCGGCCGAATGCGGCGGCGCGGTCGAGCGCATGGACCAGCACCACGGCGTCGTGACCGAGCTCACCGGCCCGTTGATCGTCGACCGTGCGCGCGGCGTCGGCTTCCACGGCCTCAGCGAGCGATTGAACATGGCCGGCGTCGAGGCGACGCACCGTGCGTTCGGCCTCGCCGCGAGCTTCGTCTTCGACCTGGTGCCGGGCGAGTACCACACGAACGTCGTGATGGCGGTGCTCGCGGGCCGCGCGCTCGTGCTGCACGCGCCGTCGATCGCGGACCCGGACG
>CALKUS010000092.1 GCA_937996755.1 uncultured Pseudomonadota bacterium | reverse complement strand
TCCCTACACGACGCTCTTCCGATCTGACCACGCGCGGCGCTGTCGGCGCTGACGGAATAACGCGCGGCGTGGGCTGGGTCGGCGCGCAGGGCCGACCACGCCGGCAAGGCCGCCGCGAGCAAGGTGGTGACGGCCGCCAACGCCACGCCGAGCAGGGCCAGCAGCGGTTCGAACGTCAGCTGCCCGCCACCCGTGGCGAAGTAATGATCGCGCAGCGTCTGGCCGACCGGCGCCATGAGCGCGCGCGCCAGCCCATAGCCAAGGCCACAACCGAGCACACCGCCGGCGAGGCCGAGAGCCAAGCCCTCGGCCACGATCAAACGCGCCAGCGCACCGCGCGTCACACCGAGCGCGCGCAGACGCGCGAACAGCGACTGTCGCTGCATGACCAGGAAAGCCATGGTGTTGTAAATCATGAAACCGCCGACCAGCAGCGCCAGCAGACTCAGGGCGTCGAGGTTGGTGTAGAAGGCGTCGGTGAGATTGCGCGCACCGCGCGCCTGGCGGCCGGCGTCGATGATCTGTACCTGTGCGGGCAGGGCCGCGGCGAGCGCGGCCAGTGTCGTGGCGGCGTCGCTGTCGTTGCCGGCATCGAGTTCGATGCGCGTCACGCGCCCCTCTTTGTGCAGATATTCCTGGGCGCTGGCGATGTCGAGCAAGGCCACGTCATCGGCAAGCGTCGCGCCTGACTCGTCAGTGGCCGCGACGCTCGCGAGCAGGCGCAGCGCATGCTGGTCTTGTGCGTGGCGCGCGAGCAGGCTGCCATTGACGGCCACGCCCAGGCGTTGCGCGGTGCCCGCGGTCATGACCATGGCGCCCGCCTCGGTCAGGAATTTCGTCCACGCCAAACCCTGCGCGCCGCTCTCGCCGCGCAGGAGCACCGAGACTTCGGAGGCGGCGACGCGGGTGATCATGTCGAGCACGGCGCGCATCGGCTGTTTCACGCTGCCATACGCGTCGACTGTCAGTGATTGGGGCTCGACAACGGGTGGCTTTAGATCGATGACCGCGATCCTGTGATGCGAGAAAGGACCAACCGGGGTCTGCTGGCCCGGTTCCAATCCTCCCATGAGGCGCCAGGTGCCCTCGATGAATCCAGGCTGTGCGCCACCGACCACGGAGTATTCGATAATCCCGTCCGACGGCCACCATGCGTCCGTCGCTTCGCCGTTCGTCAACTCCGTTTCGAGCGCAAAGGATCCCGCTGGTGCAGGCTGCCATCGCACACGCGGATCGCCGGTAGTCGGGCGCGAGTACCAGACTCCGATGTGGTTGCGAGTGGGTGACGGTGTGTTGGGTCGCGTCGCTTCCAGGCCCGGTGCGAGGCCGATCGTGGACGAACCGAAGTAGCCGACGTATCCAAACTCGACCGCCAACACGGAGAGCCCGGTCTGGAAGCTCGCACAGATCACAGACCCCGGGTAAGACCTCGTCGAGCCGCGAGTGAAGCCTTCGACGCTCCCGACGTTCGCGAGGACTTTGAACGCGTGCTCCCAGATGTCGGGAGCGGCCAGGAAGAATTCCGCACCCGACGCGCGCGTCGTAAGTGCAAGGTTGTTGCGTTCGCATCCGCCGTTGGGGTTCGGCGTGGTCTCTGACGGGCACGCACCCGGCTCGAAGAACCGCGGACCGGTAGCTAACGCGGTCAACGCGGGCTCGCAACTCTCCAATTCGCCTTCATCGAAAATCGACTCGGACGTGCCTGAAAGTTGAACGGACGCATTGGCGACCGAGTTCTCGAAGCGATCGCGCGCCATGACCCGCATCGGGATATATGACGTGCTCGGCCAAAGGTCGAGAAGCACGTTGTAGCCGAGCACCTCGACCTCGGCAACGGGCCCCGGCCAGGCAAACGCACGGTATGGACTGCCCGACGAAATTTCTCCGTCCTCCCCGACCGCGATTACGTCGACCCATGCAACACCGACCGTTTGCGCAAACTGACCATCGGCGGGCAGGACGTTGATGCCACGCTCGATGTGCTCGGGCAGCAGCATCGAAGCGAACGCTGAACCGGTGCCGTCCGTGATCACGCTCACTTCCGCCTGTGGCGTTCCGGCGGCGTCCATCAATCGCCCTCCACCCGCGCCGGCGACGAATCGAACCGATGCTCCAACGACGGGTCGCCCTGTTCGGTCCCGCACGCGGGCGATCAAGGGCAAAGGTAGCTCCGTGCCTACCGTTCCCCGCTGGTCTTGTGACTGTCGATCTAGGAAAACGATCGCGCCAGAAAGCGGGTCGGTGTTCGGAGGCAGCGCGTCCGGGTTCGCAAGTGCGGCGACGAGATCCTGGTAGTACCAGAGCCCACGCGGAACGGCGGTCATGCCGCCTGCGAGACCACCGGAGATGAAGTAGCCACTTTCGCCGATCGTGCGATCGAAGGCGCGCCATGCCGAGCCTCGCCAAGCAGCGAAGGTAACGGGAGTCTCCGGAACGTCGACGGAGTAGCCTGACCGCAGCCACGCAGCGATCGCGTCGCGAACTGCAACCGGATGCTGCGTCAGCGCGCTCGCGTTGTCGCTGGGCAACAGGCGTACGACGGGAATTCCTGCCGCTGTCGCTAGCGAGAAGAGCCGGTCTGCCGACACGCTGTCGACGCGCCATTGAGCTTCGAACTGCGCATGCTCGAGCGCACTCGCGTGCAGGCTGGAGACCGCAAGCCAGTCGGCGGCGGCCGTCGCCGTCGCGCTCGCGACGATCGGCTCGACCGGCTTGAATGCGGCATCGAGGCCGACACCGCTCCAGGTCATCGAATCGACGAATCCGAGCGCGCGTTCGATGCGGTACTCGTTCATGACGAGCACGGCGCTGGGAAACGGCCGCACCACGCGTACGCCGAATAGTCGCGCCAGCTCGTCGTCGGCGGCCAGCCAGTCGCCGAGGTAGCGCGCTCCGAAATGTGCAAGCAGGCGAGCAGCATCGTTCTCGACGTCGCCGTTCGTCGCGCCGTTCGCCGGGTCAGGCGCGGGGCGCAATGCAGCCACGTCCATCGCGATCGCGACGTACGCACCGGCCACGATCGACTGCTCGAACCCGGCCTCGCCACTCGGCGCGTCGAAGCGCACCGACAGCGTAGCGGCGTCGGCAGGCGCGATCGTCTGCGTTGCGGTGGCAACGGGCGAGCCTGCGACGACGAGCTGCGCGCGCAGCGAGATGAGCGACGGCGGCGTGAGCGACAGCCCGCCATACAGATCGACGATCGCCTGGTCGTCTGCGGTCGCGGGAATCCACGCCACAGTGATGCGCTTCCCCGCGACGCTCGCCACTTCTGCGGTCCAGGCGAGCTGCGCCACGCCTTCGGCGCTGCGCAGCTCGATGCGCGCCCGCTGCCGCAGCGCCGCCGGCAAAGTGGGCCATTCGCCCGTCACGGCGACGGAAGGATAAGGAAGACCTGCCGGTAGCTGGCCGAGCGGCGGCTCGTCCACCGTGACGCGCGCGAGCTGGGCGTCGTAGGCCTCTGGTGGGCTTTGCGCGAACAACCACGAAGACACCTGGTCACGCAGTGCGACGAGGGGTAGTTGCGACTGCGGCCCACGCAGCCAGGCGTCGACCCAATCCGCGACCACGATGCCGGAGCGCTGCACGGCGTCACGCGCGGCGACGTGCGCACTGCGTTTCAGCGCGGGCGCCAGCGGGATCCAGAGCTTGCCGCTGCGGTCGACGCTCGCGCCGCGGTAATTCGCGTACGGCACGAAGGCATCGACGTAGACGTGTTCGATGCGGAATGCGCTCAACGCACCGCCGGATACGACGGGTTCATTGGCGATGCCGGCAGCCGACAACGCCTGGCCCACTCGATCCGCGGGAACCGCGAGCATCTGGCCGAGCTCGGCGCTCGGGACTTCCAGCACCGCGCGCACGTACCGCGCCGGCGCGCCGCTCGCGCGCAACAGGGCGATCAGCAGGCTCGCCTGGTCGACGTCGTTGCCCGCCATGGTCGCGAGCGTGCCTGCCGCGCCCTTCTGCGCGCCGGCATACCACTCGGTCGCGACTTCGCTCCGCACGAAGTCGAAGATACGTACATAGTCGTAGCCGAGGCTGCGCGCCTTCTCTGCGACCGCAGGTGCCAGTGGACCATCGGCATTCGCGGTCAGGTCCTCGGCATTCGCGCCCAGCGCCGCGGCGTGGCCAGGCACGACGACGGGAGTCAGCTCCGGTGCACGCGGCGCCAGGCGGGGGCGGTGCTGCGGAAGTGCGTTGCCGAGCGCGCGCGTCGCAGGTCGATCCGAAGCGAGCCTCGCACGGAGTGTCGCGATGCGGTCGTCGAGGTCGCCTGGTACGCGGCCATTGGACGCGATCGCGTCACGAATGTCGCGCACCGCTTGCACTGCATCGGTCGCGGCGGTCTCGAGCGCGACTGTTCGCGTTGTGGCGAGCGAACGCGACGACTCCTCTTGCAGTCGCAGGTCGTGACCTGCGGCGCGTTCGGTCGACCGGGTCTCGAGCAACAGTCGTGTCGCCTCCACCGCTTCGAGCGCGCGGTCGAGCGCCTCGAGCGAAAAGGCATCCCCATTCACGCGCGCATCGATGAGGTCGAGTGCGTTCCGCAGAGCGGTCGCGAACTGGCCGCCCGCGCCGGGCGCGGCTGGCACAGCGCCGGACCTGGCGTGCCCCGGAACTGCGACGCGGTCCTCCGCGACGAGCGCACTGGCGTCCCTGCCCGCCACGAGTGTCGCGAGCACGCGCGAGCGCGCAGCATCGCCTGCCGGCGTGCCGGCCGCTGCGAGCGCGGACGCGAGCATTCCGGCGACGAGGGCGAAAGTCGAACGTCTAATCATCTCTCGCCTCCCGGCGACGTCGCGCGGCGCCAGTCGCGAGCAACCCGATGACCAGCACCAGCATGCCCAGCGGCGCAAAGCCCGGTATCGCAACCGGCGGTGCCGCGCCCACGCGGATGAGCCGCCACGTCACGGCGGGACTACGGTCGCCTGCTGCGTTTCGCGCCTCGAGCGAGAGCACGTTCTCGCCGAGCCCGAGCTCGACATCGACGATTCGTGCGATTCCCGCCGCGTCAGCAACGGCGCTCCACGCGCGATCGCCGCGACGCAGCTCGACGGTGGCGCCGACCACCGTGGATGCAACCACCACGACTCGCGCCGCATTGACGGTGCTTCCGTTCGCCGGCTGCAGCACCGTGAGCGCGAGCGCCTGCGCGTCGCGAAGCTCGACGGTGCGCTCACCGAGCAGTTGCGGCTGCGCGGGCGGTACGGCGGCGGACAGCCGCAGCGCCAGCGTTCCCGCCGGCCAGGCGTCGGTCTCGAAGGTCTCCACGTAGCCGCTATCCGCGCCCGCGGCGAGATCGAGCGCGCGGGTGCGTCGCGCAAGCACCTGGCCCGATGGCATCTGCACCACCGACAGTTCGACCGACAATCCATCCAGGGCGCGCCGCCCACCGTTTTGCAGAAGCACGGTCGCGATCAATTGCGCCGGGCGGCGGATCGTGAGGGCATTCGCCGCGACGCTGCCCGTCAACGCCGCGAGCGACTCCGCCCGACGCACGACAGTGACTTGCACGGGTGCGCCCGTGTTACCGGCGAGATCGCGCGCCGTCGCGACGATCACGTTCGTGCCTACGCGCAGCGGCAAGGCCTCGACATGCGCGTCGCCGAGCGCGTCGGCAACGATGTCGTCGGCGAAGCTGTCTCTCGTGACGTGGATCGTCGCGCCCGGCTCGCTGTGCAGGACGAGCAGCGAAGTCGACGCGTCGACGAGCGCACCGTTCGACGGGTACGCAATGGTCGTGACCGGCGGCGTGGTGTCGATCGCGAATGTGTAGGACGCCGAAGCCGTATTGCCGGCTGAATCGCGCGCCGTCACCTCCAGCGTGTAGCGGCCGTCGACCGTGATCGGGGTGCCGGACGTGAACGCCGCCCCGTTCAGCCTCGCGATCATCCCTACTGGCGATGCATCCGTGACGCGAATCACCGGCGTTATCGTCGAGTTCGAAAGTCCATCCGGCGGCAGGCCATCGACGAGAATCACGGACTCGATCCGATCGATGTTGACGATGACCGGTTCGGCGCTGCGAACGTTGCCGGCAGCGTCGCGGGCACGTACTCGCAACGGCACTGCGCCATCCTCGGTGGGCCGCAGGCGCGCGGAGTAGGACCCGTTTCCGGCTGCCGCCAGTGGCGCCCATGGCGCATCGCCGAGTTGCACCTCGACGGCGACGGGCGGGCTCGACGCATCGCTTGCCGTCGCCGAAACGTAGACGGCGTTCTGGAAGTAGCCACCCGGCACGGGCTCGACCACTGCGACGTCCGGCAGCGTGCGATCGACGACTACCACCGTCGCATCGCCGATCTCCACCCACTCGTTCCGGCCATTCGCGAGCACGAGCCGCGACGACAGCGTCGCGCGATGAGCACCCGGCGGCCACGCGTCGGTCGGGAAATCGCGTCGATCGGCGAGCGTCGCGCCGGGACCGCCGTCGAACGCGAGCTCGCTGCTCGCCAGCAGCGAGCCGCCCTCCCCTGCGCGCACCTCCAGCCGCAACGGCAGGTTGGACGCCGCGCCCTGCGACGTGTTCGTCACGACGAACTCGACACGCGCAGTGTCGCCGATCGCGTACTCCGGCCGCGCTGGAGCAAGCGTCGCGGACACGGCGACGCCAGCGTTCGGCTGGCGCTCGACCGTGACGCTCGCAGCCGCACCGACGTTGCCGGCGCGATCGGTCGCTTGCGCCGTGATCGCGTTCGACCCGACTTCCAGCGGCACGGCGGGCGCCGCGAACGCACCGGCAGCATCCGCGACGACCACGGTCGTGAACCCGCCGGCCGACACCTGGACGCTCGACGCCGGCTCCGACGTGCCGCTGACCGTGACCTGTAGCGCGGCGAGCACGGCGCCATTCGCAGGCGACGCGATCGTCGTGACGGGTGGCGTCCGATCGATGGTGAACGACAGGACGCGACTCGATTCGTTGCCGGCGCGATCGACTGCATTCGCAACAAGCACATAGTCCCCGTCCGCGACGACCTCGGTGCCCGAGGCGAACGCTGCACCGTTCAGCGCGATCTCCAGGGACCCGGGATTCGCGTCGACGACGGTGACGACCGGCGTGGCCGGCGTGTTGCGGATCTCCGCGTCGACCACGCCCGAGAAATCGACCACGGGAATCGTCCCGTCAACCGTGAACTCGACGGCAAGCAGTTGCGCGAGGTTCGAATAAGCGTCCCGCGCGCGGAACGCGACGCGGTGCACGCCATCCGAAAGCGCGACCTGGGTCTGTTCGTAGACGTCGTCGTTCGTGGCGTCGAGGGGGAGCCACGCACCGTCGTCGATGCGTGCTTCGACGCCGAGCACTGGCGAAAGCGCGTCGGTCGCGCGTGCCGCGATCCGCACGGGTGGCCGCACATAGCTGCCGCTCGCCGGCGACAAACGAAGCAGCGTCGGTGGCGCGGCGTCGATGATCGCGATCGCTTCCGCGTCCAGCGCCACCCAGTCGCCGCCATCGAATGCCTCGAGGGCAACGCCGACCTGGCCGAGCGGCCACGAGTCTGTGCCGAACAGAAGGTTGCCCGAGATCGTTTCGCCGATCGCAAAATCCCGCTGCACGATCTGGACGCCGAGCACCGTACCGGTGGCGGCCTGGGTCGCACGCACGCGCAACTGCTGCGCGGTGCGGGGCGCGCCCGAGCGATTGAGCACGCTGAACAGCACCGAAAGGCTATCGCCATGCGCGATCTCACTCGCGCTCGGCTGCAGGTCGCCGGCGAGCGCCGCGGCCACGTCGATGACGCGCGTCACGCCGATGGCGGTAGACGGACTGGCGTTCCCCGCTCGGTCGGTCGCACTTGCGACGATGTTGTTCGGGCCCGGGGCGAGCGGAATGGACGACAAGGTTGCGCGACCCGTTGCATCGGCAACCGCGCCGCCACTCCAGGCGCCTACGGACAGCGACACGGCAGCCATGGCCTCGGTCTGGAGCACGACGTCGATCGATCCTTGCGTCGTACTCGAACCGTCGATTGGTGCGACGAACGTCAGCGCCGGCGTCGTGCGATCGATCGTGAAGCTCAGCGATCTGGTCGTCACGTTGCCTGCCAGGTCCGTGGCGCGCACCGAAAGGACGTGCGGTCCCTCGGCCACGACACTCGTCCCCGACGTGAAGGCTGCGCCATCGAG
>CALKUS010000091.1 GCA_937996755.1 uncultured Pseudomonadota bacterium | reverse complement strand
CGTGTGCTCTTCCGATCTCCGCGTGGCGTGTATCGCAAGTTCGGACTGGCGCGCAACAAGTTGCGCGAAGCCACGATGCGTGGCGACGTTCCGGGCCTGCGCAAGGCGAGCTGGTAACGGCTCCGGATATCGATGCTTGAGAAAGGGTATTTGAAATGAGCATGACTGATCCCATCGCCGACATGTTCACCCGCATCCGGAACGGCCTCGCGGCCGGGAAGGCGACGGTGAAGATGCCGGCGTCCAAGGTGAAGCTGGCGATCGCCAAGCTGCTGAAGGACGAGGGTTACATCAACGACGTGGCTGTTCGTGAGAACGGCGCCAAGCGCGAGATCGAAATCGCGCTGCGCTACTACGAAGGCCGTCCGGCCATCGACCGCCTCGAGCGCGTCAGCCGCCCCGGTCTGCGCCGCTACCGCGGCAAGGACGAGCTTCCCAAGGTCCTCGCTGGCCTCGGCGTGTCGATCATCTCGACTTCGTCCGGGATCATGACGGACGCGCAGGCGCGTTCGAAGGGTCTGGGTGGTGAGGTCATCTGCCTCGTCGCCTAAGGAGAATCGAACATGTCTCGCGTAGCCAAGATGCCGATCACGTTGCCGAAGGGAGTCGAGTGCTCCGTGACGGCGACGAACGTGACGGTCAAGGGTCCGAAGGGTTCGCTCAGCCTCCCGAAGATGGAAGGCGTGGGCGTGAAGGTCGAGGGTTCCCAGGTCCAGCTCAGTGCAGCGAATGACGGCGATCGCAAGCTCGCCGGCACCGCGCGTGCGCTGCTGAACAACATGGTCAAGGGCGTCAGCGAAGGTTATCAGCGCAAGCTCGAGCTGGTCGGCGTCGGTTACCGCGCCGCGATGGCGGGCAAGGACCTGAACCTCACGCTGGGCTTCTCGCACCCGCTGGTGTTCAAGGCCCCCGAGGGCATCACGCTCTCGACGCCGACGCAGACGGAGATCCTGATCGCCGGAGCCGACAAGCAGCGCGTCGGCGAAGTGGCGGCCAAGATCCGCGCGTTCCGTCCGCCGGAGCCGTACAAGGGCAAGGGCGTCCGTTATTCGGGCGAGAAGATCACGCTGAAGGAAGCCAAGAAGGCCTGATGGCCGTTCCGGCTTAGGAGCAGTAATCGTGGAAAAGAACCTGTCTCGCCTCCGCCGCGCCAAGCGCACTCGCATGCACATCCGCGAGCTCGCCGTGCCGCGCCTCACCGTGCACCGCAGTGGCCAGCATCTCTATGCCCAGGTCATCGCGAGCTCGGGCGACAAGGTGATTGCGGCTGCGTCGACCACGCAGAAGGCCTTGCGCGATGGCCTCAAGGGCACCAAGAACAAGGCTGCTGCCGCAGCCGTCGGCAAGGCGATCGCCGAGAAGGCGCGCGCTGCCGGCATCGAGTCGGTCGCTTTCGACCGCTCGGGCTTCCTGTTCCATGGCCGTATCAAGGCGCTCGCAGATGCGGCGCGCGAAGCCGGCCTGAAGTTCTGATGCACGGGGCCGGTAACTCCGGTCCACACACACAACTCTAAGCGGCCAAGCCGCAATATCCGGAAAGCACATGGCAAGCAACGAACGCGAAAATTCCGACGGCATGCTCGAGAAGCTGATCGCCGTCAACCGCGTCGCGAAGGTGGTCAAGGGTGGCCGTCAGTTCGGCTTCACCGCCCTGACCGTCGTCGGCGACGGCGACGGCAAGGTCGGCCTCGGCTACGGCAAGGCACGTGAAGTGCCGGTCGCGATCTCGAAGGCGATGGAGCGCGCGCGCAAGAACCTCGTGAACGTGTCGCTCAACAACGGCACGCTTCACTACGCGGTGAAGGCGCAGCACGGCGCGGCACGCGTCTACATGCAGCCCGCCTCGGAAGGTACGGGCGTGATCGCCGGCGGCGCCATGCGCGCCGTGTTCGAGGTGGTCGGCGTGAAGAACGTCCTCGCGAAGGCCGTCGGTTCCCGCAATCCGATCAACCTGGTGCGCGCCACGATCAAGGGCCTGAAGGCGGTTGCATCGCCGGCCCGCATCGCGGCGAAGCGTGGCAAGAAAGTCGAAGAGATCCTGTCGAGCAATGGCTAAGAACGCGACGACGATCAGGGTTCGCCTGGTCAAGAGCCCGAACAGCTGCCAGGCGCGTCATCGCCTGAGCGTCAAGGCACTCGGCCTGCGCAAGATGAACGATGTGCGCGAGCTCAAGGACAGCCCGAGCGTGCGCGGCCTGATCAATCAGGTCAGCTACCTCGTGCGCGTCGAAGAGTAAGAAGGACCAGGAGCAAGCACATGCGTCTCAACTCTCTCAAGCCCGCGAAGGGTGCGCGCAAGGCGCGCGTCCGCGTCGGCCGCGGTATCGGTTCCGGCCTCGGCAAGACCGCGGGTCGTGGCCACAAGGGCCAGTACGCGCGTACCGGCAAGGGCAAGGTCAAGCCGGGCTTCGAAGGCGGCCAGATGCCGCTGCAGCGTCGCCTCCCGAAGGTCGGCTTCCGCTCCAAGCTGAAGAACGACGTCGCCGAGGTCACGCTGTACCAGCTGGCGCAGCTCAAGGACACGGCGGTCGACTTCGCCGCTCTCCTCGCAGCCGGCCTCGTGCCCCAGAACGCGAAGCGCGCCAAGCTCATCAAGAAGGGCGAGGTTTCGCGCAAGTACGCGATCAAGGGCGTGGCCGCCACGGCGGGCGCGAAGGACGCGATCGTCGCTGCCGGCGGAAGCCTGGAGTAATCGGTGGCCAGTACGCCCACCCAGGCCGGCGCTAGCGGCGGCAAGCTGACCGAGCTGAAGCAGCGCCTGCTGTTCGTGGTCGGCGCGCTGATCGTGTTCCGGCTCGGCACGTTCCTGCCGGTGCCGGGCGTGAATCCGGAGGCGATGACCCGCCTCATGGATCAGCAGAAGGGCACGATCGTCGACCTGTTCAACATGTTCTCGGGCGGTGCGCTCGGGCGCTTCTCGCTGTTCGCGCTCGGCGTCGTCCCGTACATCTCTGCGTCGATCATCATCCAGCTGATGGCGCAGGTGATGCCGAGCCTGCAGGCGATGCGCAAGGAAGGCGAGTCGGGTCGCCGCAAGCTGACGCAGTACACGCGCATCAGCACGGTGTTCCTGGCGGCGTTCCAGGCGATCGGCGTGGCGACTGCATTGCAGGCGTCCAGCACGAGCGCCGGCGTTCCCGCGGTGATGGCGCCCGGCTTCACGTTCATCTTCACGGCGGTGGTCAGCCTCACGGCCGGCACGCTGTTCCTGATGTGGCTCGGCGAGCAGGTCACGGAGCGCGGCGTCGGCAATGGCATCTCGCTGATGATCTTCGCCGGCATCGTGGCGGGACTGCCGCACGCCGTCGCGTCGACGCTCGAGCTCGCCCGCGTCGGCGACCTGAGCCCGCTGATGGTGCTCGCGGTCGTCGCCGTGGTGGCGCTCGTGACCACGTTCGTCGTGTTCGTCGAACGCGGCCAGCGCCGGATCACGGTGAACTACGCGAGGCGCCAGGGCGGTTCGCGCGCCTACGCGAACCAGAGCTCGCACCTGCCGCTGAAGCTGAACATGTCGGGCGTGATCCCGGCCGTGTTCGCCTCTTCGATCATCATGTTCCCTGCCACGGCGTTGTCGTGGATGAGCTCGGCGGGCGAAGTGCGCTGGCTGCAGTCGCTGGCCAACGCACTGGCGCCGGGCGAGCCGCTGCACATGGTGCTGTACGCTGCGTTGATCATCTTCTTCGCGTTCTTCTATACCGCCCTCGTGTTCAATTCGCAGGAGACGGCCGAGAACCTGAAGAAGTCCGGCGCGCTGATCCCGGGCATCCGTCCGGGCAAGGCGACGGCGGACTACATCGACGGCGTGATCACCCGACTGACGGGAGCCGGCGCGCTCTACGTGGTCGCGGTCTGCCTGCTGCCGGAAATCATGCAGCGCAAGTGGCACGTCCCGTTCTACTTCGGCGGTACGTCGCTGCTGATCGTGGTCGTGGTGGTCATGGACTTCACCGCGCAGGTGCAGGCGCACCTGATGTCGCACCAGTACGAGAGCCTTCTGAAGAAGGCGAACCTCAAGAATTACGGCCGCGGCGCTGGGCGCTGAGGTCGTCACCGGGCCCGGCCGGGCGATTGCCCGGCACGGGTGCCAGAAATGTCGATTTACGTGTATACTTCGCGGTTCACCGCGCTAACTGCCTGATTTTGGAGATTTCGCGTCATGGCGCGCATTGCAGGTGTCAACATTCCGGTCCACAAGCATGCCTGGATCGGGCTGCAGAGCATTTTCGGTATCGGCCGTTCGCGGTCGCGGAAGGTCTGCGTCGATTCCGGCGTCGATCCGACCACGAAGGTGAAGGACCTCACCGAAGCCGAGGTCGAGAAGCTGCGCCATGAAGTGGCGAAGTACACGGTCGAGGGCGACCTGCGTCGTGAGGTCGCGATCAGCATCAAGCGCCTCATGGACCTGGGCTGCTACCGCGGCCTGCGCCACCGCCGCGGTCTGCCGCTGCGTGGCCAGCGTACGCGCACCAATGCGCGCACCCGCAAGGGCCCGCGCAAGGCCATCAAGCGATAAGCATCGGTAGGACAAATGAACAAGCCCGCTAGCAGCGCCTCGGCCGCGAAGCCGAAGAAGAAGGCCAAGCGCATCGTCACGGACGGCATCGCGCACGTCCAGGCGTCGTTCAACAACACGGTGATCACGATCACCGACCGCCAGGGCAATGCCCTGTCCTGGGCCACCTCGGGTGGCGCGGGCTTCCGCGGTTCGCGCAAGAGCACGCCGTTCGCCGCGCAGGTCGCGGCCGAAAAGGCTGGCCGCGCGGCGCAGGAATACGGCCTGAAGACGCTCGAAGTGCGCATCAAGGGCCCCGGCCCGGGCCGCGAGTCGGCCGTGCGCTCGCTGAACGCGATCGGCTACAAGATCACCAACATCATCGACGTCACGCCGATCCCGCACAACGGGTGCCGTCCGCCCAAGCGCCGTCGCGTCTGAGTTCCGGAGATTCATAGATCATGGCACGTTACATCGGCCCCACCTGCAAGCTGGCGCGTCGCGAAGGCGCGGACCTGAGCCTGAAGAGCCCGGCGCGCGCGCTGGACTCGAAGTGCAATCTCGAGCAGAAGCCGGGGCAGCACGGCGCGTCGAAGCGCGCACGTCTTTCGGACTACGCGGTGCAGCTGCGCGAGAAGCAGAAGGTCAAGCGCATCTACGGCCTGCTGGAGCGCCAGTTCCGCAACGTCTACGCGAAGGCTTCGAACCAGAAGGGCAATACGGGCGAGAACCTCCTGCGCATCCTCGAGTCGCGCCTGGACAACATCGTCTATCGCATGGGCTTCGCGGTGACGCGCGCCCAGGCCCGCCAGCTGGTCTCGCACAAGGCCGTCACGGTCAATGGCAAGACGGTGAACCTGCCGTCGTTCCAGGTTGCCGCGGGTGACGAGGTCGCGATCGCCGAGCGCGCGAAGAAGCAGTTGCGCGTGCAGGAATCGCTGACCCTCAGCCAGGAGATGGACCTGGTGCCGGGTTGGGTCGAAGTCGATGCGAAGAAGATGGTCGGGACGATGAAGGCGCTTCCGGAGCGCTCCGACCTGCCGTCCGACATCAATGAAAACCTGATCGTCGAGCTCTACTCCAAGTAATTTCAGGATCTCCTGTCCATGGCAGCATCTCCCACCACCGTTCTGCGTCCCCGCGGCATCAACGCGGAGAAGCTCGGCCCGAACCGTTCCAAGGTCGTGGTCGAGCCACTGGAGCGCGGCTTCGGCCACACGCTCGGCAACGCCCTGCGCCGCGTGCTGCTGTCGTCGATCCCCGGTTGCGCGATCACCGAGGTCGAGATCGACGGCGTGCTGCACGAGTACACGACGCTCGAGGGCCTGCAGGAGGACGTGATCGAAGTCCTGCTGAACCTCAAGGACGTCGCGATCCGCATGCACAACGTCGACGAGACGATGCTGACACTGTCCCGCAAGGGCTCGGGCATCGTGCGTGCCGGCGACATCCAGGTCGACCACAACGTCGAGATCGTGAATCCCGACCACGTGATCTGCCACCTCACGAAGGACGCGGGCCTCAACATGCGCCTGCGCGTCGCGCGCGGCATCGGCTACCAGCCGGCCACGCAGCGTCGCCGTCCGGACGAGGAATCGCGCCCGATCGGTCGCCTGCACCTCGATGCGACGTTCTGCCCCGTGCGCCGCGTGGCGTTCGAGGTGGACAGCGCGCGCGTCGAGCAGCGCACCGACCTGGACAAGCTCATCCTCGACATCGAGACGAACGGCACGGTCGATGCGGAAGAAGCGGTGCGTCGCGCCGCGGACATCCTCGCCGACCAGCTGTCGGTGTTCGGCGATTTCACGCGCCGCGAGGCGGCCGGTTCGAAGCCGGCGACGGGTGGGGTCGATCCGATCCTGCTGCGTCCGATCGACGACCTCGAGCTGACCGTGCGCTCGGCCAACTGCCTGAAGGCCGAGAGCATCTACTACATCGGCGACCTGATCCAGAAGACCGAGGTCGAGCTGCTCAAGACGCCGAACCTGGGCAAGAAGTCGCTCACCGAGATCAAGGAAGTGCTCGCACAGCGCGGCCTGTCGCTCGGCATGAAGCTCGAGAATTGGCCGCCGGCGGGTCTCACGCACGGCATGCAGACGGGCTGATCCGTCGCAAGATAACTAGGGAATACGCGTCATGCGCCACCAGAAGTCGGGTCGCAAGCTCAACCGCACGAGCAGCCATCGCACTGCGATGTTCCGCAACATGGCCAGTTCGCTGATCCGTCACGAGCTGATCAAGACCACGCTGCCGAAGGCCAAGGAGCTGCGCCGCGTCGCCGAGCCGCTCATCACGCTCGCCAAGGCCGACGGCGTCGCTAACCGCCGCCTCGCCTTCTCGCGCCTGCGCGACAAGGAAGCGGTCGGCAAGCTGTTCACGGAAATCGGCCCGCGTTATCGCGAGCGCAAGGGCGGTTACCTGCGCATCCTGAAGTGCGGCAGCCGGGTGGGTGACGCCGCGCCGATGGCGTACGTCGAGCTCGTCGATCGCCCGCAGGCGACCGAGGCCGCTGCCGAGGCCTGATAGCCGTCCGGCATATCGCCAGCAAGTGCTTGAAGCCCCGGTCGGAAACGTCCGGGGCTTTTCGTTTTTCGGGTTGCTCACTCGCGAGAAACCGCGTAGAAAAACCGCATGAATCCCTTCCGCTGGTCGCTCCGCGCGTCGTTCGCGTTCCTCGCCGTCGTCTGTATCGGGCTGCTGTCGTTCGCCTACTATGCGCAGTTCAAGCTGGGCATGGAACCGTGCCCGCTCTGCATCCTGCAGCGCGTTGCGTTCATCGCGTTCACGATCGTGGCGCTGCTCGCGGCAGTACACGGACCGAGCGGGTGGGGTCGACGCGCCTATGGCCTGCTCGCGTTCCTCGCGCTGATGTTCGGCATCAGCGTCGCGGGTCGCCACGTATGGCTGCAGCACCTGCCGCCCGACCAGGTTCCCGCGTGCGGTCCGGGGC
>CALKUS010000090.1 GCA_937996755.1 uncultured Pseudomonadota bacterium | reverse complement strand
TGACAGGCGGTTTTGCTTATGTGTTGGATTTAGAAGGTGACTTCCATGATCGTTGCAACCATGAGTTAATCGAAATTCATCGTATTAGCACTGAAGCGATGGAAGCTCATCGTCTCATTTGCGTAGTGTGTTAACCGAATATGTTAACGAAACGCAAAGTGCGTGGGGTCAAGAATTGTTGGCCGAGTTTGAGTCCTATCAGCGTAAATTCTGGTTAGTGAAGCCAAAGGCCGCTAACATCAAAGAGTTGCTGAAAAATACTCGTGCTAATCCACAGTAATTATTGTTAGTTCCTCCCCCTAATGTAGGGGGCGGTTAGGAGGGGGTAAACCCCACCCTGACCCTCCCCTGCGTTCGCAGAGGAGGGAGAAGTGGGATCAGAAGGGAACGGAGCTTTCGAACAGACGCAGTACGGAAAGCGCCGCGGGTTTCGGTGCGCGCTCGTCGGATTCGTCGGACTTCAGCACGGGGCCGATGCACGCAGGGCAACCGTGGCGGCATTCGCACGCGGTGACCAGCGCGATCGCGTCGCGCACGAGCTCGTCCTTCTGCCGGTACAGCGGCTCGGAGAAGCCCGTACCGCCGGGGTAGTTGTCGTACAGGAACACGGTGGGCTCGAAGCGCGCGAGCACGTCGGGCGAGATCGCCTGGCTCGATGCGTCGCGCAGCTCGCCGCGGCCCTTCGCGTCGACCGTGCCGGTCCACTCGCCCTGCCCGCTGCCGACGGCCTTGCCGAGGTCGCGTGGCTCGGCCATCGCGCGCACGACGGCGACCGTGTGCAGCGCGTACGCCGCACCAAGGAACCCGTCGAGCGCCTGCCAGCGCGTGCGGAAGACGGCCATCAGCGCCGCTTCGGACACGCGCCACCAGAGTGCGGACGTGTGCATCTCGCGGTCGGGCAGCGTGATCGGACCGTAGCCGATGTTTTCGTGCGTGTAGTAGCGGATCTTCTTGTAGCCGGTGATGCGGCGCACGAGGTGCACCTCCCCGTGGCCGTCGGCCACGGCTTGCGCGTCCTCGCCGTCGAAGCGCTCGAGGATCTTCAGGCGCGAGAACTCGATGGCGTCGGTGTAGTAGTCGGCCGTCGTGCGCGTGACGAACGCCTTGCGCCCGACCCAGTCGAGCTTTTCCACCTGCCACGGCTTCGACTGCACCATGTAGATCGCGCCCTCGTAGAGCGTCTCTGCCGCGCTCGAGTAGTCGACTTCGGCGATCACGTCCTGCCGGCCTTCGGTGCGGTCGACCACGAGGAAGTTGCCGTCCGCGACGGAGCGCAGGCTGACCGCGTTCGCGGGATAGCTGTCCGCGATCCAGTGCCAGTCGCCGCCGTCCTCGTGCAGCACGCCCTGCTCGGCGAGGAACTCGAGGAACCCGCGCGGATCGCGGCCACCGAACGACTCGCCGCTCCGGAACGGCAGCTCGAACGCGGCGCACCGCACGTGGTCGAGCAGGATCAGCAGCTGGTCGGGCGCGATGCGCGCGTTCTCGGGACTGGCGCCGAGGAAGAAGTCCGGATGGCGGATGACGTACTGGTCGAGCGGATCGGAGCCGGCCACGAGCACGCCGAGCGCGGCGCGCTGGCGCCGCCCTGCCCGGCCGAGCCGCTGCCACGTCGCCGCGACGGAGCCCGGATAGCCGTTGAGGATGCAGACGTCGAGCGCGCCGATGTCGACGCCGAGCTCCAGCGCGGACGTGGTGACGACGCAATCGATCTCGCCCGCCCGCAGCTTGCGCTCGGTGGCGCGGCGCTCTTCCGGGAGATACCCGCCGCGGTAGGCGTGCACGCGCGCCGGCTTGCGCGGGTCGTGGTCGAACACGTCCTTGAGGTATTTCGTGAGCACCTCGACCATCAGCCGCGATTGCGCGAAGACGATGGTCTTGAAGCCCGACTTCACGGCTGCGCGCGCGATGCGCGTCGACTGCGACCGATGCGACGCGCGGATGCCGAGGTCGGGATTGATGACCGGCGGGTTCCAGAGCAGCAGGTGCTTCGCGCCCGATGGCGCGCCGCTCTCGGTGATCGCGTGCACGGGCGCGCCGAGCAGCGCTTCCGCGTGCTCGCGCGGGTTGCCGATGGTGGCCGAGCACAGCACGAACTGCGGCTTCACGCCGTAGAACGCGCAGATGCGCTTCAGGCGGCGGATGACGTTCGCCACGTGCGACCCGAACACGCCGCGGTAGCCGTGCACCTCGTCGATGACCACGTAGCGCAGCGACTCGAAGAACTGCGCCCACTTCGTGTGATGCGGCAGGATCGCCTGGTGCAGCATGTCCGGGTTCGTCACGACGATGTCGCCGCGCGTGCGCACGGCCTTGCGCGCGTCGCCGGGCGTGTCGCCGTCGAAGGTGTAGGCGCGCACCCCGAGCTCGCCGGCGCGATTGAGCTCGTTGATCTCGGCGACCTGGTCCTGCGCGAGCGCCTTCGTCGGGAACAGGTACAGCGCCTTCGCGCGCGCGCTGCGCGCCGCGTCCAGCACCGGCAGGTTGTAGCAGAGCGTTTTGCCGGAAGCCGTCGGGGTGACGACGACGACGTCGCGGCCGTCGCGGATCGCGTCCCAGGCTTCGGCCTGGTGGGAATACAGGCGAGTGACGCCTCGTCGCTCGAGCGCCAGCCTCAGGCCCGGATCGAGCTCTGGCGGGAACTCCGAGTACTTCCCCGGCTTCGCCGGGATCGACACCTGGGCCGTGATGCGGCGGTCGTAGCGCGACTTCAGCGCCTCGACCCAGCCGTCGATCGCGATCGGCAGGCGGTCGGGCCGAACGGCCCGGCGCTCGCGGGGCGGAACGGCGTCGAGCGCGTCCGCCTCCCCAAGGGGTGCTGGCAATCGAGCGGCGCGCGGCATAGGATGTTCCCCGTTCGTTCTTCCGGAGCCTACAGAACCGATGGAGAACAGGCAAGACGGCAAGGGGAAACGGAAGGCGGGCGATCCGGCGGCCGACACGCGCCAGCTGGACATGTGGAGCGCCGGCCAGGCTGCGCC
This sequence comes from uncultured Pseudomonadota bacterium, assembly GCA_937996755.1. Classification (GTDB taxonomy): domain Bacteria; phylum Pseudomonadota; class Gammaproteobacteria; order Xanthomonadales; family Ahniellaceae; genus CALKUS01. The sequence continues at coordinate 12,893 of CALKUS010000090.1, read as the reverse complement.
CGTTGCGGAGGTGGAATCGAGGATTCCGCCGCAAGCGCCTGAACCCGTGTCACTGCAGAAGGTGCGCGAGCACCGACGCAGGACGGGCAGCGCACCGACGTCGGTCAAGGTGACCGTCTCGGGCACGTCGCGCCATGCGGCCGAGCGGTACTCGAATCGTTCGCTGCCTGCGCTCACGCGGCGCCAGCACGAGCTGCTCGACTACCTGCGTCGTCGCGCCGAGCGCGGCGACCTGCCGCCTTCGCTCACCGAGATCTGCCGCGACCTCGGGCTCTCGTCGCGCGGCTCGCTGCACAAGCAGATCGTCGCCCTGGTGAAGGCGAACCTGGTGGAGGCGATGCACGGCAAGCAGCGCGGCGTGCGGCTCACGCCCGGCTCGCTCGGACGCCCCGACGGCGAAGTCGCGCTGCTCGGCGCGATCGCGGCCGGCCGCCCGATCGAAGCGCTCACGCGCGACGAATCGGTGCGCCTGCCGGAATGGCTGCGGTCCACGTCCGACTGCTACGCCCTGCGCGTGCGCGGCGACTCCATGCGCGACGCCGGCATCCTGGATGGCGACCTCGTGGTCGTCGAATCGCGCAGCTCGGCGCGCAACGGCGAAATGGTGGTCGCACTCGTCGACGGCGAGGCCGCCACGCTCAAGCGCATCGAGCAGAAGCCCGGCGAAGTGCTGCTGCACGCCGAGAACCCGGCCTACCCGCCGCAGCGCTACGCGCCGGAGCGCGTGGCCATCCAGGGCGTGGTCGTGGCGCAGCTGCGCCGGTACTAGGCCGGAGCGGCTTCTGTGGGAGCGCCTTCAGGCGCGATCTCCTGATCTTCCAGCAACTGGAAGAGATCGCGGCTGAAGCCGCTCCCACAGGGTCATCGATCAGCTGGCCAACAGTGCCCTGACGATCGGCGCCACGTTCGCGGTTGCGACGGCCAGGTGCTCGAAGATCTCGTCGAGGCTGATCGGCGGGACGCCCTTCTGGCCGATGCCGCGCTCGTCGCAGCCGGCCGCCCAGTTCGCGACCAGCGCGATGCACGCGTAGTCGATGTCCAGCTCGCGCGCGAGCGCGGCTTCGGGCATGCCGGTCATGCCGACCACGTCGCAGCCGTCGCGCGCCATGCGCGCGATCTCGGCGACGGTCTCGAGCCGCGGTCCCTGTGTCGCGCCGTAGGTGCCGCCGTCGACGACGGCGATGCCGGCCGCCGTCGCGGCTGCGAGCAGGGCGCGACGCAGCGACGCGGAGTACGGCTCGCTGAAGTCGATGTGGCGCACCTTCACGCCGGGCGCGTCGCTGTAGCTCGACAGGCGGCCGTCGGTGTAGTCGATCAACTGGTCGGGCACGACGAGCACGCGCGGGCCCATGGCCTGGGTGATCCCACCGACGGCGTTCACGCCGATCACGCGGCGCGCGCCGAGCGAATGCAACGCCCACACGTTCGCGCGGTAGTTCACCCGGTGCGGCGCGACGTCGTGCGCCTCGCCGTGGCGCGCGAGGAAGCCGATGCGCGCGCTTCCGAGGCGGCCGACGACGACGGCGTCCGAGGTCGCGCCGTACGGCGTTTCGACGGTCAGGCGCTCGGTTGCCTCGATGCCTTCGAAACGATAGAGGCCGGTGCCGCCGATGATGGCGAGGTCGAGCGTCGTCACGAGTCAGTTCCCCTCTTCGTCTTTCCCGCGCAGGCGGGAATCCGTTTCGCCTTCGAACGACACTGACGCCGGCATCCTTGGGGCTCATCCGTTCGCCATCCATGGCTCACCCGAGCCGAGCGCGCCATGCCACTGGCATGGCGCAAGCGAGCTCGCCTCGACCGCCTGCGCGGGAATGACGGGCTAGATGGCGTATATGCCGTCCAGGTTCCGCCCCTGCTCGTAGTAATCCATGCCGAAGCCGAACACGTAGCGATCCGGCACTTCCACGCCGATGTACTCGGCCGCCATGTTCGGCACGCGACGGTCGTGCAGCTTGTTCGCGAGCACGGCCGTGCGCACGCTCGCGGCGCCCTGCGCCAGGCAGTGGTCGCGCACGCCGGCCAGCGTGTGGCCTTCGTCGAGGATGTCGTCGATCAGCAGCACGTGGCGATTCAGCATCGGCACGTGCGGCGCCTTGAGCCACGCCACCTTGCCGCCGCGCGTGTCGCCGCGGTAGCGCGTGGCGTGCACGTAGTCGAACTCCATGTCGATCGGAATCGCGAGCGCGAGGTGCCCGGCGAAGATCAGGCCGCCGTTCATCACCGTGGTGAACAGCGGCGTGATGCCCTTGCCCTCGAAGTCGCGCGTGATCTCCCGGCCGATGCGCTCGATGGCGCGCAGCAGAGTGGCGCGGTCGTGCAGCAATTCGGCCTTGGCGAGGGCGTCTTTCAGGAGCGGTGTCGCGGTGCGCGCACTGGTCATGTCGAAGTTCCAACGGAAGTCGTGAGCGCGGCGAGCCGCGCGATGAAGGCGTCGCGTTGCGGATTGTCCACGAGCTCGTCCCAAGTGGGCGAGACGCGGCCGAGCAGCGATTCGACGAGCGCGCGCGATGCCGGCTTGCGGCCGGCGACCGCCGCGAGCGAATCGTCGACGAGCGCGGGCGCGCACACGAGCACGAAGTCGCAGCCGGCATCGAGGTGCGCGCCGATGCGCGCGGCGACGCCGCCCGCGGATTCCGCCGCGGCCATGCCGATGTCGTCGCTGAACACCGCGCCCTTGAAGCCGAGGTCGCGGCGCAGCACGTCCTGGATCCAGGTGCGCGAATACCCGGCCGGTTGCTCGTCGATGCCCGGGTAGACCACGTGCGCCATCATCACCGCGTCGGCGCCCACGGCGATCGCGTCCTGGAACGGCAGCAGGTCCTCCTGCAGCAGCTTCGCCAGCGGACGCGGGTCGCGCGCGTGGTCGAAATGCGTGTCCTCGAGCACCGAGCCGTGCCCCGGGAAATGCTTGATGGTGGCGGCCATGCCGGCGAGGTGCATGCCGCGCACGTAGGCCTGGGCGAGCGTGGCGACCACGTCGGGCGCCGCGTGGAATGCGCGCTCGCCGATCGCGCGGTTGCCGCGTCCGAGGTCGATGCACGGCGCGAAGCTCAGGTCGAAGCCGATCGCACGCATCTCGCTCGCCATGACCCAGGCGTGCTCTTCTGCCTGCGCGACGGCGACGGCGGGCTTGCTCGCGTACAACTCGCCTACGCGCGCGAGCGCGGGCAGCGCGGTGAATCCTTCGCGCAGGCGCTGCACGGGGCCGCCTTCCTGGTCGACGCACAGCAGCAGCGGCGCTTCGCGCGACGCGCGGATGTCGTCGATCAGCGCGGCGACCTGCTCGCGCGAAGCGACGTTGCGCGAGAACAGGATCACGCCGCTCACCGCGTCGTTGCGCAGCCAGCCACGCTCCGAGTCGGTCAGCTCCTTGCCGGCGATTCCGATGATCAGCATTGCTCGTCCCACTCGCAGTACGGGTGCTGCACGAGGTTCACGTTGTAGTAGCGCTTGTCGTCCGTCACTTCGTCGCCGAGCCACGCGGGATGCTCGAACGGCTCGTCTTCGCTTTTGAGCTCGATTTCGGCGACCACCAGGCCGGCATTGTCGCCCAGGAACTCGTCGATCTCCCAGCGCTTGCCGGCGAAATCGACGTGGTAACGGATCTTTTCCACGCGCTGCCCGCAGAACGACGCGAGCAGCGCTTCGGCGTCGTCCAGCGGGATCGCGTACTCGAACTCCTGGCGCGTGGTGCCGAGCGCGATCGACTTGATGTTCAGGTGCGCGACGTCGCCCTCGCGGCGCACGCGCACCGAGCAGCGGTCGCCGCCGAGGTAACCCTGCACGTAGCGCGTGCCCGTGCCGACCGCGTCGCGCCAGGTGGCGTCGCGCAGCAGGAACTTGCGCTCGATCTCGATGCCCATCAGCGCAGGAACAGTGCGATCGATTCGACGTGCGCGGTGTGCGGGAACATGTCCATCACGCCGGCGGCTGCGAGCGTGAAGCCGTGGTCGCGCACGAGGATCCCGGCATCGCGCGCGAGGCTGCCCGGGTGGCACGAGACGTAGACGACGCGGTCGGTGCCCTTGCGCGGCAGGTATTCGAGCACCTTGTCGGCACCCGCGCGCGGCGGGTCGAGCAGCAGCGCGTCCCAGCGCGCCTTCGCCCACGGCGCGTCGCGCTGGTCCTGCGCGAGGTCGGCGACTTCGAAGTCGGCATTCACGAAGCCCTGGCGCCCGGCGTTCGCGCGGGCACGCGCGATCAGGCCCGGGTCGCCTTCCACGCCCGTGACGTGCGCGACGCGGCGCGCGAGCGGCAGCGTGAAGTTGCCCAGGCCGCAGAACAGGTCCAGCACGCGCTCGGTCGGCTGCGGCTCGAGCAACGCGAGCGCGTGGTCGATCATCGCCTCGTTCATCGCGCCGTTGACCTGGATGAAGTCGAGCGGCTCGAACGCCATCTCGACACCGTGGTGTGGCAGCGCGAACGAAAGCTTCGGCTCGGCCGGGTACAGCGGCGCGACGGAGTCGTTGCCGCCGGGCTGCAGCCATACCGCGAGCCCCGACGACTGCGCGAAGGCGACGAGCTTCGCGCGATCGCCATCGGTGAGCGGCACGAGGTGGCGCACGACGATGCCGGCGAGCGCGTCGCCGATGGAAACCTCGATCTGCGGGATCTCGCGCTTCGCGTCGAGCGACTCGACGAGCGCGGCGAGCTCGCCGATGCGCTCGCCGATCGCGGGATGCAGCACGTGGCAGCGCTCGATCTCGGCGACGAAGCGGCCATCGCGCTCGCGGAAGCCGACCAGCGTGCGGCCCTTCTTCTCGACGTGCTTCACCGACAGCCGCGCGCGACGACGGTAGCGCCACGGATCGCCCGTCAGCGGCGCGAGCACGCGACCCGGCGCGACGTGGCCGATGCGCTCGAGGTTCTCGAGCAGCGTGCGCTGCTTTGCGATGATCTGCGCCTGCGGCGCGAGATGCTGCAGCGCGCAGCCGCCGCAGGTGCCGAAATGCGCGCATTCGGGCGCGACGCGATCGGCCGCGGCGACGTTCACTTCGAACGCTTCCGCCTCGTCGAACTGGCGACTGCGCTTCACGACGCGCGCCTTCACGCGCTCGCCCGCGAGCGCACCCGCGACGAACACGGCCTTGCCTTCCACGCGCGCGACACCGCGGCCGTCGTGGCTCAGGTCGACGATGTCCAGTTCGAGCTCGGGGAGGTTGCGGCTGCGCATGGGGGCGCGAAGGCTACGGGGTCGCGCACGCCAATGCAACGAATCAGAGCCGTATGAGTACGAGTCTGAGCAGGAGTGGGCCAGCTCGGACGCTACGGGCGGCTGAAGGGCCCTGACATCGCGAACTCATACTCCGACTCATACTCGTACCCGAGCAGCGGCGAGATTCGGCCTACTTCTGCTTCCACGCTCCGGAATCGTCCTGGTACCACCAGCCGGCGCGCGCCTTGTCGATCCACTGCTGCGCGAACGTGTTGCGGATGTCGGCTTCCCATTCCGGGTGGCCGTTCGCGACGGCGATCTCGCGGTAGACGGCCGCGCGGTCGCGGTTTTCGTCGGCGACGGCGCCCTGGATGCTGGCGCGCTGTGCGAGCGGCAGCGCCGCGGCGTCGCGCACGGCGACCTGGCCGTCCTTCGTGAAGCCGAGCGCCCCGCTCGCGAACGCCGGCTCCAGCGTGCCGCGGAAGCGCTCGGCCATGCGCGCCTGGATCGTGCGCACGGCCGGCGATTCGATCTCGAGGTTGGCCTGCGCCTGCGCGGACGAAATGGGCGAGACGAGGCGCAAGAGGTCGGGCGCGAGCGCTGCGCCCTTCTTGTCGCCGGCCGGCGGCGGCGTGGCGGCGTCGGGGCCGATCACCTGCTCGATGAACTCACCCGCCGCCTTCTCGGCGGCGGCGGCGGGGAAATAGACGTTGATGGTGACGCACGCGCCGATGACGAACAGCGCCAGCACCACGAATGAACGGAAGACCTTGCGCATGTTGCTGCTCCTTGTCATTTCACCACCGGCGACGCGGCACCGCTCGTCGCTTCCTCGAGGCGCGCGACGAGCACCGGCCAGTCGACGCGCTTCTGGAATCCCTGCACGGTGAGGTGCGGGATGCCCGATCCACGCACGATAACGTATCCGGCGCCGGCTGAATCGTCGCCGTCCGCGGCCAGGCCGCCCATCGTGCAGACGTTGTTCTCGAGCTTGCAGCTCAGGCCGATCGCCGCGTACGGGAACGAGTCGAAGATGCGCGCGACGCCCGAGGATAGTGCCGCCCCCGCACCGCCGACGGACGACAGGTTCGCGACCGCGCGCTGCGAGATGCGGCGCTTGCCCTTGTACGACGCGTCCGTGTGCAGGTCGGCGTCGAACGCGACCGGCGAGAAGTCGACGAGGCGCAGGCCGGCGATCGATCCGTCGAGCCGGCCCTCGATCGAGCCGAACGAGAACGCGCCCGTCAGCAGCTGGAGGTCGAGGTCCTCGAGCGCGATGCCCGCTTCCAGCGAAGGCGCGACGCCGAACGGCCGCTCGAGCGCGAGGCCGTCGATGCGCACGCGACCGTCGAATACGTTCGCCTCGATCGCGCCGTCGATCGCAATGCGTTCCGACGTGCCGGCGAACGACGGGATCTTGAGCGAGAGCTCGCCGCCGAACGCGGGCCAGCCCAATGCGGCGGTGAGGTCGCCGAGCTTCAGGCCCTGCGCCGAGATGCTGCCGCGCCACGGCTCGGCATCGCCCGCGCGTTCGTCGTGCGTGAGCGCGTCGAGGCGAAGCGTGCCGCCGAGCGTGGGAATCGCGACCGGCTCGCGCAGGCGCCAGCCCGCTGCGTCGACGTCGAACGAGGCGCGCGCCGCGCCGAGCGGCACGCCGTACACGGACGCGGCGCGCCACTCGAGCGCGCTGTCGCCGGATTCGCGCACCACGACCTTGCCGGCGACGCCCTCGAGCGCGAAACGGGACGACGCATCGGCGAGCGAGAGTCCCGCGACGTCGAACGCGCCGTGCCAGCGCTCATTCGCGCGCCAGCCGACGTGGCCGGACACCTTGCCCTCGGTCGCGAGCCCGCTGAGCCCGGCCGGCGCGAGCACGCTGCCCACATAGCGGTCCCACGCGAGCGGGAACGCGAGCTCCAGCGAGGCGACCTCCAGCGATTGGAACGCGCCGTCCGCGGCGAGCGACGCGCTGCCGCCCGCATCGAGCGCGCCGGCGTCGCGGAGCTGCCATCGGCCGAACGACCAGCCCGCGTCCGGCGCCCGATCGCCGCGGATCGCGAGCGTCACATCGCGCCCGCCGAGCTTCGAGTACAGCGGTGCGATCAGCCACTCGCCGTCGGTGAGCGAGGCGTCGAGCTCCAGCGACTGGCCGGCGTCGGCATCGCGGAACGCGACGCGCCCCGTCGCGTCGAGCGCCGCGGTCGCGACGCTGCCGTCCGGCGAGTCCAACGAGAGGTCTTCGAGCTGCCACTCGCCGGCGACGCCCCCGTCGAGCACGAGCTCGGCCTGCAGCGTGCCGCCGCTCGCGACGAGCGACGGTGCGACCGACGCGAGCAGCGGTGCGATCCAGTCGGCGGGCACGGTGCGCAGCGACAAGCGCGTCTTTCCTTCCGTCGCCGGCACTGCGAGTGTCGCGCGACCCTTCGCCTTGCCCAGCGAGAGCGTCGTTTCCTTCGGCGATCGTGTGAGCGCGAGGCGGCCCGACCGCGAACTACCGTCGATGCGCGCCTTCAGCGTGCCGACACAGCCCCACTCACCGCCCGCTTCCGCGGCCGGCGCCACCGTGCAGCGCCAGGCGAGCTTGTCCATCTGCAACGCAGGCTGCGTGGCCACGAGCGTGTCGGCCTCGAGGCGCAGCTTCGTGGTGTCGCCGTCGCGCTCGGCCGAAAGCCGCACGCCCGTCGCCACGGCCCAGGGCGTGGCCACGCGCGCGACGCGTACCTCGGCCGCGGCCGCCGATCCCGCCAGTGCGAGGATCGTCGCCGTCAGGCAAACCTTGCGGACTCGTCGGCAGGGGCGCATCGTTGGATTGTGCCGCAGCCGCGTGGCGGGAGTGCAACGCATGGCCAAGGATACGGTGCGCGTGCTCGTCGTCGACGACGATCCGGTCAACCTCGCCTACCTGCGCGACGCGCTCGCGCTGGCCGGCACGACGGCGACGGCGCTGTCGAATCCACGCCAGGCGCTCGCGCGCGCGCGCGCCGAACCGTTCGACCTCGTGCTGTGCGACCTGCGCATGCCGCAGCTCGACGGCGAAGCGTTCCTGCGTGAGCTGCGCACGGGCGGCGCGTCCGCCACCGCACGCGTGCTCGCGATGTCGGCCGAGCTGTCGCGCGCCGAGCGGACGCGGCTGCGCAAGGCCGGGTTCCACGACGCACTGCTGAAGCCGATCGCGGCGGCGACCGTGGCCGTGCTCGTCGGTGGCACGGCGGCCGCGGCGCCATTGGCGGTCGCCGATCCCGACGCCGTGCTCGACGATGCGCATGCCGTGCGCGCGCTCGGCGGCGCCGACGCGATGCGTGCGCTCCGTGCGTTGCTGGCCGACGAGCTGCCCGTGCTGCGCGCGTCGCTCGCGCGCGCGTCCGACGAGCCGGCGCGGCGCGCGATCCTGCACAAGCTCGTCGGTGGCGCCGAACTGTGCGGCGCGATGCGCCTCGCGAACGCCGCGCGCGATTCCGCGCGTGACGCCTCCGCGCTCGCGCGGCTCGAGGCGGCGTTCGACGCGACGGGCACCGCGCTCCGCGCCTCAGCCGCCGGGCCGGGCGAATAGCCGCCACGCGTTCAGCTCGCGCCCGCCGAGGTGGTGCAGGATCACCGAGCGCATGAGCCGCCGCTGCTCGCGTGCGAGCGCTTCGGACGGCATCGCGTCGCCCGCGAGCGCGAGCAGCGCCGCGCCACCGACGCGGGGCGCGAGCGGGCGCCGGCTCCAGCGCACGGGGCCGCGCTCGGGGTCGTAGGAATATTCGGCGGCCGGGTCGAGCGCCACGCCGGTGTCGGCCTCGCCCGCGAGCTCCAGCGCGTAGCCCAGCAGCGCCAGCACGTCGCGCTCGAAGCGACGCAGCGTCCACGCGAGCGCCGGCGCGGGAGCGGCCAGCTCGCGCAGCAGCGCTTCGTAGCGCTCGAAGATTTCCGGATGCGGATCCTGGCGCTGCAGCAGTCGCGCGAGCAGCTCGTTGACGTAGAGCGCGCAGAGCAACGCTTCGCCCACGAGCGGAAACGAGGGGCCCGACGATTCGGCCCGAACCAGCGTGCCGAGCTCGCCGCGCTGCTGCCAGTCGAGCTCGAGCGACACGAGCGGCGCGAGCACGCCGCGCGCGATGCGCGGCTTCGCCGCACGGACGCCACGCGCCACGAGCCCGACGCGACCATGGTCGCGCGTCAGCGCCTCGATGAGGACGCTCGTCTCGCGGTACGGGCGCTCGTGGAGGATGAAGGCGGGCTGGTGTTCGATGCGCATGGGCGGTGTGCTGAAACAGTCGCCCGCCGCGACAATGCGGCAGATCGTCGTCTGAGTCTGGGTCTGAGTGCGTATACACCGAGCGTCTGTGCGAGTGCGAACGCCGCGTCGGTCCGCGGCAGGACCGCGGTGTACTCGCACTCAGACTCAGACTCAGACCGCGCCTGCGACGACATCGGAAAATCGCGAGACGCTATTCGTAGCCGAACCTTCGCAACGCCGCCTCGTCGTCGCTCCACTTCTCGCGCACCTTGACCCACAGCTCGAGGAATACCTTCTCGTCGAACTGGCGCTCGATTTCCTTGCGCGCGGCGGTGCCGATGCGCTTGATCTGCGCGCCGCCGGCGCCGACGACGATGGCTTTCTGGCCGTCGCGCTCGACCCAGATCACGGCGCCGATCTTCAGCACGCCGGCTTCGCGTTCCCAACGCTCGACTTCCACCGTCGTCGAGAACGGCAGCTCGTCGCGCAGCTGGCGCGCGACCTGCTCGCGCACGAGCTCGGCGGCGATGAAGCGCTCGCTGCGGTCGGTGTACTCGTCCGCGGCGTACTGCGGCTCGCCCGGCGGCAGCAGCGCGACGAGCGTGTCGAACAGTTGCGTGATGCCCTGGTCCTTCTGCGCGCTGACCGGCACCAGCGCGGCGAATGCGTGGCGGCCGGCCAGCTCGGCGAGCAGCGGCAGGAGCTTCGTGCGATCGACCACCTTGTCGATCTTGTTGATCACGAGCACGACCGGCAGGCCGCTGCGCACGGCCGCCTCGAGCGCGGCGTCGTCTTCCTTCGTCCAGCGCGTCACGTCCACGACGAGCGCGACCGCGTGCGCTTCGTCCAGGGCGTTGCGCGCAGTCCGGTTGAGGTAGCGGTTGATCGCCGCACCGGTCGGTGCGTGCAGGCCTGGCGTGTCGACCAGCACGAGCTGCGCGTCCTCCGTGGTGCGGATGCCGAGGATGCGATGGCGCGTCGTCTGCGGCTTGGGCGCGACGATCGACACCTTTGCGCCCACCAGCGCATTCACGAGCGTGGACTTGCCGACGTTCGGTCGCCCGACGACGGCGATCGCGCCGGCACGGAAGGGATTGTTCATGCTGCCGGTGCCTCGCGTTCGCCGATTGCGTCCAGCGCCGTGCGCGCCGCGGCGGTTTCCGCCGCGCGCCGGCTCGTGCCCTCGCCGTGCGCATCGATCGCCAGGTCGTCGATGATGCAGCGCGCGAAGAATGTCTTGCGATGGTCGTCGCCGGCCGTGCCGGCCATTTCGTAGCGCGGCAGCGGCAGGCCGCGCCCCTGCAGCAATTCCTGCAGCTCGGTCTTCGCGTCCTTGGCCGGCTTGTCGTCGAGCGCGGCCATGCGCGATTCGAGCAGCGGCAGCAGCGCGGCTTCGCAGGCGGGCCAGCCGCCGTCGAGGTAGATCGCCCCGACCAGCGCCTCGAAGGCGTCGGCGAGTATCGAGTCGCGCCGGAAGCCGCCGCTGCGCAGCTCGCCCTGCCCCAGGGTCATCTGCTGCCCGAGGTCGAGCTCGCGCGCGATCGCGGCGAGCGTTCCTTCGCGCACGAGCTCCGCGCGCAGCCGCGTGAGCACGCCTTCGGGCGCGCGCGGGAAACGCTCGTACAACGCACGGCTGACGACCGCGCTCAGCACGGAGTCGCCGAGGAATTCCAGTCGTTCGTTGTTGTCGCGACCGGCGCTGCGATGCGTGAGCGCGGTGCGCAGGAGTGCCGGCGCGCCGAAGCGGTAGGCGAGCCGGGGTATGGAGTCCATGCGGAACGAAGGCGGCGGCCGTCGCCTGGCCGCCCCCGGTTGCTCAGGGCGCGGCCGCGCCGCCGAGCGCGATGGTCTTGTCGAACGTCGCGATGTACTCGAGGTTGTACGCGAGCGGGCCCCGGACCTCGTACTTCACGTTGACGAGGTAACCGGCGTCCTTGCGGGTGATCTTGACGTTGTTCTTCTTCACGCTCGTCACGTAGCTGATGTACAGCTTGCGGTCGAGCGACTCCTTGATCTGCTCGGGCGTCTTCTGCGCGATGCCCGGCTCCACCTGCAGCGCCTTCAGGCCCTGCAGCACGCCGTAGTACTCGGAGTAGACGGGGAACAGGCGCATGATGATGAACGCGAAGAAGCCCACCACGGCCAGGACCACGATGAAGCCCATCAAGGTGATGCCTTTCTGCGACTGCATGGTGCGCATAAGCCCTCCGCGGGTAGCCGCCTGAGCGATTTCTACAACGGTACGCGGGGCGCTACAACCCCCGCCGCGGGACGCGTGGTCGACGGTCAATGAATGACCGTTCCGAGGCGATGGAAGTCGATGTAGCCGGCCTGCGAATCCCAGTTCATCCAGATCAGGAACGCCTTGCCCACGAGGTTTTCCTCCGGCACGAAGCCCCAGAAGCGACTGTCCCGGCTGTTGTCGCGGTTGTCGCCCAGCACGAAGTAGTGGCCGGCCGGCACGCGCCACGTGCTGTCGTGCGCCTGTCCGGCATACGAGTGGAGCACCTGGTGCTCGACTTCCGGCAGGTGCTCGAGGCGCAGCTCGGCGCCGGTCATGTCGCGCCCCTGGCCCTTGCCCTCGTACGTACCGACCTGTTCGTTCGGCACGGGCGTGCCGTTCACGTACAGCACGTGGTCGCGGTACGTGATCTCGTCGCCGGGCTCGCCGATCACGCGCTTGATGAAATCGGTGCCGGTTTCCGGGTCGCCCGGGTATTCGCCGGGATAGCGGAACACGATCACGTCGCCGCGATGCGGTTCGCCGAGCGAGATGATCTTCTCGTTCACCACCGGCAGGCGGATGCCGTAGGCGAACTTGTTGACGAGGATGAAGTCGCCGATCAGCAGCGTCGGCATCATCGAGCTCGACGGGATGCGGAACGGCTCGGCCAGGAACGAGCGGATGATGAGGACGGCGAAGATCACCGGGAAGAAGGAGCGGCAGTACTCGACGAGCACCGGTTCCTTCGCCTCGGGGTTGCGCGCGAGGCGCTTCTTCCGGAACGCGAACTGGTCGATCGCCCAGACCACCCCGGTGAACAGCGACAGCCCGACCAGCAGCGCCGCGAAATCCAGATCCAGCTTGCCCATTGAGCGTCCTTGGTTCCCTTAGCTCTTGTCGACCTGGAGCACGGCGAGGAAGGCCTCCTGCGGGATGTCGACCTTGCCCACCGACTTCATGCGCTTCTTGCCTTCCTTCTGCTTCTCGAGCAGCTTGCGCTTGCGCGAGACGTCGCCGCCGTAGCACTTGGCGAGCACGTTCTTGCGCAGGGCCTTCACCGTCGAGCGCGCGATGATCTGCGCGCCGAGCGCGGCCTGGATCGCCACGTCGAACTGCTGGCGCGGAATCAGCTCGCGCATCTTCTCGACGATCTCGCGACCGCGCCGGTCGGCGTGCGAGCGATGCACGATGAGCGAGAGCGCGTCGACGCGGTCGCCGTTGATCAGCAGGTCGAGGCGCACGAACGGGCCGAGATCGGAAGAGCGTCGTGTAGGGAAAGAGTGTCTTCGCCTGTG
>CALKUS010000089.1 GCA_937996755.1 uncultured Pseudomonadota bacterium | reverse complement strand
GCAAAGCCACTTCCCATGCTGGCGTGGGGCGCTATTCGCTGACGTATGGCGGTGGCAATTCGAATGCGACCGTGGTGAACCCGCTGGGTCTGTCCACGACGATCTATTTTTCCGTCGCGGCCAATTCGCGACGCCTAGGGAAGGTCTGAACAAGTCGCTGCCAGCGTAGTGCCGATTTTCCGCTGGCCGCTACACGGAATTTCGGTCGATATGGATGCGCAGATGTGCGTTTTTCGGCGTTTTCAGGCCCGCATCACCCGCAATTCCCGAACTGCGGACGCAATGGCCCTGTCATCGCCAAGAGTTGCTTGCGCGCCATCCACAGGTTCGACAGCGCGAACAGCGTGATGACCTGCGCGGTGTTCTTCGCCAAGCCCTTGAAGCGCACCTTCATGAAGCCGAACTGGCGCTTCACGACGCGGAACGGATGCTCGACGCGAGCGCGCAGCTTCGCCTTCAGCGTCTCCAGTTTCTCGGTCGCGCGCTTCAGCTTCGCGCGCTTGATCTTCTTCACCACACTGCGCTTCGCAGCAATGTGCCACTTGATGCGCTTGCGCTTCACGCGCTTCTCGGCACCGGTGTAGCCGGCATCGGCATGCACCACTTCTTCCTTGCCGTGCAGCAGATCCGCGACCTGCGCGACATCGGACTCGTTCGCCGGCGTCGTCGTCACCGTGTGCACCAGCCCGGAGTCGACATCGACGCCGATGTGCGCCTTCATGCCGAAGTGCCACTGGTTGCCCTTCTTCGTCTGGTGCATCTCCGGATCGCGCTCGTTGTCCGCGTTCTTCGTCGAACTCGGCGCCGCGATGATCGTCGCGTCGACCATCGTGCCGCGCTTCAGCAGCAAGCCGCGATCACACAGATGGCCGTTCACGCATTGCAGCAGCTTTGGCGCCAGATCATTCGCTTCCAGGATGTGCCGGAAATTCAGGATCGTCGTCTCGTCCGGAATCGCACGCGTCAGCGACAGGTGCGCGAACTGGCGCACCGGCGCGATCTCGTACAGCGCCTCTTCCATCGCCGGATCGCTGAAACCGAACCAGTTCTGCATCAGGTGAATCCGCAGCATCGTCTCCAGCGCATACGGCGGACGGCCGCGGCCTGCCTTCGGATACGCCGGCTCGATCAGCGCCAGCAGCGCCTTCCACGGCACCACCTTGTCCATCTCCGCCAGGAACACCTCGCGACGCGTCCGCTTCTTCTTCCCCGCGTACTCCGAGTCGCCGAAACTCATCTGGCTCATGCTTCAATCCGTGCCAACCAATGCCCGCAATTTCAGCAGAGATCGCGGGACTTGTTCAGACCTTCCCTAGCAGGCTGTTGAGAAACCCCGCCTGGTCGCGGATGATCGGTTGAGCGACGCAAGGAAGCAACGATGCGAACGGAAGACGTGCAGCAGGGCGGATTGTTCTCGTACATCTCGCTGGAGTCGCGGATACCGTTGAACCATCCGATCCGGAAGCTGCGGGTGCTGGTGGACACGATCTTGAAGGAGATGGACGCTGATTTCGCGCCGCTGTACTCGTCGGTGGGGCGTCCGTCGATTCCGCCGGAGAGATTGCTGCGGGCGCTGTTGCTACAGATCGTGTTCAGCGTTCGCAGCGAACGGTTGCTGATGGAGCGGATGGACTACGACCTGTTGTTCCGTTGGTTCGTCGGTCTCGACCTGGACGATCCGGTGTGGGATCACTCGACGTTCTCGTTCAATCGCGAGCGCCTGTTCGGATCGCAGGTGGCGGAGAAGTTCTTCCGCAACACGGTGCTGATGGCGCGCGTCGGCAAGCTGACCAGCGACGAGCACTTCACGGTGGACGGCACGCTGCTGGAGGCGTGGGCGTCGCACAAGAGCTTCAAGCCGAGGGATGACGACTCCGACCGCGGCGACGGCACACGTAATCCGGACGTGGACTTTCGCGGCGAGCAGCGCAAGAACGACACGCATGCGTCCACGACGGATCCGGATGCGCGGCTGTATCGCAAGGGTTCGAACCGCGAGGCGAAGCTGAGTTACCAGGCGAACGCGCTCATGGACAACCGCATTGGCTTGGTGGTCGATGTCGACGTGCGCCACGCCAGCGGAACGGCGGAACGCGACGGCGCGTTGGCGATGCTGGCCGACGTACAGCGCGGCGCCACGCTTGGCGCCGACAAGGGGTACGACACGCACGACTTCGTCGCAGCTTTGAAGCGCAAGGGCATCAAGCCGCACATCGCGCGGCACACGACGAACCGAAAGAGCGCGGTGCATCACCGCACGGCTGCGAGCGCGGGCTACGCGGTGAGTCAGCGCAAACGCAAGCTGATCGAGCAGACCTTCGGCTGGATCAAGACCGTCGGCGGATTGCGCAAGACGCGCTTCATCGGCTTGGCCAAGGTGAAGGCGCAGGCACTCTGGAGCTTCGCGGCCTACAACCTCGTCCGACTCGGCGGCGTGCAAGGTGGTCAATGGTGGGCGAGCGCCCCGACGTAGGGGCATTGCGCCTGCGGCGAGCGCATCGCCGCCCGAACGACCCCGAGCGGGGTCAAACCACCCGCGAAAGCGGGCGCGAACCAGACGAATCATCGAAATCCGGATGCAGTACCGACACCGCCATCGCGGCGATCGGTTCGAAATCGAGGATTCTCAACAGCCTGCTAGAGTTTGTGCGTGGAGCGGCGTTCCGTAGTTCGTCATGAAGTGATCGGAAATGGATCGAAGAAAGTAGGTCCGCCGTGCGTGTTCCTTTTTGGGTCGCGAGACAATTTGCGGCTTATCGGCCCAGTCTTGAATCAACCGTTTCATCGGCGTTATCAGTTCAATCATGCGGAAGCGCAGCACCTCTTCGATTGCAGCTGCCGCGCGTTGCGACCTTTCTCGTGCCCTTTCCATAGTCTCAGCCGAACATTCAGCGCGATCTTTGATCATGTCCTCGATGGTCAATCGCCCCGCCCAGACTTCGCCCATCGCCACTCCAGCCGGTTGTTCTAGCCACCCAAGCTGGCCGGTAATCGCTCGTGCGAAATGGTGGCTCAATTCTTCCCGCACGTCGTTACTGACTGCATCGG
>CALKUS010000088.1 GCA_937996755.1 uncultured Pseudomonadota bacterium | reverse complement strand
CGATCTCGCCCTGGCGCTTGGCGAGACCGGCCTCCTCGTACGAAAGGCCGTAGCGGCGCATCACCTCGTCGGTGAGCTGCTTGCCGCCGAACACCTGCTCGCGCGTGTAGATCGTGCGCTGGTTCTTCAGCACGATCAGCGTCGTCATGGTCGCGCCGATGTCGACGACGGCGACCGTCGCATCCTTCGGCACGCTGAGCTGGTCGGCGATCAGCTTGTACGCGTTCTCCATCGCGAACGCCTCGACGTCCACGACTTTCGCCGCGAGTCCGCCGATGTCGAGCGCGGCGACGCGCACGTCGACGTTCTCCGTGCGCGATGCCGCGAGCAGGACGTTCATCATGTCCGGGTTGTCCTTCACCGGACCGAGCACCTCGAAATCGAGGCTGACTTCCTCGAGCGGGTACGGGATGTACTGGTTCGCCTCGGCCTGGATCTGGCCCTCGAGGTCGTCCTCGCTGAGGTCGGCCGGCATCGGGATCACCTTCGTGATCACCGCCGAGCCGGCGACAGCGGCCGCGGCCGCACGCGTCTTCGCGCCGGAGCGCGCGAGCGCGCGCTTGATGGCCTCGCCGACGGCTTCGACCTCGACGATGTTCTTCTCGACCACCGCGTTCGGGGGCAAGGGCTCCACCGCGTAATGCTCGACGCGGTAGCGGCCGCCGACAGGCGAGAGCTGCAGAAGTTTCACGGCCGTCGAGCTGATGTCGACGCCGATCAGGGGTGGTGTCTTGCTGGTGAACAGGCCCACTTTTTCCCCTCCCCACGCGCTCTTAGGAGCGAAACATGCGCCAGAACATTAAATACAAATCTTAACGGCTTGGCAACGGGGCGCTTCAGGGCGCCTTTGTTCACTGCTGCTGGGACCGCTCGGGGAGGCCCCGGAACCCGGTTTTCGGGGCCGCGCCCCGAACCTGCCATGAGCCCCCGCCCGGCACCCGATCTATACTCGGCCCGCTCGGGCACGAACGTTGATTGCCCTCACAACTTCACGAACGAAATCCATGAGCTGGCCGCGTCGTCTGCTGCGTTGGGGCCTGATCCTCGGCGCGGCGGGCATCCTGTTGTCCATCGCCGCGGTCGGCATCGCCTACTGGCTGATCTCCCCGCGCCTGCCCAATGTGGCCGAGATCCGCGACATCCGCCTGCAGGTTCCCCTGAAGGTCCTGTCGTCGGACGGCAAGCTGATCGCGGTGTTCGGCGAGACCCGGCGCACGCCGGTGCGTTTCGCGCAGATCCCGGAGCGCGTGCGCAACGCGTTCGTCGCGATCGAGGACGCGCGCTTCTACGAGCACCCCGGCATCGACGTGGTCGGCATCGGCCGCGCCGTGTGGCTGCTGGCCACCTCCGACCGCGAGCGCGTGCCGGGCGGCAGCACGATCACGCAGCAGGTGGCGCGCAACTTCTTCCTGAGCCCCGAATACTCGTTTTCCCGCAAGATTTCCGAGATTTTCCTCGCGCTGAAGATGGAGCGCGAGCTCACGAAGGACGAGATCCTCGAGCTCTACCTCAACAAGATCTTCTTCGGCTATCGCTCGTACGGCGTCGCGGCGGCCGCCGACTTCTACTACGGCAAGACGCTCGACCAGCTCACGCTGGCCGAAGCCGCGATGCTCGCGTCGATCCCGAAATTCCCGTCCAGCGGCAACCCGCTGCACAACCCCGAGCGCGCGCTGGAACGGCGCAACTACGTCCTCCAGCGCATGCAGGAGGTCGGCTTCATCGACGCGGCGCAGCTCAGGGCCGCGCTGGCCGAGCCCGACCACGCGCATCCGCACGAGCCGCCGGTCGAGGTCGAGGCGCCGTACCTGGCGGAGATGGTCCGGCTCGCGGCGCTGGAAAAGCTCGGCAACGACGCGATGACGGCCGGATACTCGGTCTACACGACGGTCAATTCGCGCTTCCAGGACGCCGCGAACGCGGCGGTGCGCGGTGGCCTGATGAGTTACGACCGCCGCCATGGGTATCGCGGCGCGGAGTCGCACGTCGAGCTGGCCGCGGACGCCGGACCGGACGCCTGGAGCACGGCGCTCGCGCCGTTCCGCCCGCTCGCGGGGCTCGTGCCCGGGCTCGTGACCACGGTCGACGCCGACACGGCGCAGGTGTTCCTGCAGGACGGCCAGGCGGTCGACCTGACGCTGGAGTCGGTGGCCTGGGCGCAGCCCTACCTCAGCGAGAACTCGCGCGGGCCGGCGCCGAAGAAGGTGAGCGACGCGCTGCACGCCGGCGACATCGTGCGCCTGGCACGCAACGAGGAGGGCGCCTGGGAGCTCGCGCAGCTGCCGAAGGCGCAGGCCGCGCTCGTGTCGCTCGATCCGGAAGACGGTGCCGTGCGCGCGCTCGTGGGCGGCTTCAGCTTCGCGCTGTCGAAGTTCAACCGTGCGACGCAGACCTCGCGCAACCCGGGCTCGAGCTTCAAGCCGTTCGTCTATTCCGCGGCGTTCGAGCGCGGCTTCAACGCGGCGAGCATCGTGAACGACGCGCCGCTCGCACTGCCCGACCCGTCGCGCCCCGACGGCGTGTGGCGGCCATCCAACGACGACGAGAAGTTCGAAGGCCCGATGCGCCTGCGCGAGGCGATGGTGCGCTCGCGCAACCTCGTCTCGGTCCGCGTGCTCGATGCGATCGGCGTGCGCTACGCGCGCGACTACATCTCGCGCTTCGGTTTCCCGCTCTCGGCGCTGCCCGAGAACCTTTCGCTCGCGCTCGGCACGAGCTCGGTGCCGCCCATCGCGATGGCGCGCGGCTACTCGGTGTTCGCGAACGGCGGCTACCTCGTCGACCCGTACTTCATCGAGCGCGTCGAGGACGACCGCGGCACGGTGGTGTTCCGCGAGCAGCCGGCGCGCGCGTGCCGTGGCTGCCCGGAGCGACTGACCGCGACGGCGGAGCCGGTCGGCGCCACGGCGCAGGACCTCTCGACGCTGCTCGGCAATGCCGCACCCACGCCCACGCCGGCACCCGCGCCCACGCCCGTCGCGGGCCAGGAAGTGCCCGTGAAGCTCGCGCCGCGCGCGATCGACGAGCGCAACGCATTCCTCATCACCTCGCTCATGCACGACGTCGTGCTGCGCGGCACCGGCCGCGGCGCGATGGAGCTCGGACGCAACGACCTGGCCGGCAAGACCGGCACGACGAACGAGCACCGCGACGCGTGGTTCTCCGGCTTCAACGATTCGCTCGTCGCGACCACCTGGATCGGCTTCGACGACTTCACGTCGCTCGGCCGCGGCGAATTCGCCTCGAAGGCGTCGATCCCGATCTGGGTCGCGTACATGAAGGTCGCGCTGGACGGCGTGCCCGAGCACGAGCCGCAGGTGCCGAACGGCATCACGACGGCGCGCATCACCGCCGGCGGCCAGTTGCTCGACGGCGGCGACGGCATCGTCGAGATGTTCAAGGTCGAGGACATCGCGCGCATGGCCGCCATGCGCCAGGCGCAGGAAAGCGAGCAGCAGAACGAACAGCAGCCGTACGAGATTTTCTGACGCCGATCGCGCTCGGTAGCAGTATGAGTCCGAGTCTGAGTATGAGTGCGCACGACCGGCCGCGTTCGCAACATTCGAGGCGGCCTCGACGATGAGAATGGCGAGCTCATACTCCTGCTCATACTCATACCCCAACTTGAAGAAGCGTTGAATCAGGCGCGCTCGTCCCGAGATCTCCGACCATGGACAGGGAAAATGCGCGAAAGCACGCGGGGAATCGCGCCCGCGAGATGCGCAGCCGCATCGCGCACGAAGCAGCGCGCATCATGAGCGAACAGGGCATCCGCGATTTCGGCGTCGCGAAGCGCAAGGCCGCGGGGCGCCTCGGCGTGCACGACGAGCACGCGCTGCCGCGCAACGCCGAGATCGAGGAAGCGCTGCGCGAGTTCCAGCGCCTGTTCCAGGGCGACACGCAGCCGCGCGTGCTGCGCGAGCGGCGCGAAGCCGCGGTCGAGGCGATGAAGTTCTTCGCGCGCTTCGAGCCGCGACTGGTGGGCGCCGTGCTCGAGGGCACGGCCGACGAGCACTCGGCGGTGTGCCTGCACCTCTACAGCGACGAGCCGGCGGCCGTGCAGCACTTCCTCGACGAGAACCGCATCCCCTACGACGAGTCAGACCGTCGCCTGCGCTTCGAGCGCGAGCGCTGGGAGGAATTCCCGGCCTACCTCTTCTCGGCCGACGACGTGCCGTTCGACCTCACCGTGCTGCCGCGCGACGCGCTGCGCCAGGCGCCGATCGACCGCGTGGACGAGCGGCCGATGGCGCGCGCCTCGTTGAATGCGGTCGTGGAGTTGCTGGCGAAAGGCTGAAATGAAAAAGCCCCGCGGAGCGGGGCTTTTTCGTGAGGCGCCGGGCCCCGGATCGGCGCACATCCATGTGCTGTCCGGGGCGCGGATTTCCTATCCGCGCTTGTCGATCGGCACGTAATCGCGCGACGGCGAGCCCGTGTAGACCTGGCGCGGACGGCCGATCTTGGTGTCGGCCGTGACGTTCTGCTCGAGCCAGTGCGCGACCCAGCCGGACGTACGCGCGATCGCGAACATCACGGTGAACATCTCGGTCGGGATCTTCAGCGCCTTGTAGATCAGGCCGGAGTAGAAGTCGACGTTGGGGTAGAGCTTGCGGTCGATGAAGTACTGGTCCTTCAGCGCCGCCTCCTCGAGCTTCAGCGCGACGTCGAGCAGCGGGTCGGACACGCCGAGGTCGTGCAGCACCTTGTGGCACATCTCGCGGATGATCGTCGCGCGCGGGTCGAAGTTCTTGTAGACGCGGTGGCCGAAGCCCATCAGGCGGAAGCCCGAGTTCTTGTCCTTCGCCTTCGCGACGGCGCTCGCCACGTTCGATGCGTCACCGATCTCGGCGAGCATCTTCAGCACGGCTTCGTTCGCGCCGCCGTGCGCGGGGCCCCACAGCGCGGCGATGCCGGCCGCGACGCACGCGTACGGATTCGCACCCGTGGAGCCGACGAGGCGCACGGTGGACGTGCTCGCGTTCTGCTCGTGGTCGGCGTGCAGGATGAACAGCAGGTCCAGCGCCTTCGCGGCGACCGGCGGCAGCTCCAGCGGCTCGCTCGGCACCTCGAACATCATGTGCAGGAAGCGCGTGCAGTACTCCAGCGCGTTGCGCGGGAAGCGGATCGGCCAGCCGATCGAATAGCGATACGCGGCGGCCGCGATCGTCGGCATCTTCGCGATCAGGCGCACCGCCGCGAGGTGGCGCTGCTTCGGGTCGTCGATGTCGAGCGAGTCGTGGTAGAAGGCCGCGAGCGAGCCGACGACGGCGCACAGCATCGCCATCGGGTGCGCGTCGTAGTGGAAGCCGTTGAGGAACTGGCGGAGCGACTCGCGCATCATCGTGTGATGCGTGACCTCGTGCTCGAACGCGGTCGACTGCGCCTTGGTCGGCAGCTCGCCGTTGATCAGCAGGTACGAGACCTCGAGGAAATTCGAGTGCTTCGCGAGCTGCTCGATCGGGTAGCCGCGATAGAGCAGCACGCCCGCATCGCCGTCGATGTAAGTGATCGCGCTCTTGCAGCTCGCGGTCGACATGAACCCGGGGTCGTAGGTGAACATCCCCGTGTCCTTGTGCATCTTGCCGATGTCGACGGCAGCCGGGCCGACGGTACCGGTGACGACCGGCAGCTCGGTGGACTTGTTGCTGCCGGTATCGGTCAGGACGACTTTCGAGGCCATCGCGGCAAACTCCTTCTTGCGTGCGCACCTGACGACGGGAACGCGCGGGGAGCCGCGCGACACGGGTCGGCGCTATCGAATTGGCGCACCGATGATGCGCCCCCTGAACGGTACGCAGTATCGCATGGCGGGCGGGCGCGTCGCCGTCCCGGACGGCAGGGCGCGCGAAGAACGCCCGCCGGGACGGACCCGGCGCTGCCGACGGGCCCAGCGCTTCCGAGGCGCGGAAAGAAAAAACGCCGGGTCTTTCGACCCGGCGTTTTCCCTGCCTGTGGCCCACCCGATCCTTGGGCGGAACCGTGTTGAAATCGTTCGGACCAGGCGACCCGCCAGCGCGGAGGTTCCGGCGTCCGGCGCGGGCGCCGGGCGAGCGTCAGCCCTTCACCGCGCCGTAGCGGCGGCGGAACTTGTCCACGCGGCCACCTGCGTCGACGATCTTGTGCTTGCCCGTGTAGAACGGGTGCGACTGGCTCGAGAGCTCGACCTTGACGACCGGATACTCCTTGCCGTCCTCCCACTTGATCATTTCCTTGCTCGTCATCGTCGAGCGGGTCAGGATCTTGAAGTCGCTGGAGACGTCGTGGAAGACGACGGTGTTGTACTTGGGATGGCCTTCGGCTTTCATGACGTTCACGGACCGCGGGGTGAAAAGAGCGGCATGATAGCCGGCGACCCGGCGGCCTGCAAGCCGCCGGGCAC
The DNA here is from genome assembly GCA_937996755.1 of uncultured Pseudomonadota bacterium. Taxonomy (GTDB): domain Bacteria; phylum Pseudomonadota; class Gammaproteobacteria; order Xanthomonadales; family Ahniellaceae; genus CALKUS01. The sequence goes on along the minus strand of CALKUS010000088.1, from coordinate 34,926 downwards.
CCTGCCCGGCCAGGCCCCGGCCGCCGGGCGGCGCCAGCGCTTCAGCGACGCTCGGCCAGGCCGGCCTCGACCAGCGACTCGAAGCGCGATTGATCGAAGCGCATCGCGATCCGGGCATTGTCCGCGGCGCCGCTGCGGCGCTGCCAGTCGACGACGGTCGCCCCGCGCGTCAGGCGGCCGTCCAGCTCGACCGCCACGGGCCGCTCGGCCCACTCCGCGACGCAGCCCGGCTCCAGCACGGCGGCCATGGCCAGTGCGTCGGCCGTGAGCATCTTCTCGCGACCGCCCTTCGCGAAGTCGCGCGTCTTGCGCGAGATGGCCTTGTAGAACGCGGCCCGCGGGCCGGGGCCATCCAGCCAGGACTCGAAGCGCGCGAAGTCGATGCCGTGCGCGACGGTGGCTTCCCAGTCGACCAGTTCGAAGCGCGGCCAGGCGGCGAACACGATGTGCGCGGCCTCGGGGTCGAAGCCGATGTTGAACTCGACCTGCACGGAAACGTTGCCGCGGCCCGTGACCGCACCGCCCATGATCACGAGGCGCGGCACGCGCGACGGCAGCGTCGGGTCGAGCTTCAGCGCGAGTGCGAGGTTGGTGAGCGGCCCGAGCATCACGAACGTGATCTCGCCGGCGTGGCGTCGCGACAGCGCGAGCATCGCGAGCGCGGCGTGCTCGGCCGGCGTGCCGGGCTCGGGCACGGGCTCGTAGCCGACGTCGCCGAATCCGTCCCTGCCGTGCACGAACGCGGCATCGTCGGCGAGCCGCACGAGCGGTGTCTCGCAACCGGGGAACACCGGCGTATCTGCGCCCATCAGCGCGAGCAGCCTGCGCGCGTTGCGCGTGGTGTGCGCGAGGCCGACGTTGCCGGCGGTCGTCGTGATCGCGGCGACGCGCGTACCCGCGTGCGCATGCGCCATCAGCAGCGCGAGCGCGTCGTCCACGCCGGGGTCGGTGTCGATCAGCAGCGTCTGCATGTCGCTGGGGCCAGGCCGGGAGCGCGCGATCCTAGCAGGGAGCGGATAGCGGATAGCGGGGAGCGGCAAGAGCGTCGACGCCCTGCTCTTGCCGCTCCCCGCTATCCGCTCACCGCTCTCCTACGCTTCGGCGAATCGCACCGCACGCCCGATCCAGCGCGCGATCAACCGGTCGACGAGATCGGCATGGTTCGCGAGCACGTCGTCCGCGGCGTCGGCGACCTGCGGCAGCACGGCCGCGTCGCGCACCAGATTCGCCACGCGGAAATCGGCATCGCCGGTCTGTCGCGTGCCGAGCATTTCGCCGGGGCCGCGCAGCGCGAGGTCCTTCTCGGCGATGCGGAACCCGTCGGTCGTCTCGCGCAGCACGGCGAGCCGTTCGCGCGCGAGCGGCGACAGCGGCGGGCGGTAGAGCAGCACGCAGCTCGACGCCGCCGTGCCGCGCCCGACGCGACCGCGCAGCTGGTGCAGCTGCGACAGCCCGAGGCGATCGGCATCGTCGATCACCATGAGGCTCGCGTTCGGCACGTCGACGCCGACCTCGATCACCGTGGTCGCGACGAGCAACGCGGTGTCGCCGCGCGCGAACGACTCCATCTCGGCCTGCTTGTCCTTCGGCTTCATGCGACCGTGCACGAGCCCGATGCGCATGCCCGGCAACGCGGCGCGCAGCGCCGCGTGCGTCGCCTCGGCGTCCTGCGCCTGCAGCACGTCGGACTCCTCGATCAGCGTGCAGACCCAGTAAGCCTGGCGGCCCTCGATGCACGCGGCACGGATGCGCTCGACCACGTCGTCGCGCCGCTCGCTCGCGAGCACCACGGTGCGGATCGGCGTGCGGCCCGGCGGCAGCTCGTCGATCACGGAGGCGTCGAGGTCGGCGTACAACGTCATCGCGAGCGTGCGCGGGATCGGCGTGGCCGTGAGCACGAGCTGGTGCGCGACCACCTTGCCGTCGGCGCCCTTGTCGCGCAGCGCGAGCCGCTGGTCGACGCCGAAGCGGTGCTGCTCGTCGACGATGGCGAGGCCGAGCTTGCGGAAGCGCACGCCCTCCTGCATCAGCGCGTGCGTGCCGACGACGAGCGCCGCGTCGCCCGCGATGCGCTCCAGCGCGCGCTCGCGCGCCTTGCCCTTCACCTTCCCGGCGAGCCAGACCACGGGCACGCCGAGCGGCTCGAGCCAGCGCGTGAAGTGCTTCAGGTGCTGCTCGGCCAGCACTTCCGTCGGCGCCATCACCGCCACCTGCCAGCCCGCGTCGATCGCCGCGAGCGCGGCGAGCGCGGCGACGATCGTCTTGCCGGAGCCCACGTCGCCCTGCACGAGCCGCAGCATCGGCTCGCCCGACGCGAGGTCGCGGTCGACGTCGGCGAGCACGCGCCGCTGCGCCCCGGTCAGCGCGAACGGCAGGCTCGTGAGCAACGCCTGGCGCCGGCCGCCGCGCGCTGCGATACGCGGCGCGGGTCGGCTGCGCCACTGCGCACGCAGTCGCTTGCGGCTCAGGTTGTGCGCGAGCAGCTCCTCGAACGCGAGCCGCCGCTGCGCCGGATGCTCGCCCGACAGCAAGGCCGCGAGGTCGTCGCCGGGCGCGGGACGATGCGTCGTGCGCAGCGCCGCATGCAGCGGCGACAGGCCGTGGCGCTCGCGCAGCTCGCGCGGCAGCAGCTCGAGGCGCTCGTCCGCCGGCAACGCGGCGAGCGCCTGCGCCACGAGCGCGGCCATGCGTGCCTGCGTGAGGCCCTCGGTCACGGGATAGATCGGCGTGAGCTCGCTGGCCACCGGTTCCCCCGCGACGACGCGGCGATAGCTCGGATGGACCATCTCCAGCCCGTGTTTGCCGGGCCGCGCCTCGCCGTACGCGCGAACGCGCGTGCCGACGACGAACTGGTCGGCCTGGCTGCCGCGGAAGTGGAAGAAGCGCAGCACGAGCGTCCCGCCGTCGTCGCCTTCGATCGCGACGCGCAACTGCGGACGGAAGCGGAATCCGCGCTCGACCGCCTGTACCGTGCCCTCCACCTGCGCGCGCGCGCCGGGCAGCAGCGAGCGGATCGGCGTGATGGCGGTGCGATCCTCGTAGCGAAGCGGCAGGTGGAACCAGAGGTCGCGCACGCGCTCGATGCCGAGCCGTGCGAGCGCCTCGCGCAGGCGCGTGCCCGCGCCCTTCAGCGAGGTGACGGGCTCGAGGCCGGGATCTGCTGCGTTCGAACCCGTCGCGACCAGGGTCGCTCCCACCGGATCAGTCGAGCACGACGATCGCGTCCACTTCCACCTGCGCGCCTTTCGGCAGCGACGCGACGCCGATCGCGGCGCGCGCCGGGTACGGCTCGCGGAAGCGCGCCTGCATGGCCGCGTTCACCTTCGCGAAATGGCCCAGGTCGACGAGGAACACGTTGAGCTTCGCGATGTTCGCGAGCGAGCCGCCGGCCGCCACGACGATCGCCTCGAGGTTGTCGAACGCGCGGTCGATCTGCGCCTCGATCGGGCCTTCGACCAGCTGCCCGGTGGCGGGATCGAGCGGGATCTGGCCCGACACGTAGACCGTATCGCCGCAGCGCACCGCCTGCGAGTAGGTGCCGATCGCGGCAGGAGCGTCTTTCGTGGCGATGATTTCGCGTTTCATGGCCTTCCTTCGCATGCGCGGGAAATCGGAAATGGGAAATGGGAAATCGGAAAGGCAGGCGCGCGCGAGGCGGCGCGCCCCGCTCTACCCATTTCCCATTTCCGATTCCCGATTTCCATTCTCCTGCTAACCGCCGTTGCGATGCACGGAGTGCACCACTCCGGCCCTGCGCACGCGGCGCATGACGTCGGCGAGGTGCTTGCGGCCGCGCACCTCGATCGTGAACAGCAGCGATGCCGTCGCGAGGTCGCGTTCCTGGTACTCCACGTTCTCGATGTTCGAACCGGCCTCGGCGATCGCCGCGGCCACCGTCGCGAGCACGCCGGGCTTGTTCTCGACCACGACCTTCAGCGCCACCTTGTAGTCGCCGCGCACTTCGCGGTCCCAGTCGATCTCGACGCAGCGCTCGGGCTGCTTGCGGAATTCCGGGACGTTCGGGCAGTTCACCTGGTGCACGACGATGCCCTTGCCCGCGGTGAGGAAGCCCATGATCTCGTCGCCCGGGATCGGGTGGCAGCACGCGCCGTACGTGAGCACGCCGCGTTCCTTGCCCGTGATCAGGATCTTTTCGCCGCTGCGCGGCTGCGCGCCGAGCGACAGGTTGCGCTCGTCGCGCGTGAGCGCCTGCGCGACGATCGCGGGCGGCCGGTTGCCCTGCGCGATGTCGGCGAGCAGCTCCTCGAGCCTGGGGAACCGGTTCTCGGCGAGGTAGGCGTCGAGGATCTCGGGCGGGATCGAATCCAGCGAGGCGTCGAGCTCGTCCAGCGCCTTGTCGAGCATGCGGTGGCCCAGCTCGATCGCGTCCTCGTGCTGCAGGCGCTTGAGGAAGTGGCGGATCGCGGTCCGCGCCTTCGAGCTGACCACGAACTCGAGCCAGTTGGGAGAGGGCGACGCAGCCCGGGCGGTGATGACCTCGACACTTTGCCCGGATTGCAGCCGCGTGCGAAGCGGCACCAGCTTCTTGTCCACGCGCGCCGCGACTGCGTGGTCGCCGACGTCGGTGTGCACGGCGTACGCGAAATCGAGCGCCGTCGAATTCTTCGGCAAGGCGAGGATGTCGCCCTTCGGCGTGAACAGGTAGACCTCGTCCGGGAACAGGTCGATCTTGACGTTTTCGACGAACTCGAGCGGCGAACCCTCGCTCCCCTGCGTCGCGAGCAGGCTCGAGAGCCATTCGCGCGCGCGCGCCTGCGCATTGTTCGCGGGCGACGCTTCGGTCTTGTAGGCCCAGTGCGCGGCGACGCCGCGCTCGGCGAGCATGTCCATGTCCTCGGTGCGGATCTGCACTTCGATCGGCGTACCCGAAGGGCCGAACAGGACGGTGTGCAACGACTGGTAGCCGTTCGCCTTCGGGATCGCGATGAAGTCCTTGAAGCGGCCTTCCAGCGGCTTGTAGAGCGCGTGCACCGCGCCGAGCGTGAGGTAGCACGACGGTACGTCTTCGACGACCACGCGCACGCCGTACACGTCGAGCACCTGCGCGAGCGACTTGTGCTCGCCGCGCATCTTCGAATAGATCGAGTACGGCGACTTCACGCGCGACATGACGCGCGCGCGGATGCCGAACTGCGCGAGCTTCGCCGCGACCTGCGCCTCGACGCGCAGGATGTTCTCGCGGCGGGTGCCGTAGGTCTGCTTCAGGCGCTGCGCGAGCACGCGATGGCGCAGCGGGTGCATCGCGCGGAAGCCCAGGTCCTGCAGCTCCGACTTCACCTTGTTCATGCCGAGGCGCTGCGCGATGGGCGCGTAGATCTCCAGCGTTTCCTGCGCGATGCGCCGGCGCGACGCGTCGCTCATGGCGTCGAGCGTGCGCATGTTGTGCAGGCGGTCGGCGAGCTTGATGAGGATGACGCGCAGGTCGCGCGACATCGCCAGCATCATCTTGCGGAAGCTCTCCGCGTTCGCTTCCTGGCGCGTGCCGAACTGCACCTTGTCCAGCTTCGTGACGCCGTCGACGAGCTCCGCCACTTCGCGGCCGAACTTCGCCTCCAGCTCCTCGTGCGAAACCGGCGTGTCTTCCAGCGTGTCGTGCAGGATCGCCGCGGCGATCGCCTCGTGGTCGAGGCGCATGTCGGCGAGGATGGTCGCCACGGCGACCGGGTGCGTGATGTACGGCTCGCCGCTCTTGCGCGTCTGGCCCTCGTGCGCGACCGCGCCGAGGCGATACGCCTCGCGCACGCGCGCGACGTCCTCGGGGGCGACGTAAGCGGAGAGCTTGTCCTCGAGCGCGAGGACGTCGGCGGGCAGGTCGCTGGCCGCGGTGGCGCTCGTTCGGCTCGCCGCTCCCATGCGCTGTCCGCCGCAGTCAGCAGCTACGGCATCGCGAAGCGGGCGACTGCCGACTCATGCGATGGGCGACGCTCAGGCGTCGTCGCCGCCCTTGCTCAGGTCGTCGTCGACGACTTCGGCAGCGGCCCACTCCAGCGCTTCGCGCTCGGCGCGCTCGCGTTCCTGGCGATCGATCTCCGCGATCAGCGTCTGGTCGACCTTGCGCTCGGCGATCTCGCGCAGCGCAACGACCGTGGGCTTGTCGTTCGAGGTATCGACGAGCGGCTGCGCGCCCTTCGCGACCTGGCGCGCGCGTTTCGTCGCCATCAGCACGAGCTCGAAGCGGTTGTCGACGACTTCCAGGCAATCTTCTACGGTGATGCGGGCCATGCGTGAAACCTCAAAAGATTCAGAAATTCAAGCGGATAGGCAGTGTAGCGGTCGCGCCGCGGCGCAGCAAACGAGAATCGGACGCGGGCGCGCAAGCCACTGATGCGGAAGCAATTAGGGCCGGGGCCTGGGCCCGCGCCCCTCGCGCCGCGCGTCAGCGGGCGGTGAGCGAGTCGATCAACCCGGCGAGCCGCTCGGCCTGGACGACGCGCCGCAGGCGCTGGCTGCGGACGATCGCGACGAGCCCGGCCAGCGTGGTCTCGAAGTCCTCGTTCACGAGCACGTAGTCGAACTCGTGGACGTGCGCGATCTCCTCGCGCGAGTTCTCCAGCCGCTTCGCGATGACGTCGGCAGAATCCTGCGCGCGTGCGCGCAAGCGCCGTTCCAGCTCGGCGCGCGAGGGCGGCAGGATGAAGATGCCCACGCTGGCCGGCAGTTGCTCGCGCACGAGGCGCGCACCCTGGAAATCGATCTCGAGCAGCACGTCGTCGCCGCGCGCGAGGATCGGCTCGACCGCCGCCTTCGACGTGCCGTAGCAGTTGCCGTGCACGTCGGCGTATTCGAGGAACGCGCCCTGGCCGACGAGGCCCATGAACGCGTCGCGCGTGACGAAGTGGTAGTGCGTGCCGTCGTCTTCACCCGGGCGCGGACGACGCGTCGTGTGCGAGACCGACAGCCTGATGCCCGGCTCGCGCTCGAGCAGCCCTTTCACGAGCGAGGTCTTCCCGGCCCCGGAGGGCGCGGCGACGATGAACAGGCTGCCTGACATGGTGAGAGCGTAAAGCAGTGTGAGCGTGAGTGGGAGTGTGCCCGATCGGACGCACTCGCATTCCCGCTCTCACTGCTACTCGAGGTTCTGCACCTGCTCGCGCAGTTGCTCGATCAGCACCTTGAGCTCGACGGACGCCTGCGACGTGCGCGTGTCGACCGACTTCGAGCCGAGCGTGTTCGCCTCGCGGTTGAATTCCTGCAGCAGGAAATCCAGGCGGCGGCCGGCGGGCTCCGGGCGGTCGAGGATGCGCCGTGCTTCGGCGACGTGCGCGGCGAGGCGATCGAGCTCCTCGTCCACGTCGATCTTCTGCAGGCCGAGCACGGTTTCCTGCTCCAGGCGGCCCGGATCGAGCGGCTGCTTGAGCTCCGCGAGCTTCGCGTCGAGGCGCGCGCGCAGCGCGACGCGGATCTCGGGCAACCATTCGCGCACACGCGCGGCGATCGCCGCGATGCCGTCGAGCCGCTCCACCATCACGGCGCGCAGGCGGTCGCCTTCGCGTTCGCGCGTGGCGAGGAAATCGTCGAGCGCGGCCTCGAACGCGGCGAGCGCGGCTTCGTGCAGGCTCGCGGTGTCGGCCTCGGGCTCGATGATCATGCCGGGCCAGGCGAGCGCCTCGAGGCGCGTGCCCGGCGCGAGGTCAGGTACGCGGCCCGCCACTTCGCGCGCGAGGCGCGCGAGCTCGGCGGCGAGCGGCTCGTTGAGCCGCAGCGTGGCGGCGGCGCCGGCCTGCGGCCGCCAGCGCAGGGCGACGTCGACCTTGCCGCGCGTGATGCGCGCGGACGCGCGCTCGCGCAGGCGCGGCTCGAGCGCGCGGAATTCCTCGGGCAGGCGCAGGCCGAGCTCGAGGAAGCGGTGGTTCACCGACCTCAGCTCCCACACGAGCTGGCCGGACGGCGTCTGCGCTTCGCGCGTGGCGAAGGCGGTCATGCTGCGGATCATGCGTGCACGCTTTCCGGGTCCTGCGGGGGGCGAATGTTAGAGTAGCCGCCCCCCGAGCCCCAAGACATTCACGAATGTCCACTTCGCGACCCAGCGGGCGCGCGGCCGACGAGCTGCGACCGATCTCCTTCGCGCGCGGCTATACGCGCCATGCCGAAGGCTCCGTGCTCGTGTCGTTCGGCGACACGCGCGTGCTCTGCAATGCGTCCGTCGAGGATCGCGTGCCGCCGTTCCTGCGCGGCAAGGGCGAAGGATGGGTGACGGCCGAATACGGCATGCTGCCGCGCGCGACGAAGGAGCGCACTTCGCGCGAAGCGGCACAGGGTCGCCAGGGCGGGCGCACGCACGAGATCCAGCGCCTGATCGGCCGGTCGCTGCGCGCCGTGGTCGATCGCGCCGCGCTCGGCGAGCGCACGGTCACGCTCGACTGCGACGTGCTGCAGGCCGACGGCGGCACGCGCACGGCCGCGATCACGGGCGCATACGTCGCGCTCGTCGACGCGATCGGCACGCTGCGCCGGCGCGGCGTGCTCGCGCGCGACCCGGTACACGGCGCCGTCGCCGCGGTGTCGGTCGGCATCTATCGCGGCACGCCGGTGCTCGACCTCGACTATCCCGAGGATTCCGGCTGCGACACCGACATGAACGTCGTGATGAACGACGCGTTCGGTTTCATCGAGCTGCAGGGCACGGCCGAAGGCCACGCGCTGCGCGCCGAAGAGCTCACCGAGCTGCTCGCGCTCGCACGCAAGGGCGTTGCGGAGTTGCTCGCGCACCAGCAGGCAGCCCTCGCGTCCTGATGAAGCTGGTCGTCGCGACGGGCAACAAGGGCAAGCTCGCGGAAATCCGCGACGTGCTGGCCGACACCGGCATCGAGCTCGTCGCGCAGGGCGACCTCGGCATCGCCGACGCCGACGAAACCGGGACCACGTTCATCGAGAACGCGCTGCTGAAGGCGAAGCAGGCCGCGCGCATCGCCGGCGGGCCGGCGCTCGCCGACGACTCCGGCCTGATCGTCGACGCGCTCGACGGCCGCCCGGGGCTCGTTTCCGCGCACTACGCGGGCGTGCACGGCGACCACGCGCGCAACATCGCGAAGGTGCTGGCGGAGCTGGAAGGCGTCCCGGACGAGCGGCGCACGGCGCGCTTCTACAGCGTGATCGTCGTGCTCCGGCACGCAGGCGATCCGCAGCCGCTCATTGCCGAAGGCGTGTGGCACGGCCGCATCCTCGCGGCCCCGCGCGGCAGCGGCGGCTTCGGCTACGACCCGATCTTCCTCGACCCCGTGCGCGGCGTGGCCGCGGCCGAGCTCGATGCCGCGACGAAGAACCGCGTGAGCCACCGCGGCCTCGCGCTCGCGGCGCTGAAACAGCGGTTTTCCGAGCTGTAAGCCGGTCGGCAGTACGATTCACGCGTGTCGAAGCACCCCGCCCCGCCGCTGTCGCTGTACGTCCACATCCCGTGGTGCGTGCGCAAATGCCCGTACTGCGACTTCAACTCGCACGAACTGAAGGGCGCGCTCGCGAGCCGCGAGTACGTGGCCGCACTGCTCGCCGACCTCGACGCGGACCTCGCCGACCTGCCGTGGCTGCGCGAGCGCAGGATCGCCACGGTGTTCTTCGGCGGTGGCACGCCGAGCCTGTTCGAACCGGCGGCGATCGCGGCGATCCTCGACGGCGTGGCGCAGCGCGTGGCGATCGAGCGCGATGCCGAGGTGACGCTCGAGACGAATCCCGGCACGGTCGAGCACGCACCGTTCGCGAACTATCGCGATGCCGGCGTGAACCGCCTCTCGTTCGGCGTGCAGAGCTTCGACGACGACAAGCTGCAGCGGCTGGGCCGCATCCACGGCGCGGACGAAGCGCGCGACGCGGTGCGCCAGGCACAGGATGCGGGCCTGGCGAACATCAACCTCGACCTGATGTACGCGCTGCCGGAACAGACGCTCGAAGGTGCGCTGTCCGATGTCGGCCACGCGATCGCGCTCGCCCCCGCGCACGTCTCGCACTACCAGCTCACGCTGGAACCGAACACGCGCTTCGCGGCGCAGCCGCCGCCGCTGCCCGACGACGACAGCGCGTGGGCGATGCAGGAAGCGTGTCAGGCCCGCCTCGCGGACGCAGGCTACGCCCAGTACGAGGTTTCCGCGTATGCGCGGGACGGCAGGCGTTGCGCGCACAACCTCAATTACTGGCGCTTCGGCGACTACATCGGCATCGGCGCGGGCGCGCACGCGAAGCTGACGGCACCGGACGGCACCGTGCAGCGACGCTGGAAGCAGAAACATCCGCGCGCGTATCAATCTGCGGCGGCGACGGCACAGCGCCTCGGTGGCGACGACGTCGTCGCGCACGACCAGCTGCCGTTCGAGTTCATGCTGAACGCGCTGCGCCTGAACCACGGCTTCGCCCTGCCCGACTTCGAGCAGCGCACCGGGCTTTCGCGCGACGCGATCGCGGTGCCGCTCGCGGAAGCGCAGCGGCGCGGCTGGCTCGCGATCGAGGGCGACACCGTCGCGCCGACGCCGCTCGGCGCGCGCTTCCTCAACGACGTGATCGCGGACTTCCTGCCCTGATGCTCGAGCTCAGTCCGCACCACGGCCACCACTGAGGAGGTCCCCGGCGTGCTCGAATTCGTTTCACTGGATTGCCCGTACTGCGGCGAATCGTTCGCGTCGAGCGTCGACATCTCGGCGGGCGCGCAGAGCTACGTCGAGGATTGCGCCGTGTGCTGCCGGCCGATCGTCGTCGTGGTGAACGTCGACGATGCCGGCGAGCTCGAGTCGGTTGCGACGCGGCGGGAACACGATTGAGTGGGCGTGTGCGTGGGCGTGCGCACGCCCGAGCCCTTCCGGTGCACTCCCACTCCCGCTCCCACGCGCACGCAGTGGCGGCGTCGGCGACGACGCCCTATAGTGCGCGCCGCTGACAGGTGTCCCGGCGCAAGCGCGCCGGGGTGAAACGGGAAGCCGGTTCGAATCCGGCGCTGCCCCCGCAACGGTAAGTCCGACACGCCGCTTCGATGAGCCACTGCGCGATCCGCGCGGGAAGGCGAAAGCGGATGGGACGAGCCCGGAGACCGGCCTGCCAGCTGATTCGGTGGTTCCCGCCCCGAATCGGCCGATTGCGTCGCGGAGGGCGATGCCGGGCACGTGCCGGCCGCGCGCCGCCCACGCCCCGCTCCTTCCCTCCACGTCGCCGGCAATTGCCGCGGGTGAGCGCAAGGAGTCGATCCCATGTTTCGTCGTTCGTTGTCCCTGGCGGTGCACGCCGCCCTGGTCGCCGCGCCGTGCGCGGCGGTCGCGAGCCCACCGGCCGAGCAGCCGGAAGTCGTCGTCACCGCGACGCGCGCGGCCGAGCCGTCGACGACGAGCCTCGCGTCGATCACCGTCATCACGCGCGAGGAGATCGAGCGCACGCAGGCGCCCGACCTCCTCGAGCTACTGCGCGTGCGCGCCGGCGTAGACGTCAGCCGCACGGGCGGCATCGGCCAGAGCACCGGCTTCTTCCTGCGCGGCACGGCTTCGAACCAGAGCCTCGTGCTGATCGACGGCATCCGCGTCGCATCCGCGAACTCGGGCCTGTTCGACTTCGCGCACCTGCCGCTCGAGCAGATCGAGCGCATCGAGATCGTGCGCGGTCCGCGCGCCAGCTGGTGGGGCGCCGACGCGATCGGCGGCGTCATCCAGGTGTTCACGCGCCAGCCGGACGGCCCGGTGATCCGCGCGCGCGGCGGTACCTACGCGACGTACGGCGGCAGCGCCGGCTACGGCGCGCGCAACGAGCGCGGCGGCGTCTACGCGACGCTCGGTGGCGAAGCGAGCGACGGTTTCTCGGCCGCGACGCCCGGCAACTTCAGCTACGACCCCGACGACGACGGCTACCTCAACCGCAACCTGACGGTCGGCGGCGACGTGGCGCTCGGCACGCAGAAGCTCTCCGGTTCGTTCATCGGCACGCGCGCCGACGTGGAGTTCGACGAAGGCCGCACCGACGCGCGCAACCACTCGCTGGGCGCGACGCTCGCAGGCCCGCTCGCGGCACACTGGACGCATTCGCTCACGCTGGGCAGCGCGCGCGAAGACCTGGCCACGCCCGCGTTCTTCGCGCTGTTCCACTCGCGGCGCGAAACGGCCGACTGGCTGAACGAGCTCTCGCTCGGCGAAGACACGCGCCTCGGCGCCGGCTTCAATTACGTGCACGAGGCAGGCGAAACGCGCGACACGTTCAGCGGCCTGCCCCAGTACGAGGCGACGCGCACGAACCGCGCGGTGTTCGCCAACATCCGCAGCAGCGCCGGCGCGTTCGACGGCGAGCTGGCCGGGCGCCACGACGACAACAGCGCGTTCGGCGGCGAGTCGACGTTCCAGGCCGCCGGCGCCTGGCGCTTCGACGCCGGCCGCGTCTTCGCGTCGTACGGCGAGGGTTTCCGGGCGCCGACGTTGAACGAGCTCTACTCGCCGGGCTTCGGCGGCCTGTTCGCCGGCAATCCCGACCTCGAGCCCGAGAAGTCGCGCAGCACCGAGCTCGGCGTCGACTGGCGCGCGGGCGCGCACGACCTTGCGCTGCGCGCCTACCGCACGCGCATCCGCGACCTCGTGGACTTCTCGGGCGGCGACACGTTCCAGGCGATCAACGTCAAGAAGGCCGCCATCGACGGCGCCGAGCTGGAGTGGAGCTGGCGCGTGGCGGAGCGCTGGACGCTCGGTGCGACCGGCACGTACGACCGCGCGCGCGACGAGGACACCGACGTCGACCTCGTGCGGCGGCCACGCCGCAAGCTGGTGGCGCGCGTTTCGAACGACGCCACCGACCAGCTGTCCTGGGGCGTCGACGCGCAGTACGCGTCGGAGCGCCGCGACTTCGACGGCCGGCTGGCCGCCTACACCGTGGTCGCGGGCTGGATGGACTGGCGTTTCGCCACGGACTGGCGGGCCGGGCTGCGCCTGGACAACGCCTTCGACCGCGATTACGCGCTCGTCTCGGGCTACGGCACGCCCGGCCGCGCCTTCCTCGTGACGCTGGCCTGGCAACCCGAGCCCTGAGGCCAATACGCAGGAACCGGCTTGCTGAGGTAGGCTAGGCCCTCGACGTCGTCAACATTGCGCCGGGTACAGGGGGTCTGGACTCGCGATGCACACGAACCTGACCGGGCACTCTGCGCGCCCGGCCGACCAGGAACATTTGCCGAACCTGAAGCAGGCTGGCTTGCCGCCACGGCCGCGGGCGGTACTGGAAGCCGTGCTCGATGCTGCGAGCACGGCGCTCGAGGCGGGCCTCACGGCCACGTTGAACGACCTCGAGCAGCAGTTGTTCAAGTTGGCCGAGCAGGCAAAGTCCAACGACGCCCAGAGTAAGTGCTTCGAATCGCTGCGCGAGATCCGTCGCGGCCGTTCGGACGTCACGCCGCGCTTCCTGATCCGCCTCGAGGCCGCGCTCGCGTCCATCGAGAAGGATCCGCAGGCGCCGAACTTCGCGCGCATCACGCGCGGCCAGCGCGAGGAATTCGAGCTCGTCGACGACGTCGAGTTCGAACAGTCGCTGGTGTTGCAGGAAGTCGCGAGCAAGGCCGAGATCCGCAACAGCCAGACGCTGTTCGCGCTCGGCCAGCGCTTCGGCGTGCTCGCCGGCTCGGCCGCGATCGAGGCCGACGAGCTGCCGGTGGGCCCGCATCGACTGTGCGAATGCCTGCGCGGCGCGGCCGCGTGCCTGGATGTGCAGCTCGAGCATCGCGTGCTTCTGTACCGCGTGTTCGATCGCACGTGCATGACGCAGCTCGGCGCGCTCTACGACAAGCTCAACGACGTCTGCATCGAGCAGCGCGTGCTGCCGAACCTGCAGCTCACGCACACCCGCAAACGCGGCGACCAGGGCGGCCCGCGCCCGGTTGCCCCGGCCGCCGGCAACCAGCCCGCGCCGACGGCGCGTGGTGGCGCGACGCCGGCGGGCGACGCTGGCGGCGCACGCGGCGGCAGCGCGGGTAGCCAGGGCACGGCGCCCGCTGGCGTCCAAGCCGGCGGCGGACATGCCGGTGCCGGACATGCCGGTGGCGGACATGCCGGCGGCGGACATCCGGCGGCGGGCGGGCACGGCGCCGGACATGGCGCGGCGCACGGTGGCGCGCACGGTGGCGCGGCACACGGGGCCGCGCGCGGCGAAGGACCCGCGGCGCGCCACGGCGCGCCGCCCGACGACGCGAACGAATTGCCGGCGCTGCGCGCATTCGGCAACCCGATGACGGGCTGGCCGGGGCATGCGCCACCGCCGGTCGAACGCCAGCAGCCCGACGCACGCGAGCTCGAGCTGTTCGACACGATGCGCGACCTGCTCGCCGGCCGTCGCCACGCGCTCGGCCTGCCGCAGCCCGCGACCGAGGGCTCGCACCAGGTACGCGGCGAGGACGTGCAGTCGGTGCTCGCATCGCTGCAGACCAAGCCCACGCCGACCATGATGATGGGCGGCAAGCTCGTCTCGCGTTCGGTGTCGCACCTGAAGCAGGACGTGCTGTCGCAGTTGCGCCAGGTCACGCCGGACGGCAAGGCGCCGCGCCTGTCGGAGATGGATGCCGACACGATCGACCTCGTCGGCATGCTGTTCGAGCACCTGTCGAAGGACGTGAAGCCCGACAGCCAGGTGCAGCAGCTGATGACGCGGCTGCAGATCCCGCTGCTGCGCGTGGCCCTGAAGGACAAGAGCTTCTTCACGCGCCGCTCGCACCCGGCGCGGCAGTTGCTGAACTCCGTCGCCGAATCCGGCCTGTTCTGGCTCGACGACGAGTCCGACGATCGCGCGCTCGTCGAGAAGATGCGCGTCGTGGTCGACCGCGTCAGCGCGGAATACGACGACAAGCTCGACGTCTTCGAGGACCTGCTCGGCGACCTGTCCAAGCACCTCACGACGATCACGCGCAAGTCGGAAGTCGCCGAGCGCCGGCACGTCGACGCGGCGAAAGGCCGTGAGCGGCTCGAGCAGGCGCGCAGCACGGCTTCGCGCGCAGTCGCCGAACGCATCGGCAAGAGCAACCCGCCCGCGCTGATCAAGACGCTGCTCGAGCAGGCGTGGACCGACGTGCTCGCGCTGACGCTGCTGCGCCAGGGCGAGACGAGCGAGGCGTACCGCAAGCGGCTGGCGGTGGCCGACCAGTTGCTCGAGACCAACACCGAATCGCTGGGTGCGGTTCCCGACGACGCGCGCCATCGCGCGCTGCGCCAGGAAGTGGAGGCCGGGCTTTCGCAGGTCGGTTACCACGGCGAGGACGTGCAGGCCGTCGTGCGCAGGCTGTTCGGCGGACCGTCCGCGGCGGCGAACGACGATCCGGCATCGCTGACCGAGCTCGCGATCAAGCTGAAGGCGCGCTCGCGCCTCGGTGGCGACGCCGACGGCGATCGCGACGCGAAGGCGAAGCCGCTCGTCGCGAGCTCGCCGCTTTCGCCCGACGAGCAGCGCGTGCTCGAGCGCCTGCGCACGATTCCCTACGGCACCTGGTTCGAGTTCACGATCAACCAGCAGGGCGACAAGGCGCGGCGCAAGCTGTCGTGGTTCAGCACGCTCACCGGCCGCTGCCTGTTCGTGAACCAGCGCGGCGTGCGCGTCGAGGAACGCACGCTGGACGCGCTCGCGCGTGAGGTCGTGCGTGGCACGGCGCGCGTCGTCGAAGCGCAGAAGGAATCGCTGATCGACCGGGCGTGGAACGCGATCGTCGCGTCCCTGCGCCAGTTCGGCGGCAAGCCCGCGACCGCGGCGGCCGCAACCGGCGTGGTGAAACCCTGATGGGCAGCGAACAGCGACGCTCGCGGCGCAAGCCGGTCGAGACCACGATCGAAGTGGTCAACGCCATGACCGGCCAGGTCATGGGCCGTGCCGGCAACCTCTCGATCGACGGCATGCTGCTGGTCTCGAACCAGCCGCTGCGCGAGGACTCGCTCTACCAGTTCGTGTTCCACGTACCCGACGAGCACGGGCACGCGATCCCGATCGAGGTGGGCGTGCACGAGCAATGGACCGAGCCGGTCGAGGCCGCGAGCCAGTACTGGGCCGGCTTCCGCATCATCGACATCTCGCCGCACGATTTCGAGGCGCTCAAGCGCTGGGTAGACAAATCGGCGTAATTTCGCTGCGCGAAATTCCGCCGGAACGACCCCTCGTCGCAATTTCGCTGCGCGAAATTCCGCCGGTTCGAAGCAGGCACGGTTCGCGAAGTCAGGGGCGTGACCCTGACTTCGCGGCGAAGCGTCGCTTCAAGCGCGTGACTTCAGGGCATCGACGATCGTCCGGGCAAACGCGATCGCGGACTGCGGCTGGTCGGCGAGGAACAGCTGCGGCTCGATCAGCTCGGCTTCCATGAGGCGCAGGCGCCCGTCGACTTCGACGCCGTCGATGCGCGCGTAGGCGAGGCCCGCGTAGCCGGCGGCGGCGATGCCTTCCAGCATGACGGCGGCCTGCGCGACGAGGTGGTCGGGCGCACGAGCGGGATCTGCGCTGCCGCCGTGCTTTTCCTGCACGCGGAAATCGCCGGCGCGCGGCAGCTTGTGCACCGCGTGGCTGTAGCGGCCGCCGAAGAACATCAGCGACCACTCGCCGGCGCTCGCGACTTCGGGCACGTACGGCTGCACGATCGCGGGCGCGTGGCGCAACAGCTCGGCGAACGCCGCTTCGTGTGCCTGCGCGTCGTCGCGGCGGATGCGAAGCGTGTGGAACGCGCCCGCGCTGATGGCCGGCTTGGCGACGATCTCGTCGGCGCCGATCGCCACGAACGCGTCGGCCAGCGTGCCGCGCTCGACGATGCGCGAAGCGATCACTTCCACGCCCGCCGACTCGAGCTCCACGAGATAGCGCTTGTCGGCGTTCCAGCGCAACACGGGCAGCGGATTCAGCACCGGCAGGCCGGTGCGCTCCAGCCGTTCGAGCCAGGCGAGGTATTCGGGGTAGCGGCGGTAGTAGTCCCAGATCGTGCGCACGAGCACGCCGTCGAACGCCGACCAGTCCAGGTTCGGGTCGTTCCACACGCACGGCTCCGGGCGCATGCCGAATCGCGGCAACGCCTCGATGAGCGGCAGGTCGTCGGGATGGAAACGGTCGTATTCGCGCGAGACGGCGATCGCGAGGCGCTGCATCGTGGCACGGCTCCGGAGGGCGTTAGAATCCGACTGCCATCTTTCCACGAAAGGCCACGCCGTGACGGATCGCCTCGCCCAGCTCTATCCACAACACGTTGCCACGGTGATGGCGCGCGCCACGCACGCGCTCGAACGCGGTCGCTGCGACCACCTGATCGTGCCGTCCGGCGCGGAGGTGTACCGATTCCTCGACGACACGCACTACCCGTTCGCCACGAATCCGCAGTTCAAGGCCTGGCTGCCGCTCACGCAGCACCCGCATTGCTGGCTGTCGTTCACGCCGGGCCGCAAGCCCGTCCTCGCGTACATGCTGCCGGCCGACTACTGGCACCTTCCGCCCGCGCCGCCGAGCGGCTGGTGGGTCGAGCATTTCGACGTGCGCGTGATCGCGGAGCCGCAAGCCGCGCGCGAGCACCTGCCGCGGGACCTGTCGCGCGCCGCGATCCTCGGCGACGCGGGCAGTGCGATCGACGGCGTGGTGCCGAACAATCCCGCCGCGGTCATCAACTCGCTCGACCTCGCGCGCACGCGCAAGACGCCGTACGAAGTCGAGTGCATGCGGCGCGCATCGCTGCTCGGCGCGCGCGCGCACCGCGCGGCCGCCGCTGCCTACCGCGATCGCCGCTCCGAATACGAGATCCACCTCGCGTACATCGAGGGCTCCGGCCAGACGGAAAGCGAGCTGCCGTACGCCAACATCGTCGCACTGAACGAGCATTGCTCGACGCTGCATTACCAGTTCCAGGACCGCACGCGCCCGCGCGAGCACCTGTCGCTGCTGATCGACGCCGGCGCGCAGGTGCACGGCTACGCCGCGGACATCACGCGCACCTACGGCAACACCGACCCGCTGTTCACGCAGCTGCTGGAAGGCGTGAGCCGCGAGCAGCATGCGCTCTGCGCGCACGTGCGCCCGGGTACCGACTGGAAGGCGCTGCACGTCGATACGCACCGCGCGATGGCGCGCGTACTGAAGGACACCGGCATCGTGCGCATGGAGCCCGAGTCGCAGCTCGAGACCGGCGTCTCGAGCGTGTTCTTCCCGCACGGCCTCGGCCACTTCATCGGCCTGCAGGTGCACGACGTGGGCGGCTTCCTCGCCGACGAGTCCGGCGCGACCATCGCGAAACCCGACGGCCACCCCTACCTGCGCTGCACGCGCGTGCTGGAAGCCGGCAACGCGATCACCGTCGAGCCCGGCGTCTACTTCATCGACATGCTGCTCGCGAAGCTGAAGGACGGCCCGCACGCGAAGGCGATCGACTGGGAAAAGGTCGCGCACCTCAAGCGCTTCGGCGGCGTCCGCATCGAGGACGACGTCGTCGTCACCGACGGCGAGCCCGAGAACCTGACGCGCGACGCGTTCCGCGCGCTGGCTACCTAGTCGGCACGCAACGCAAGCGCCGGATCGACGCGCGCGGCGCGCCGCGCCGGCAGCCAGCTCGCGAGGCCGGCCGTGGCGAGCAGCACGAGCGTCGCGCCCGCGAGCGTCGCGGGGTCGGCCACCGTGACGCCGAACAGGAACGCGCGCAGCAACGGCGCCGCCAGCGCGTATGCGGCGAACCCGGCGGCGATGCCGATCGCCGTCAGCCCGAATCCGTGCTTCGCGACCAGCCGGGCGATGCCGTGCGGATCCGCGCCCAGCGCCACGCGCACGCCGAACTCGCGCGTGCGCAGCGCGACCATGTAGGCCATCACGCCGTACAGCCCGATCGTGCCGAGCAAAAGCGTGATCGCGGCCGCGAACGAAATGCACGCGAGCGCGAGCGCCAGGCGCGACGTCGACGCGCGGACCGTGTCGCGCATCGCCGCGACGCCGTACATCGGGACGGTCGGGTCGAGCTCGCGCACGATCCGGCGGATTGCCGGCACGAGCGCGGCCGTGCCGCCGCTCGATCGCACGACCAGCGCCATGTTGCGTGGCGTGGCCGGCTCGACGGCCGGATCGACCCGCACGGACAGCGCGCGGTAGACGAGCGCCGACGGCGCCTTCGCGAGCGCTTCGTCGCGCACGTCGCCCACCACGCCGACGACGTCGTATTCGGGCCCGGACGGCGCGAGCCGCAGGCGCCTGCCCACGGATGCCGTACCGGTCGCGTCCCCGAAGACCGTCGCCGCCGCCTGGCGGCTGATCACGACGTCGGTGCCACGCTCGAGCCGCGGGCTCCGGAACCCGCGACCGGCGAGCAGCGGAATCGAGAGCGCCGCGAAGTACCCGTCGTCGACGACGGCGACGGGCAACGCGCGCGTGCTCGCGTCCGCATCGCTGCCGAAGACTTCCTCGAGCGGTGCGCCGCTGCCCAGCGGCACCTTGCGCGCAACACCTGCGTCCTGCACCGACGGCAACTGTCGCACCTGCTCGACCAGCCGTGCGTAGAAGGCGACCGCTTCGGCTTCGCCGTAGCGCGCCATCGGCAGTTGCGTGCGCAGCGTGGTCACCTGCGCGGCGTCGAAGCCCGGGCGCACCTGGTGCAGTTCATGCGCGGTGCGCAGCAGCAGCGCGGAGCCGACCGTGACGACGAGCGCCACGGCGACCTGCAGCGTCGCGACCGCCGCGCGGACGCGCAATCGCGATCGGCCGGCGGACGCGTTGCGCCCACCCTCGCGCAGGTTCGGCGAGGCGCCGGCGCGCCACGAGCGCAACGCCGGAACCACCGCGCAGACGCACGCCCCCAGCGCGCTCGCGACGACGACGAACAGCGTCGCGGGCGCGCCGACGCCGAGCTGCGCGAGCCGCGGCACGTCGGCGGGGCCGTACGCCACGAGCACCGCGACGGCGCCGTGCACGAGCAGCAGCGCGAGCATGCCGGCCGTTGCGCCGAGCACGAGTGCCTCGGCAGCGAACGGCATCGCGATGCGCAGCCCGCTGGCGCCGAGCGCGGCGCGCACCGCGAGCTCCGCCTGTCGCGCGTCGGCGCGCACCAGCAGCAGGTTCGCCACGTTCGCGAGCGCGACCAGCAACACCAGCCCCGCCGCGGCGGCGAGCATCCACAGCGTCTGCGCGATGCCGCCCGTGATCTCGTCGCGCAAGGGCACCACCTGCGGCACGGCCCGCGAATCGGCGAGCCACGCGGCCGTCGCGCCGCCGGACTGCAGCCGCGGGAACGCGTCCGCGAGCCGCGGCAGGATCGTGGCGAGCTCGCGTCCCGCGTCGTCGACCGTCGCGCCCGGCGCGAGGCGCGCCACGCCCGCGTAGGCGAATTCGCCGACCGTCGCGTCGCCGGCGCGCTTCGCGGGCAGCCACAGGCGGGTTCGTTCCGGGAGCATCGGGAAGGCGAACGATTCCGGCATCACGCCCACGATCTCTCGCGCGACGCTGTTCACCATCAACGTCCTGCCGATCACGTCGGGCGCCGCACCGAAACGGTTGCGCCATTCGGCCTCGCCCAGGATCACGGCGTCCGGCCCGCCGCGCACCTCTTCCTCGGGCGTGAACGAGCGGCCGAGCAACGGCTGCGCGCCCAGCATCGCGATCGTCGACGCGCTCGCCCAGGTCGCGACGACGCTGTCGGCGTCGCCGCCCTCGGTCCAGACGTTGGTGCTGCCGGTCCGGTAGAACGCGACGGCGTCGAGCGTGCGCGCGTCGCGCGAATAGAGGACCTGCAGCGCCGGCGGCATCGGGATTTCGCCCGAGTCCGGCGCCTGCAGGCGCACGCTGACGAGGCGTTCGGGTTCGGCGTACGGCAGCGGCGCGAGCAGCAACCCGTACACGACCGCGAACATCGCGCCGGCCGACGCGATGCCCACCACGAGCGTGAGGACCGCCGCCAGCGTGAACGCCGGCGTGCGCCGCAGGGACCTCAACGCAAGGCGAATGGCCATCAGGGTCGCGTCGCGGTCAGCGCGACATCAGGCGCTCGATCTCGTCGGGGTCCTTCGGGACCGCGGACGTGAGCACGTCGGGCTCGCCGCGCGTGACGACGACGTCGTCCTCGATGCGGACGCCGATGCCGCGCCATTTCGCGGGCACGCGCTTCTCGTCGGCCGCGATGTACAGGCCCGGCTCCACCGTCATGACCATGCCGGGCTCGAGCTCGCGGAACTCGCCGTCGATGCGGTAGTCGCCCACGTCGTGCACGTCGAGGCCGATCCAGTGGCCGGTCTTGTGCATGAAGAACGGCTTGTATGCCTCGTCGCGGATCGCGGCATCGACCGTGCCCTTCACCAGGCCCAGGCGGATGAGGCCGCGCGTGATCGCGCGCAACGCCGCGTCGTGCGGCGCGATCCAGCTGTTGCCGGGGCGCGCGGCGTCGATCGCGGCGAGCTGCGCCTCGAGCACGACGTCGTAGATCGCGCGCTGCTCCGGCGAATAGCGCCCGTTCACCGGGAACGTGCGCGTGACGTCCGCGGCGTAGCACTGGTATTCGGCGCCGGCGTCGAGCAGCAGCAGGTCGCCGTCGCGGAGCGGCGCGCTGTTGCCGCGGTAATGCAGCACGCAGGCGTTGGCACCGCCGCCCACGATCGGCTCGTACGCGGCAACGGCGGCCTGCGTGCGGAACTCGTGCAGGACTTCCGCCTCGATCGCACCCTCGTTCATGCCCGGCCGCACGGCGCGCATCGCGCGCACGTGCGCGTCGGCCGTGATGCGCGCGGCGCGGCGCATCACGCGCAGCTCGGCGCGCGACTTGTACAGGCGCATGTCGTGCAGCAGGTGGCCGAGCGCCACGAATTCGTGCGGCGGCTTCGCGCCCGTGCGCACGAGGCTGCGCACGCGGTTCACCCAGCCCATCAGCTTCAGGTCGAAGTCGGTGTCGCGCCCGAAGTGGTAATAGACGCGCTCCCTGCCCTCGATCATGCCGGGCAGGATGTCGTCGATGTCGCCGATCGGGAACGCATCGTCGAAGCCGTACTGCTCGACGGCGCCCTCGGCGCCCGCGCGCGGGCCGTCCCAGCGCTCGCGCTCGGGATCGCGCTCGCGGCAGAACAGGATGTGCTCGCCGTGCGCGCGGCCCGGGATCAGCGCGACGACCGCCTCGGGCTCGGGAAAACCGGTGAGGTAGTGGAAGTCGCTGTCCTGGCGATACGGGTAATGCGCGTCGTTGCTGCGGATGCGCTCGGGCGCGGCGGCGACGATCACGATCGACTCGCGTCCCGTCATGCGCATGAGCTGCTTGCGCCGGCGCAGGAACTCGTTGCGCGGCACCGCGCTCGCCGCCGACTCTTCGCGCGTCGCGAGCCCGGAGCGGGAGCCGGAATTCACGCCATCACCCTAGTGGCGCGTGGCATTGCCCGGCGCACGGCCGAGCACGCTGTGCAGCAGGAGCACGCCGACGCGCACGTATTCCACGACTTCGGCATACGCCTCCTCGTCGTCTTCGGCGGTGTCGCCGGCATCGAAGCGCGTGGCCGCGATGCGCGCGAGGTCGCTCAGCACCTCCCCGCCCTCGCCCCCGAGGCCATTGTCCACGTCGGCGCCGGACACGCCGAGCCCGCCGAGGAAGCCGCGGCACCAGTCGACCAGCGCGACGGCGCGGTCGTCGATCGAGGCCGAGTCGTCGGGGAGCAAGAGGCCGAACGCGAGCTCCGGATCCGCGAGCTCTTCGGCACAGGCGCTGAACAGCCGGTCGAACAGCGGTTGCTCGCCGGCGTCGGCCACGGCGGCGTCCACCTCGTCGAGCGCGAGCGCGTGCAGCCAGCGGCCGTCGCGCGGCAGGCCGCCCGCGCAGAGGAAGCCGGTGATCGAGCCGTGCAGCTCCGAGGCGCTCACGCCGGCACGCAGCTGGTGCAGCGTCCGGGAGAGCTCGGCATGGGTGGCGACGGCGGTCACGGCGGGTGGCTGCGCAAGCGGGGACTGCGGGGATTCTAGCAATCGCCGCGCCCGGTGACGCGGGGCTCGCCGGGTCCGGAACCCCGCGCTATGCTCGGTTTCAAGCGGCGTGGCGCATTTCGCGGCATGCCGAAGCGGGAGCTTTCGCGAAAGCGCGTGCGCACGAAACGAGCCATTCCGGATGGCGCGCGATTCGCGGCGCGCGTGGTTGCGGCCATGCTGGCGGTCGTCCCGCTCGTCGCGTCCGCGCACGAGCGGGCGTACTACTTCGAGCGCGTCAGCGCCGACGAAGACCTGGCGCAGAACACCGTCAACGCGATGCTCCAGGACCGCACGGGTTTCGTCTGGGTGGCGACCCAGGGCGGGCTGCATCGCTACGACGGCTATCGCTTCGAGCTGTTCCAGCACAATCCCGAGGATCCCGACAGCCTGCCCGACAGCTTCGTGACGGCGCTCGCCGAGGACGGCGAGGGTCGCCTGTGGGTAGGCACGAATGGCAGCGGCATCGCGCGGTTCGACGCGGCGGCCGATCGCTTCGTCGTCGACGGCGATCCCGTGAAGCCGGGCCAGGCGCGCGGCGCGATCGGCGCGCTCGCGTGGCAGCCGCAGCGCGGGCTCTGGATCGGCTCGCGCACCGGCATCGAGCTGGCGGCGACCGACGGCACACGCCGCGACGTGCTCGTGTTCGGCCCGGATGCCGGCGGCGCGGCACAGGTGCGGCAGTTCGCGTTCGCGCGCGACGGCGCGATGTACGCAGCCACGACGGCGGGCCTGTATCGCGTCGACGCGGGCACGCTGCAGGCGCAGCGCCTGGCGCCGGCGCTCGCCGGCCCGGTGATCTCCGTGCTCGTGGACAGCAACGGCCAGGTCTGGGCCGGCACGGAGACGGGCCTGTCGCGCATCGCCCCGGACGGCACGGTCGCGCCGACCTGGCCGGCGGAGACGGCGGCACGCAGCGCGGTGTACGACATCGAGCAGGCGCGCGATGGACGCCTCTGGTTGGCCGTTTACGGCGGCGGCGTCGCCACGCTCGACCCGCGCACGGGCGCCGTCGAACGCATGCGCAACGACCCGCGCATCGCGGGCAGCGTGCCGGAGGATTCCGTGCGCACGATGATGCTCGATCGCTCCGGCCTGCTGTGGGTCGGCGGCGACGTGCACGGCGTCGCGCGCGCCGATCCGTCCGGCGCGAAGTTCCGCTACCTGCTCGACGACGATTCGACGCGGCCGTTCGTCGACACGAACAACGTGCGCTGCCTGTTCGAGGACCAGCGCGGCAGCCTCTGGATCGGTACCGAGGGTGACGGCCTCAAGCGCTACGACAAGCGCGCGCGCACGTTCGAGTATTTCCTGGACGTCCTGCGCGACGCGATGCCGGCCGCCGAGCGCGGCGACGAACTGCGCGTGTTCGCGATCGCGGCGGCCGGCCCCGATGGCCACCTGTGGATCAGCACGAACCACGGCGTGTTCCGCCTCGATCCCGCTGCGCGCAAGGCCACGGCGCTGCCGGTCGACCCCGCACGCGCGGACGCGCTGCCGGATGCGACCGTACGCTCCATGCTGGTCGGCCGCGACGGCAGCCTCTGGCTCGGCACGTTTTCTGCCGGCCTCGTGCGGGTGCAGTTCGACGCGAATCGCTGGACGCGCTTCGCCAGCATCCAGGGCGACGACGCGACGCTCTGGCACAACGCCGTGCTCGCGCTGCACGAGGACCGCCTCGGGCGCATCTGGATCGGCACGTTCGACGGGCTCAACCTGCTCGACCCGGTGAGCGGGCTGATGCGCCGCATCCCGCGCGGCGGCGCCGACCGCCAGTCGCTCGCGGGCAACCTCGTGCGCGCGATCCACGAATCCGACGACGGCACGATCTGGGTCGGCAGCCACAACGGCCTGTCGCGCCTCGACGAGCTGACGCCGGACGGCGCGCGCTTCCGCCGCTACCTCGCGCGCGACGGCCTGCCCAACGCCACGGTCTACGCGATCCTCGAGGACGGTCGCGGCGACCTCTGGATCAGCACGAACCGCGGGATCACGCGCTTCGAGCGCGACAGCGAGCACTTCCGCCGCTTCAGCCTCGAGGATGGCCTGCAGGGCCTCGAGTTCAACGGCGGCGCCGCGCTGAAGCTGCGCGACGGGCGGCTCGCGTTCGGTGGCTCGCAGGGCGTGAACCTGTTCCAGCCCGAGCGCATGACGCTCTCCGACTACCAGCCGCGGCTCGCGTTCACCGGCCTGCAGCTCGGCGACAGGCACCAGACGGTGTTCGACGCGGACGCGCTGCAACGGCTGGTGCTGCGCCACGACCAGCGCACGCTCGGCGTGGAGTTCGCGTCGCTCGATTTCGGCGCGCCGTCCCGCAACCAGTTCGAGTACCGGATGGAGGGGTTCGACGACGGCTGGCACGCGAACGGCACGCGCCACGAACTCACGTTCACCAATCTCGACCCGGGCGCCTACACGCTGCGGGTGCGCGGCACCAACCGCGACCAGCGCTGGAGCCCGACCGAGCTGACGCTGCCGATCGAGGTCAAGGCCGTCTGGTGGGCAACCGGCCCGATGAAGCTCGTCTACGCGCTCGTCGCGGCCGCGGCCATCGCGTTCCCGATCCTCGGCCAGCGGCGCAAGGTGAAGCGCGAGAAGCAGTACACGCGCGAGCTGCGCGAGCGCGAGGAGCGCCTGCGCGTGGCGATCTGGGGTTCCGGCGACGAGTTCTGGGACTGGGACATCCGCCGCGGCGTGCTGTTCCGCATCGGCGCGGACGGCCTGCTCGGCTTCGAGCCCGAGCAGCAGGTATCGGGCGACGACTGGCGCAAGCGCGCGGTGCACCCCGACGACCTGCCGCTCGTCGAGCAGATCCTCGCCGAGCACGTGGCGGGGCAGCGCGAGTTCTTCGAGTCCGAGCACCGCATCCGCAACGCCGGCGGCGACTGGCTCTGGGTGCTGTCGCGCGGCAAGATCGTGGAACGCGACGCCGACGGCCAGCCGCTGCGCATCGCGGGCACGGCGCGCGACATCACGCGCACGCGCGAAGCCGAGCGCGACCGCCGCATCGCGGAGGAAGTGATCCGATCGATGAGCGAGGCGGTGACGGTC
Source organism: uncultured Pseudomonadota bacterium (assembly GCA_937996755.1). GTDB lineage: Bacteria > Pseudomonadota > Gammaproteobacteria > Xanthomonadales > Ahniellaceae > CALKUS01. The sequence goes on along the minus strand of CALKUS010000088.1, from coordinate 9,000 downwards.
ACCGAGCTCGATTTCCGCTTCGTGTCGATCAACCCGGCGTTCACGCGGATGACGGGCTACGTCGAGCCCGAGATCGTCGGCCAGCCGTCGTCGATCCTGAATTGCGACCAGCACACCGACGAGTTCCACCAGGCGCTGCGCAACACGCTGGTGCGCACCGGGCACTGGAGCGGCGAGATCTGGCAGCGGCGCAAGGACGGCGAGGAATTCCTCTGCTGGCTCGAACTGTCCGAAGTGGTCGACCGCAAGGGCCAGCGCACGCACTGGGTGGGCGTGCTCACCGACATCACCGACCGCAAGCGCGCCGAGCAGGAGCTGCGCTACCTCGCGAACTACGACACGCTGACCGGCCTGCCGAACCGCACGCTGCTCGGCGAGCGCCTCGCGCACGCGTTGATCCGCGCGCGCCGCCACGGCGCGAAGGTGGCCGTGCTGTTCCTCGACCTCGACCGCTTCAAGCACGTCAACGACTCGATGGGCCACGCGGCCGGCGACCGCCTGCTGAAGGCCGCCGCCGCGCGCATCCAGGCCACCATGCGCGAAACCGACACCGTAGCGCGCCTCGGCGGCGACGAGTTCACCGTGATCATCGAGGACCTCGTCGACCAGGCGCAGGCCGAGCGCGTCGCGCAGAAGCTCATGGACGCGTTCGTGCGCCCGCTCGACATCGACGGCCGCACCGAAGTCGTGATCTCGCCGTCGATCGGCATCTCGATCTATCCCGACCACGGCCAGGTGCCGACCGACCTGCTCAAGTACGCCGACACGGCGATGTACCAGGCGAAGGACAAGGGCCGCAACACGTACCAGACCTACACCGAGGCGATGGACGCGCAGGCGCGCCTGCGCGCGTCGATGGTGAGCCACCTGCACAAGGCCGTGGAGCGCGGCGAATTCCACCTCGTGTACCAGCCGAAGATGTCGCTGGGCGACGGCCGCATCACCGGTGTCGAGGCGCTGCTGCGCTGGCGCAACCCCGACCTCGGCCCGGTGCCGCCGATGACGTTCATCCCGCTCGCCGAGGAGACCGGCCTGATCGTCTCGATCGGCGAATGGGTGCTGCGCGAAGCATGCGTGCAGGTGCAGCGCTGGATCCGCGCCGGCCTCACGGGCACGACGATGGCCGTGAACGTCTCGATGCTGCAGCTGCTGCGCGGCGAGCTGTACAACCGGCTCAAGGAAATCCTCGAGGACTTCGACATCCCCGCGCACCGCATCGAGCTCGAGCTCACCGAATCGATGGTCATGGCGAACGCCGAGCAGTCGATCCAGACGCTGTCGCAGATCAAGTCGCTCGGCGTGAACCTCGCGATCGACGACTTCGGCACGGGTTACTCGTCGCTCGCCTACCTCAAGCGCCTGCCGATCGACACGCTGAAGATCGACAAGGAATTCGTCGGCGACATCACCACCGACCCGGACGACGAAGCGATCACCGCCACCGTCATCACCATGGCGCACTCGCTCGGCCTGGACGTCATCGCCGAAGGCGTGGAGACGCCCGAGCAGCTCGACTACCTGCGCGAGCAGCGTTGCGACGAGGTCCAGGGCAACCTCATTTCCACCCCGCTCGACTCCGAGCGCTGCATGAAATTCCTGCTCGACCGCAAGGCACAGCTGGAGCGGCGCAATGCGCCGGCCACGACGCCCGCCTCGGTCACCGAGCTGCCGGTCGGGAAGCGCGGCGATCGCACGTAAGAGCAGGGGGAGGGGGAGGCGGGAGGGCGTGTACACCCCTCCGGCGAGGCACCCGGGCGTGCGCCCTCCCTGCTCCCCCTCCCCCTGCGTCTCAGGAAATTGACGCAACTCCCCGCATCCCGTAGGTTTTCGCCAGCCATGGGCGCACGCGAGCCGGGGGAGCAGCAAATGCGCGAGTTCACGGAGCGCGTCGAGCAGCTCATCACGCTCGCCCAGCGCCTCGCCGAGGAAAACCGCAGCCTGCGCCAGAGCCAGGAACAGCTCATGTCCGAACGCGCGAACCTCCTGGCGAAGAACGAGCAGGCGCGCTCGCGCGTCGAGGCGATGATCAACCGACTGAAGTCGCTCGAGCAGGGTTAGCCAAGATGACGCTCCAGGTCACCGTCAGCATCCTCGATCGCGAATACGTCGTCGGCTGCACCGAGGAAGAGCGCGCCGGGCTGATCGCCGCGGCCGCCTACCTCGACGGCAAGATGCGCGAAATCCGCAACGCTTCGCGTACCGCTTCCGTGGATCGCATCGCCGTGCTCGCGGCGCTGAACATCGCGCACGAGATGCTCTCGCAGCAGCACTCGTCGCAGAAGCAGGCGGCGACGATGCTCGACGACCTGGGCACGCTGCGCGCTCGCATCGACGCGACGCTCGCGAACATCGCGGCGCGCTGATCATTCACTTCGCGCGAACGAGTTGCGCGAACTTCAACAGTTGGCAACGAGGGACCGGCCGGTCGGCGTCGCGCGCCGGCCGGTGCTATGATCCACACCGGCACTCGTTCTGCCTTGTTCGACAGTTCGAGCCTTCAATTGCCTGATCCCTGTTGTTCGACCTCGGGTTAGCAGTGCTGAGTGTCGGTGAGCATGTCCGCCACGAGCGGAAAGCCTAAAGACTCGCGAGCTTTCCCACCTGATCCAAGGGATCAAGGTCGCCGGCCGGACATCGGCAGGGCGGTGGGTGCCACTTCCTTCCTGCGCTCGTGCGAGCCGCATGAGTGATCCGAACGACCCCCGCGATCTCCGGCGCCGCGCGTTGCGCGCGTCGCTGCGCGCGCAGCGCGACGCACTCGGCCCGCGCGAGCGCATGATCGCCGCCGACGGGCTCTCGGAACAGCTCGAACAGCTCGCGGAATTCCTCACCGACGAACGCGTCGCCGGCTACTGGGCGGTGCGCGGCGAGCTGTCGCTGCATCGCGTGCTGCCGCCGCTCGCCGCACGCGGCCAGCGCTTCCACCTGCCCGTGTTGCACGACGATGCGACGCTCGGCTTCGCGCCGTGGAAGCACGGCGACCCCGTGCAGCCGAACCGTTACGGCATCCCCGAGCCGGCCGTGCGCCCGACGCCGCTGCCCGCACCGGAAACGATGCAGCTCGTGCTCGTGCCGCTCGTCGCATTCGACCGCCGCGGCAACCGCCTCGGCAGCGGCGCCGGCTACTACGACCGCAGCTTCGCGTTCCTCAAGCAGGGCGAACGCCCGCGCGAGCCGATGCTCGTCGGCATCGCCTACGCGTTCCAGGAAGTCGACATCCTGCCGCGCGAGCCGTGGGACGTGCCGCTCGATTTCGTGTGTACGGAGCGCGAGTTGATCGAGTGTGCCTGACCAGAGCGGTATGAGTATGAGTGCGAGTATGAGCACGTGATCTGAACGACCCCCGCGAGCTGCAGGCTTGCGTGCTCATACTCAGACTCCTACTCATACCCGGCCTGACGAACCGCTAGACTTCGCGGCGTCCTCCACGCACCGCAGCCTCCGATGCGCTACTGGCTCATGAAAACCGAACCCGACGACTTCTCCATCGACGACCTCGAGCGCGTCGGGAAGGAGCCGTGGAGCGGCGTGCGCAATTACCAGGCGCGCAATTCGATGCGCGACGACATGAAGCCGGGCGACAAGGTGCTCGTGTACCACTCGAGCTGCGAAGTACCGGGCGTGTACGGCATCGGCCGTGTCGCGAGCGACGCGTATCCCGATCCGTCGCAGTTCGACAAGCGCAGCGACTACTACGACGCGAAGAGCAAGCGCGAGGAACCACGCTGGCTGCTGCGCGACATCGCATTCGAGCGCAAGCTGAAATACCCCGTGACGCTCGCGACGATCAAGGCGCACGCCGACGAGCTCGAAGGCATGGTGCTGCTGCGCACGGGCAACCGCCTCTCGGTCATGCCGGTCGAGAAGGCGCACTACGATCGCGTGCTGAAACTGGAGGGGAAGGCATGAGCCGCGACGACGAAAAGCGGGGCGCCGCCGAAGCGGCGCTGAAGTTCATCGAGGACGGCAGCATCGTCGGCGTCGGAACGGGCTCGACGGTTGCGTTCTTCATCGAGGCGCTCGCGCGCATGCGCGACCGCATCGCCGGCGCTGTGTCGAGCTCCGAGCGCAGCACGGCGCACCTGCGCGAACGCGGCATCGAGGTGCTCGATCTCAACGCCGCGGGCACGCTGCCGCTGTACGTCGACGGCGCCGACGAGTGCGACCCGCACAAGCGCCTGATCAAGGGCGGCGGCGGCGCGCTGACGCGCGAGAAGATCATCGCCGCCGCGAGCAGGAAGTTCGTGTGCCTCATCGACTCCGGCAAGCGCGTCGAGATCCTCGGGCGCTTCCCGCTGCCGGTCGAGGTGATCCCGATGGCGCGCAGTTACGTCGCGCGCGAGATCGTGCGCCGCGGCGGCAATCCGGTCTGGCGCGAGGGCACCGTCACCGACAACGGCAACGCGATCCTCGACGTCCACGGGCTCACGATCACCGACCCGGTCGGCCTCGAGCGCGACCTGAACCAGCTCGCGGGCGTCGTGACGGTCGGCCTGTTCGCGGCGCGCCCCGCCGACGTCGTGCTCTGCGGCGACCAGTCCCTATAGTCCGAAAAAGTCCGTCCTGGACTTTTTCGGACGCGGCGAGTCCGGCGCATGTCCGGACTCGCCTCCGGCCGCAGATCAACGACTGACGTCGTCGATCGCGCCGGTGCATCCCTGCACCGGAGTGCGCGGAACTCGCGGCGCTCCCGCGTGTCCCAACCGTGGACGCCAGCGGGCGCCGACGGGAGTCACGAAGCCATGGCAGGTCAGGCAACACGAGTCGATCGTCCGTTCGCGCGCTGGTTCCGCGAGCTGCTCAGCGTGGCGTTCGTCATCGTCGGCCTGACGGCCGCACGTTCGTCGCTGGCCGACCACTACGTCGTGCCGAGCGGCTCGATGCAGCCGACGCTCGTGCCCGGCGACCGCGTCGTCGTCGACAAGCGCGCGTACGGCCTGCGCATCCCGTTCACGCTCGAGAAGCTCGCCGGCGGCGCCACGCCGCAGCGCGGCGACGTCGTGATCGTGGATTCGCCGCGCGACGGCGAGCGCCTGATCAAGCGCGTGGTCGCGATTGCCGGCGACGAAGTCACCGTGCACGCGGGCCACGTATTCATCGACGGCGTCGCGCTCGGCGCGCCCGGCGACCCGCACGAGCATTTCGGCACGCACGACGTGTCGCTCGACCTCTCGCGCGGCGGCGGGCCGGAGTTCGGGCCGGTGCGCGTGCCCGACGGCAAGCTGCTCGTGATGGGCGATGCGCGCGGCAACAGCCTGGATGGGCGGTTCTTCGGGTGGGTCGATGCGGATGCCGTCTATGCGCGCGCGACGCGGGTGTACTGGCGCAGCGGCGAGGGGTTTACGTGGCGGGAGCTGTAAAGCGCGCTTCGATGCGGGCCATCTGACGCGATGTCGCTCGGGCGAGCGGCGCGCCGTTCGCCCACAGGGTGGGCTCCTACCAACCCGCTCCGTATCGGTCAGGCGGGTTTTTCGGTCGCGGCGCTTTTTTCTAGCTGTTTGATCATCGCGGACAGGCCGCCCTGCAGCGCGAACACGGGCACGCCCATCTTCGAGAGGATGAACGCGGCGGCCGCGCTGCGCTCGCCCGTGTTGCAGTAGACCACCACCTTGCGGCCGCGCTCGAAGTCGGCGGCGCGCTCGCGCAGCATGAACAGCGGCACGTTGACCGCGCCCTTCACCGCGCGGTCGTTGAATTCCTCGGGCAGGCGCACGTCGAGCACGATCGCGCCCTGGCGCACGAGGATCGAGGCCTGGCCCGGCGTCACCCAGTCGACGACGGGCGGCTTCATCACCTCGGTGAAGTCCTTGCTCGACAGGCGCATCAGCTTGCCGGCCGTCTTCATCACGACGGTCGCGTTGCGCGTCGAGTTGGTGAGCAGCGCGTCCTCGCCGAACGTGTCGCCGCGCACCAGGTACGCGACTACCGCCTCGCCCGCCTCCGTGTGCTTCGACACGGCGCAGGTGCCCTCCTTGATCACGTAGAAGAAGTCCGCGGCGTCGCCTTCGCGCACGATCACGTCGCCCGCCGCGACGGGCACTTCCTCGAAGCGCTGGAACATGCGCTCGATGTTGCCGGTGGGCATCTTGTGCAGCGCGCGGTTCTGCAGCAGGCGGAACACCCAGCGGTTCGCGCCGGCGGCGCCGTCGTAATGGCGGAAATTCTCCGAGCGCGAGAGCTGGTCCCAGGTGATGACCTTTTCCATGAAACGCCGGTCGAGGCGACCCAGCGTGGCCATCATCGACGTGACGGTCGCCGTGAACCGGCGCGGCTGCAGGTCGCCGAGCGCGTAGCGCGCCTGGATCGAGCCACCGTCGATGGTCTTCGACTTGCCGTCGGGGTAGTCGCCGCGCACGTTGCCCGTGAGCAGGAAGATCGTGTGGTCGTCGGTGTCGCCCGCGCGGAACAGCACGGTGCCCTGGCCGACTTCCTCGACTGCCGTTTCCTTCGCCAACTGCTCGAGGTTTTCCGGGCGCAGCGAATCGAGCGGATAGAGCCGGGCCAGGTCGGACGGGATGGCGGACATCGATGCCTCCGGCAGGATGTGCGCAGTGTATCGGACGACGGCGCCCGCGCGCGTCGCCCCCGGGGGCGACGCACGAAGTCGATCAGCGCCGGCTGATCGTGAACTTGCCGAACCCCACGCCGATGTCCCAGCCGCGGCCCTTGCCGGCCAGCGCGAGCGAGACTTCGCCCTTGGTCATCGCCTGCGAGTTGGCCGACTTCGACGCGCCCGCGTGCGCTTCGGCGCCGGCGTACGAACCGAGCAGCTCCGAGATGTCGTGCACGCCGGAAAACTCGCCGCGGCCGTCCTCGACCGAGGACTTGCCGAACGTGATGCCGCCGCCCTTGGCGCGGATCGACACGTTCATGCGCTGGCCGTTGTTGCACGTGATGGTGCCGGTGCCGGACGCGGTCTTGTAGAACGCCGACCAGCCGCTCAGCGAGAAGCGCATCTCGCAGTCGACCTGACCGAGGGCGTGCGCGGGCGCTGCCGTTCCGGCGAGCGCGAGCGCGGCGAGGGCTGGCAACGAAAAACGAACGAATGGGCGCATGGAAGAGCTCCGCCGTGGCGATGGCGGCGATGTTGCACCGCGCAGCGTCCGCGCGCCAGCGGTTCGACCCGTGGATGGCACCGTTCGTGACGCGGGTCACGCCGGGCGGCGGAGCCGTTCAGTTCGCGGCCAGCCTCGCGGGCACGCGCGCGAAGTGCGCGCGGCGCCAGGCCAGCGACTCGCGGAACGCGTCCGCGTATTGCCAGCAGCGGCGGCGCAGCAGTGCGCGCGCGAGTGCGTCGCCGCGCGGAGCGTTCGCGCAATCGGCGATCGCGTCGATCGTCCCCGGCATCGCGGCGCACCAGGCCGCGAGCCGCACGAGCGACGAGTCGCGCGCCCGTAGCGCGAGCGCGCGCCACTCGAGCGAGACGAGCCGCGCGAGCGTGTCGGCGAGCGCAGCGAACCCGGGCTCCTGTTCCGCCGCGAGCCGTGCCGCGACCGCGGCGAACTCGGACAGCGCTTCGTCGCGCGCGGCGGCGAGCGCGGCCTCCAGCTCGACCGCCTCGACCGCGGGCGGCGGCGGCAGCGCCGGGACGGACACCGAACCCGGCAACGGCTGGTCGACCAGGGCGTGCATTTCCATGGATACAAAGTGTCGCAGGAGCCGGAAGGCTCCCACGCCGGACGGCGCACGTCGACCTCGGTCCGGCGCAAATGCGTTGCGGGCCGGCGCCCGCGGGCCCACGCTGCGCGCCTTCCCGATCCCGGAGCCGCCGATGCGCGTCGCCCTGTTGCTGTCCCTGCTCGTTGCCACCTCGGCCACTGCCGCGCCGGCCAAGGAAATCGTCGTGCCACCCGGTCGCGAGCGCGCCTACACGCAGTACCACTACGCGCCCGCCGTGCGCGTCGGCGACACGGTGTGGGTTTCCGGCATTCCCGCACCCGCCGACGGCGACGAGTCGTCGCGCTACACGCGACTGTTCGAGCGGCTCGACGAGGTGCTGAAGACCGCCGGCGCCACGCTGGCCGACGTCGTGGAGATCCAGAGCTTCCACACGAACCTCGCGGACAGCGCCGCGTTCCAGGCGCACTTCGCGAAGTTCCTCGAGGGGCACAAGGTCGCATTTCCGGCCGGCTATCCGGCCTGGACGGCCGTGGGCACGACGGCGCTGCTCGCGCCCGGCTCGGCCGTCGAGCTGCGCGCCGTCGCCGTCGTCGGCGCCGGCAAGCGCGTTTCGTTTCGCGGCGTGACCCCCGAATAGCCACGGGTGACGAGATGCACATGCGCGGGCGGCGCGGGAGCGCTACCGTCCATCCCGCATCGGCGCGTTCGCCGGAGGAGTTGCGACATGGGCTTCTTCGCTGGTCTGGTCTTCCTCTTCGTGGGCTTCGTGGTGTTCGCGGTGCTCGGCGCCATCTCGCTGCCACTGCTCGCCGTCGTCGGCGGCGTGATGCTCGCGATCGGCGTGCTCTGGGCCGCCTTCTCGCTCCTCGGCCTGCTGCTGCGCGTGGTGTTCGGCGTGGTGTTCGGGCTCGGCGGCCTGCTGCTCGGCGCTGTCGGATTCCTCATCGCGCTGCCATTCGTCGCGCTGTTCGCGCTGCTGCCGATCGCGCTGCCGCTGCTGCTCATCCTCGGGTTCGTGATGCTCGTGCGCTGGGCCGCACGCCCGTCGGCGCCGGTCGCACCGACCGTCGTGCCGGCGACGCTGCCGCCCGCCGATCGCTGGCTCGCGGAGCAGGGACGCGTGGCGGTCGTCGGCGCGGACCAGTTCATCTACTGGCAGCAGCACGACCCGCACCGGCGCGTCGCGCCGGACGTCTACGTGCTCCCCGGGGTCGCGCGCGGCACGCGCGTGCGGTCGTGGAAGGTCTGGGAGCACGACGGGGTCGTGCCGAGCTTTGCGTTCGAGGTGGTCTCGCGCGACTGGGTGAAGGACTATGCCGAGGCCCCCGAGGCGTACGGCGCGCTGGGCGTGTCGGAGCTCGTGGTGTTCGACCCGGGCTG
>CALKUS010000087.1 GCA_937996755.1 uncultured Pseudomonadota bacterium | reverse complement strand
CACGCGGAGCGAGCGCCGAGCACGGCGAGGAATACGAAGTGCACGACGTGGAAGATGCCGAAGTGGGCCGCGAAGAACCACGCGAAGCGATGCTTCGTTTCGTTCGTGGGCTCGATCGGCTTGTCGTTCCAGGTGACGCCGTCGGTCCCGAACCTGCGCAGCGCCAGGATGCGGCGGAACGAGAACACGCCGATCAGGGTGCTCTGCACCCAATAGGTCCGGAGCAGCAGCTGCAACGACCACCCGTGCGTGGAAGCGACCCACGCCGCGGCGACGTTGCTGGCGACGATCGCCACGATCGCGAAGTCGAACATGACCTTCCTTACTCGGAACGGCATGCCGACAGGACATTTACCGGCCGGGGCAGGGACGCAGTCGGCGAACGGCCGGCCCCGGGGTCCCGCCCACGGATGCGCGCGCGCCGTCGACTACGACAATGGTGGCACGCGCGGCGGCTCGACCCGGCGCTGCTTCACGCTGGCATGGGCGCGCCAGCCGTTGCCGGCGATCCATGCGAAACCGATCGCCACGATCGCGGCGATGACGATCAGCGTCGCGCGCGCGACGAGGTCGAGCCACGGCTTCCACGCGAGCAGCGCGAGTGCGGCGAACGCACCGAGCGCGATCCAGGTTTCCACCCAGGGGGCACTGAAGTCGGGATCGTTCCGGCGGAAATCGATGCCGTTCGCCCAGCCGCGGTAATACGCGCTCTCTCCGAGGCCCCAGGCGGCGAGCGGCAGCCATGGCTGGTCGTCGCGGATGCGGAAGGTTTCGCGCGCCGGGTCGACGAGCACGTCCCACGCGTTCCACGCCGGCTGCGCGATGCGCAGCAACCCGTCGGGCCGGAACCCGCAATCGAGCGGTCCGCCGAGGCGGGCGATGTCGCGATTCGCGGCGCGGTCGACGAGGTGCGTCGTGTACTCGACCGAGCCGCGGTCCTCGAACTCGTCGACGCGGATCGCGAAGCGCCCGTCGGGCGACACCTGCGGCAGCGCGCTCATCGGCCGGCCTTCCGGGAACTGCGCCGAGCGTATCGCTTCGATGAACCCGATGTCCCCCGGGCCGGGTGGATTCCGTTACTCGCTACAATCCGCGCGGGGGAGATGCGCGTCGGTCCGGAGCCGGAATGGTCAACATCGCACGAACGCTCGTCGTCGCCCTGTTGCTGGTAGCGATGCCGGCCACGGCCACCGTCACGTCGTCGGTCACCGGCACCACGCTGGCCGCGACGAGCGATGGCGCCGACGCGATCGCGATCGCCTGCGTCGGCGGCAACGTGCAGGTGAATGGCGCGAATCCCGGCACGGGCGTCGCGCCGTGTGCGTCGATCACGCAGGTCAACGTCGTCGGCGGCCCCGGCGCGAACGACCTGTCGCTGACGGGCGTCAACGTCGGCGTGTTTCCCGCCGTCACCGGCGTTTCGGTGAACGGTGCGGGCGGCGACGACACGCTGCGCGGCTCGGCATTCGCCGACACGCTGATCGGCGACGCCGGCAACGACACGATCGACGGCAACCAGGGCAACGACGTCGCGCTGATGGGCGCGGGCGACGACGTGTTCAACTGGGACCCGGGCGACGGCAGCGATATCGTCGAGGGCCAGGCCGACGCCGACACCCTGCGCTTCAACGGCGCGAACATCACCGAGAACATCAACCTGCAGGCGAACGGCGGGCGCCTGCTGTTCACGCGCGACGTCGCGAACATCGTGATGGACTGCAACGACGTCGAGCGCGTCGAGATGAACGCGCTCGGTGGCGCCGACAACCTCACCGTGAACCCGTTGCAGGGCACGGACGTCACGCAGGTGGTGTTCAACCTCGCGGCGGCCGGCGGCCTCGGCGACGGTGCCGCCGATACGGTGACGTTCAACGGCGGCGCCGCGGCCGACACGTTCGATGCGTCGGGCAGCGCGATCTTCCTGCAGGCCAGCGACGGTTTCACGACCGTGGCCGTGCCCCTGGCGGGCGCCGAGCTCGCGAACGACCGCTTCATCGTCGCGGGGCAGGGCGGCAACGACCGGCTGCGCGCGAACGTGTCCGCCGCAAACACCGCGATCCAGCTGCGGCTCGACGGCGGTGTCGCGGGGACGGACACCGCGGAGGCCGTCGGTACGGCCGGGCCCGACTCGCTCGTCGTCACCGCGAACGGCACCGAGGTGCTCGTGACGGCGCCGTCGACCACGCTGTTCTCCGCGTTGAACGACGAGGCGCTCGTGCTGACCCTGAACGACGGCAACGACGTCGTCAGCGCGACGGGCAACCTCGCCGCGCTCACCGCGATCACGATCGACGCCGGCGCCGGCGACGACACGATCGCCGGCAGCAACGGCGCGGACGTCATCCTCGGCGGCGACGGCAACGACACGATCGACGGCAACCAGGGCAACGACACCGCGCTCATGGGCGCGAACGACGACACGTTCAATTGGGACCCTGGCGACGGCAGCGATATCGTGGAAGGGCAGGGCGGCGCCGACATCCTGCGCTTCAACGGCTCGAACGCGAACGAGAACATCCAGCTGCTCGCGAACGGCGGCCGCCTCCTGCTCACGCGCGACATCGCCGCGATCGCCATGGACTGCAACGACGTCGAGCGCGTGGAGCTCAGCGTCTTCGGCGGCATCGACACGTTCGGCATCGGCGACCTGTCGGGTACCGACGTCACGCAGGTCTCCGCGAACCTCGCCGCGAGCATCGGCGGCGGCGACGGCGCCGCCGACACCGTGATCGTGGGCGGCACCGCGGCCGCGGACACGATGACTGTTTCCTCGCTCGGCGCGCTCGTGCTGGTGTCGCGGCCCGGGCTCGTCGCGACCGTGGCGAACGCGGAGTTCGTGAACGACCAGGTGGTGGCGAGCGGCCTGGGTGGCGACGACACGCTCACGACGACGATCGCGGCAGGAACGCTCGCGCGCATCGTGCTGGACGGCGGTGCGAACAGCGACACCGCGCGCATCGACGGCGAAGACGTGGCCGAGGTCTATGCGATCGTGCCGAACGGCGCCGGCGCCCGCCTCACGCGCAACCTGCCGACGAATGCGGCCGTCGATGCGAACAACGCCGAGCGTTTCGTGCTGAACGCCGCGGGCGACGTCGACTTCGTCACCACGCAGTTGCTGCCGACGCTGCCGCAGTCGCTGGACGGCGGCGATCCCGCGGTGTTCCCCGGCGGCGACACGCTCACCGTCACGAACTTCGCGGGCGAGGCCGCCGTGTCGCCGATCGTGCAAGCGGGCTTCGCGTCGATCTTCCACCAGAATTTCGAGTTCGGCCGCAGCGAAGGCTTCCTCACCGGGCCGCAGGTCGTGCCGCCGACGCCGTCGCTCGCGCGCGGAACGGGCGCGGTCACCCTGAACCAGGCGGGCAACGCCGCGACGGTGGTCGCGTCGTATTCCGGCCTCGGCAGCAGCAGCGCGCTCGTGCACCTGCACTGCCCGGCCGCACGCGGCGCGAACGGGCCGGTCGTGCTGAACCTGCCGGCGTCGGGCGCCACGAGCGGCAGCTTCACGGCCGGTCCGCTCGCCGTCACGCCCGCCGATGCAACTGCGCTGCAATCGGGCCTGTGCTACCTCGACGTGCACACCGTCAACTTCCCGAACGGCGAGATCCGCGGGCAGGTCGACAACGTGCAGTTCCGCAACGGGTTCGAGTGACGATTGCGCCGGGCGCGACTAGTCGATGATGACGGCGACGAACACGCGCGGCACGCGATCGCGATACAGGCTGACGATGACCGAGACGTTGGCCGGCACGCGCTCCCGGTAGTACAGCTCCACCTCGCGGTTCCCGAACGAATCCGAGCGCTCCACGCGCGCGATGTTCGCGGGATCGACGAGCGCGCTCGTGTCGATCGCGTAGATCTGCGCCATTTCGAGGGATTGCCTCGCTGCGAATGCATCGATGGCGCAGTCGGTGCTCCCGCGACCACATTCGCCGAACGCGTACAGCGCCGCGAGCGCGCGCGCGAAGTCCAGGCGGCTGACGCCATCTGCCAGTGGCGTCGTGAGCACCGCGCGCTTCCACTCGGGCGGCAGCTGTTCGAACAGCCGGCGTTCGACGAGCACCGCCGGCGGTTTCCGCGCTGCGACGACGCGTCCCACCGGGCCCGGCGTCTCCTGCGAGGGCAACGACTGCCACGTCCACGCGGCCGCCATCGCGGCGAGCAGCACGCCCGTGAGTGCCGATCGACCGATGCGGACGCGGAACGCGGGCGTGGCGCACGTTGCGGCGGCGTTCATGGCGCGAGCATACCGCCGTGGCTGCCCCAGGAGGCACCGGCGCCGATGGGCGCGCGGCGTAGACTCGCAGCGTTCGGGACAGGGGAGCTGCCATGGCGCACGCGAAGGGCGACGCCAGGACCACGATGACGTCGGAGCAGGCGCTCGCGCGCCTGAAGGAAGGCAACGCGCGCTTCATCGCCGGGCAGGCGAAGTTTCCGACCGTGCAGAAGGAAGTGCTCGCCGAGCTGGCGCGCGGTCAGCACCCGTTCGCGATGATCCTCGGCTGCAGCGACAGCCGCGTGCCCCCGGAGTTGCTGTTCGATGCGTCGTTCGGGCAACTGTTCGTCGTGCGCGTCGCAGGGAACGTGCTCGGCCCTTCGGTTGCCGGCTCGATCCAGTACGCGAGCGTGCACCTCGGCACGCCGCTGCTCGTGGTGCTCGGCCACGAGAGCTGCGGTGCGGTCGCGGCGGCGATCGACGAGAAGTTCCACGGCGGCACGCATCGGACCCGCATATCGCTGCTGCTCCGGGACCTCATGCCGTCGCTCGAGGGCCTCGACACTTCCCTGTCGCCCGAGGCGCAGGTCGAAGCGGGCGTCGAGGCGAATGTCCGCGCGATGGTGCGGCAGCTGGTCGAATCGCCGGAGCTGAAGGCGCGCGCCGCCGCCGGCGACGACCGCAGGGTGGTCGGCGCCGTCGTCCAGCTCGCGACCGGGCACGTGCGCTTCCTCGACTGATCCTGCGAACGCGCGCCGGCATGACCTCCGGCCGGCGCGACGTTTCCCCCGCGAGCGGCATCCTCGGCAGGAGGTCCGCCGAGGGAACACCCATGCGCCATGCACCGCTCGCCGCCGTCCTGTTCGCGCTCGTTGCATTCGCCCCGCGCGCGCATGCCGAGGATTACGCGCCCGCCATCGAGACCCTCGCGAGCACGCTGGAGGCGCGCTTCGTCGATCCGGCGACCGGCCGGCGCTACGCACGAATGCTGCGCGAGAACGTTGCGGCCGGAAGCTACGCCGGCATCGCGGACAAGCGCGCGCTCGCGCAGCGCGTCACAGCCGACCTGCAGGCCGTCGCGGCCGACGGACACCTGCGCGTGGACCTCGCGCCCGAGCCGGGCATGGTGCGCGGTCCCTTGCCCGCCGATGCGAAAGGCGCGAAGCCGGCGCCCGGCGGTCCGCGCGTTTCTTCGCTCGCGAACGTCGACCTGCCGAGCGTCGCCGAGCCGAAATGGATCGCCGACGGCGTCGCCTACCTGCGCTTCAACCAGTTCGCGGGCGAGCCCGCGTCGCTCGCCGCCATCGCGGCGTTCGTGAAGGACTACGCGAGCGCGAAGGCCGTGATCATCGACACGCGCGCGCTAGCGCGCGGCGGCGGACTGGCCGAGATGGATGCGCTGTTCCCGTACCTGTTCGGCCAGGAGACCGTGCTCGTCGCCATGGCGGTCGCGATGCCCGACGACGCGCGCGACGGTCCCGCACTGCTCGACACGCCGACCCTGCGCACCGTGCAGGGAACGCCGGGACTGCTCGTGCGCGAGCACGTCGCGATTCCCGCCGCCGACGGCGCGACGCTCGCGAAGGCGAAAGTATTCTTCCTCACGTCGCCGCGCACGCGCTCCGCCGGCGAACACTTCGCGCTCGCGCTGAAGCGCACGCACCGCGCGACGCTCATCGGCGAGCACACCGCGGGCGCGAACCACTTCGGCGGCATCGAGCCGATCGGCGCCGGCCTCGCCGCATTCATCCCGGTCGGGCGCACCTACGATCCCGACACGGGCAAGGACTGGGAAGGCACGGGCATCCTGCCGGACATCGACGTGCCGGCGGACCAGGCGCTCGACAGGGCGCTCGAGCTGGCGAAGCGCTAGTCGCCGCCGCGCTTCAGCACGGGCGCCGATGGTGACAACCATCACTGGGTAACCGGCGCGCGATGCGCTGCAATGGGCGCAGACAACCGGAGCCCGTCATGCCGAAACGCGTCAACCTGTTGATGGCTGGCCTGTGGGCGGCGGCGACCGTCCTCGCCGCCGCGCTGGACGCACCATCGAGCTTCGTCTCGATGCTGCCCGTCATCGCCGTCGTCACGCTCCTGCCGAACGCGCGGCGCTGCGCCTGAGCCTGGCGACAAGTCGCGCGGGCGGATCGTGGTGCGACCCCGATTCGCGGCGTCGCGCGTTCCATCCCTCGACCCGACCCGTCGAGAGGTGGCCACCGATGTCTTCGCGCTTCCGGATCGTTGCGATCGTGGCGCTGCTGGCGCTGGCAGGTTTCGCCGTGACCACCACGGCGTGCGCGTGCGCCAGGGCGCATCGCGACGGGGAGCCGAGCGACCAGGAGCCGACGGTCGAGCCGCGGTTCAACGGCGACTACAGGTGTCCCGCGGACAACACCGACTGCCGATTCGGAAGCATGGGTCGGCTGCGCGCCGCCGAGCAGGCGGCGCGAGCAGCGGAACGCGAGGCGGCGGAAGCATCGCAGCAGTAGCCACGATGCGGAACGCTGCACGCGGAACGCTCCGCGTGCAGCGCGTCGTTCAACCCCGGATCACTCGGGGCAATCCTGCGCCGAGATCACCGCGAGCTTCGCGACGGCGTCGGCCAGCGCATCGGTGAACGCATCGCGGTCGTTGTCGGCCCACGCGTTCGCCATGCCGAGGCTCGCATTCGCGAGGTCCTCGTCGCCCTCGGCTTCGGCGATGTCGGCCAGCCCGGTCACGACGTCGCCGAGCGCCGCGTCTTCCGGGCTGCCCTCACCGATCTCGCCGTTCTCGTCTTCGAGATAGACGCCGAGCCCGGTCAGCGACTCACCCACCTGGTCGACTTCCTCGCACGACAACACCGCGTCCGCATTGGCGGCGAAGCTCGCCGCGGCCAGCACGCAACCCAGCAGCACCTTGCGCATGTCGCACTCCCCCTCGTTGGACACCCGTCCCGAGTCTAGTGCAGCCGACGGCTGCCCCGGCGCGCCTGCCCCGAAAGGAAGCGCCACGCAGACGCCACCGGCTCCGGCGACGTCGCGAGCAGGAGGGCAGGGTCGCCAGCGGCATCGTCGCGACGTGCCTTCGGAATTCGCCGCGAACGGGGTCGGAGAACGTACGCTGGCCCCGGTTTCCGGGGCGCACCGAAAAACGTACCCTGACTCCGGTTCCTGTACGCGAGGCGGTCGCGCATGAGCTCTACCGAGCTGTTCGAGCTGGTGATCGGAATGTTCGTGGCGATCATCGCGCTGCACTACCTCGCGCAGAAGGTGGGGCTGCCGCCGTCCGTCGGGCTGCTGGTGGGCGGCGCGGCGCTCGCGTTCGTGCCGGGACTGCCGACGATCAGCATCGATCCGGGGCTCGTGCTCGTGATCTTCCTGCCGCCGCTCCTGATGGACGGCGCGTGGAGCATCGCGATCGGGCCGTTGCGGCGGCACCTGGTCGGCGTCACGTCGCTCGCGGTGGGTGCGGTGGTGTTCACGTGCGTCGTCGTCGCAGTGGTCTCGCACATGCTCGTGCCGTCGCTTTCGTGGCCGGCTTGCTTCGCGCTCGGCGCGATCGTCTCGCCGCCCGACGCGGTCTCGGCGCGTGCCGTGCTCGAGCGCGTGAAGCTGCCGCGCCGGCTGCGCATCCTGCTCGAGGGCGAGAGCCTGCTGAACGACGCGACCGGCCTCGTGCTGTTCCGCTTCGCGATCGCCGCGGGCGTCACCGGCGCGTTCAGCGCGACCGGCGCCGTCGGCACGTTCTTCGTGCTCGCGATCGGCGGCATGGTGATCGGTTTCGTGGTCGGCAAGGCGTGGGTGCTGCTCGTGCGCCGGCTGGAGAACGAGTACCTCATCATCTCGACGACCGTGCTGCTGGGCTGGACTTCCTACCTGCTCGGCGAAATGGTGCACGTGTCCGGCGTGATCGCCGCCGTCACCACCGGCATCGTCGCGAGCCGCCACCAGCACACCGTGCTGACGGCCGCGATGCGCATGCGCGGCACGTCGTTCTGGACCGTGATGGTGTTCCTGATGGAAGCCGCCGTGTTCATCCTGATCGGCCTCTCGCTGCGCGGCGTGCTCGAGCGCAACGGCGGCTTCTCGGTAATCGCATCGGGGGTCGGGTTGCAGGTCTTCGCGATCCTGCTCGCGCTCACCGTGGCGCGCTTCGTCTGGATCTTCGCTGCCGACGCGATCAATCGCGTCGTGCACGCGCTGCGGCCCGGGCTCCGCGAGCCGCTCGGGGCGCGTGCCGCCACCGTCTTGAGCTGGGCGGGCGTGCGCGGCGTCGTGACGCTCGCGCTCGCGCTGAGCGTGCCCGAGGGCTTCCCCGGGCGCGACTTCATCCTCGTTGCTTCATTCGCGGTGATCTTCGCGACGCTGCTCGCGCAGGGCGCCACGCTCGGCCGCGTGATCGAATGGGCCAGGCTGCGCGAGCCCGACGGTGCGAAGCCGCGCGTCAGCATGCCGCAGGCGGAAGCGTCGATGGCACACGCGCAGCTCGCGGTGGTGCAACGGCTCGCGCACGACGCCGACGGCAACGTGATCCATCCCAAGCTGCTCGACCAGTACACGCGGCGCGCGCGTGCGATCGCCAACTACGCTGCAGACACCGAGAAGCACGTGCCCGTGCTGCAGGCGCACTTCGACGTCGTGCTGGCTGCCGTGGCCGCGGGTCGCGAGGAGTTGCTCCGCCTGCATCGCGCCGGCGAGATCGACGACGAGACGCTCGACGAGCTCGAGCGCGACCTCGACCTCGAGGAGCTCAGCGCCATCTCCGCGAAGTCGTGACGACCGATCAGCCCGGCGCGGCGGCGAGCAACCACGCGGTCGCGTACATCCCGACGCCGAACACGGCATGGTTGACGAGGCTGTTGCGCCGCACGACCCCCTCTTCATCGCCCTCGATGATCTCGATATCGTCGGCCGGCATCTCGTCCAGCGACTCCAGCGAGCAGAGCGTCACGGTGCCGACGCCTTCCGCGCGGCGAGCGTCGGCGCGGGAGTTCTGCGGCGCGACGAGG
>CALKUS010000086.1 GCA_937996755.1 uncultured Pseudomonadota bacterium | reverse complement strand
GGCGCCCTTCGTGAAGATGCCGCCGCCGAGGCGCGCGAAGATCGAGATCAGCGAGGAGCCGAACGCGAGGCCGACGAGCGCGTGCAGCGCGGCTGCCTGGTCGACCCCGAACTTCTGCAGGCCGATGAAGTAGCCGGCGACGCCGAGCAGGCCGAGGCCCACCACCAGCATGCCGGTGATCGCGCCGCCGCGGAACGCGACCGCGAGGGCCGGGTTGATCCCGCTGCGCGCCGCTTCCGCCGTGCGCACGTTCGCACGCACCGACACGTTCATGCCGATGTAGCCGGCGAGGCCGGACAGGATCGCGCCGAGCGCGAAACCGATCGCGGTCGGCCACTTCAGCGCGAAGCCGATCACGAGGAACAACACCACGCCGACGATCGAGATCGTCGTGTACTGGCGGTTGAGGTACGCGCGCGCGCCCTGCTGCACGGCGGCGGCGATTTCCTGCATCCGCTCGTTGCCGGCCGGACGCGCCATGATCCAGCGGATCGACCACAGCCCGTACAGCAGCGCGATCACCGCGCAGCCGAGCGTGATCCACAAGCCATTCGTTACAAGCATTGCCTGCATGACTGAAACCCCCAACAGGATGGATTTTCCGGCCGAAGGAGCCGCCGGGAAGAAGAAAAAGGCCGCGGGAGTTTACGCGAAACCCCGCCGGAAACAACGCAGAGCGCCCAGAAACGACCGGAAACGAGGCAGCGCGCCCCACGACGACAGGAAACAACGAACCCTCCCCTGCGGCCCGGCAGGGACGCAGGGGAGGGACCGAGGGTGGGGTGCTCTGCAACCCCCGGTGTAATTTCATCACCCCGCCTGCAACCCTCAGACTCGCGGAACCATGGGCCTCCACCACCACCACGGCCATTCGCACGACCACGGCCACGACCATGGCCCGGGCACGGCCCCCGACCCCCACGACCAGCACGCCGTCGCCGACCCGCACACCCACGGCGCCTTCCGCTGGAGCACCATCCTCAACATCGCGCTCGTCCTGTTCGAGGCGGGCGTGGGCATCAAGATCGGCTCGATGGCGCTGCTGGCCGACGCCGGCCACAACCTCGGCGACGTCATGGGCCTGCTGCTCGCCTGGGGCGCGGCGCGGCTCGCGCTGCGCGCGCCGACGCGGCGCCACACCTACGGCATGGCGCGCTCGACCATCCTCGCGGCGCTGCTCAACGCGGCGATCCTGCTCATCGCCTGCGGCGCGCTGACCGTGGAGAGCCTGCGCCGCTTCGGCCATCCCGAGCCGGTGCCGGGCCTGCCCGTGATGGCGGTCGCGCTGCTCGGCCTGCTGGTCAACGCGGGCTCGGCGGCGCTGTTCTGGCGCAGCCGGCGCAACGACCTCAATGCGCGCGGCGCGTTCCTGCACCTCGCGGCGGACGCGGCCGTGTCCGCCGCGGTCGTCGTGGTCGGCGGCCTCGTGATGCTCACCGGCTGGGCCTGGCTCGATCCCGCGGCAGGCGTCGTGATCTCGATCGTGATCGGCTTCTCGAGCATCGGCCTGCTGCGCGAAGCGCTCGCGCTCTCGCTCGACGCCGTGCCGCGCGGCATCGACCCCGCCGCGATCGACACCGCACTGCGCGCCGTGCCCGGCGTGCGCTCCGTGCACGACCTGCACGTCTGGTCCCTGTCCACCACCGCCGCCGCACTCACCGCGCACCTCGAGCACGACGGCACGCGCGAAGGCGACGCGCTGCTCGCCGACGCGCAACGCGTGATCGTCGAGCAATTCGGCATCCGCCACACCACGCTGCAGTTCGAGAACGCCGGATGTGGCCGCGATTGCGGCTGACGCCGACGCCAACGCCGACGGTATCGACGACCCATCGCCGTTCGCGCCAGGCCCGCGCGGTCGGGCCTGGCGCTGCCTCACGCAAGTCGACGAGAAAGCGCGCGACGAACTCAGGGTGCGTGGTGTTGCGAGCGTTGGGTCCCAAGCCCGCGCGGTCGGGCTTGGGTACTTTTGATCTCGCTCGCAGGCCCGGGTGGAGTCCGGAGGAGGGGCGGGCCAGCGTCCCTCCTCCGGTCGCCGGCAGGCGAAACTGTCCAGAGCGACAGCTCCGTCGAAAACTGAAGCCTGCATCCCTGCGGCTCATCCGTTCGCCATCCATGGCTCACCCCATCCCGCGCAGCGGACGCTGAGGCGTCCGCTCAGCGCGCGGGATCGACCGCCTTCGCGGGAATGACGAAATGGCGAGGGGACGACGCGAAGGCACTGGGTCCCGGCTTTCGCCGGGATGACGTCAAGGTGCGGCGGCGGCGCTCCGCAGGTTCGTCAACCCGAGTCGCGCGAGCGGCTCACTTGTCCGCGATTCGGTATTCGGGCAACTTTTTCTTCACCGGCTTCAAGCGCAGCGTCACGTATCTCGGAAGCCCGTCCTTTTCGTACGGCGGGTACGACTCGCCGCGGATCAGCGGCTCGAGGTATTCGCGGCACTTCGCGGTGATGCCGAAGCCGTCCTCGCGGATGAAGTCCTTCGGCATCTTCTTCTCGTGGTTCGCGACCTGCGCGAGCGGCGCGGGCTCGACGACCCAGCGATACGGCTTCTTCGATGCGCGCTTGATCACCGGCATCACGGCGTTCATGCCGGCCATCGCGTACTGCACGGCGGCCTTGCCGACGGCGTAGGCCTGCTCGGCGTCGGTCTTGCTGGCGATGTGACGCGCGGAGCGCTGCAGGTAATCGCTCACCGCCCAGTGGTACTTGTAGCCGAGCTTGTCCTTCACCAGCTGCGCGATCGTCGGGCCGACGCCGCCGAGCTGGCTGTGGCCGAACGCGTCGACGGTGCCGGCTTCGGCGAGGAAGCGGCCTTCCGGCGTCTTCAGGCCTTCCGACACGACCACCGAGCACCAGCCGATGCGCTCGACGCACGACCGCACGCGGTCGAGGAAACGCGCCTCGTCGAACGGCTGCTCGGGGAACAGGATGATGTGCGGCGCTTCGTCCGGCCCGTTGCCGGCAAGGCCCGCGGCGGCGGCGATCCAGCCCGCGTGGCGGCCCATCACTTCCATCACGAACACCTTCGTCGAGGATTCGTGCATCGAGCGGACGTCCAGGCTCGCCTCGAGGATCGAGACGGCCGTGTATTTCGCGACCGAGCCGAAGCCGGGGCAGTTGTCGGTGACCTCGAGGTCGTTGTCGACCGTCTTCGGCACGCCGATGCAGCTGATCGGATAGCCGAGCGTCTCGCCGATCTGCGACAGCTTGTTCGAGGTGTCCGCGGAATCGTTGCCGCCGTTGTAGAGGAACCAGCGGATGTCGTGCGCGCGGAACACCTCGATCAGGCGTTCGTACTGCGCGCGGTCGGCCTCGAAGCTCTTCAGCTTGAAGCGGCACGAGCCGAACGCGCCGCCCGGCGTGTGCGCGAGCGCGCGGATGTCGGCCGGTTTCTCGGCCGAAGTGTCGATCAGGTCCTCGCGCAGCGCACCGATGATGCCGTTGCGCGCCGCGTAGACCTTGCCGATGCGCGACGGGTTGCGCCGCGCCGTTTCGATCACCGCCGCGGCGGTCGTGTTGATGACGGCGGTGACGCCGCCCGATTGTGCGTAGAGCAGGTTGCCCTTGGACATGGTTCCTTCCGGTCCGAAGCCGCCGCCGGCCGGCAGGATCGCAGAATCGGCCGGCTCGCGCAGCCATCGCCCCCGGAAATTCATTGACTTGGCGGGGTCCGAACGATACGGTTCAGGCAACTCTTTCCGCCCCGCGGCCGCGCTTTGCGTTGCGCTGCGACCCCTACGGACAACCCATGCGTATCGTGTTTCTCGGCGCGCCCGGCTCGGGCAAGGGTACCCAGGCCACGCGCCTGAAAACCGAGCTCGGCCTGGCCCACATCTCGACGGGCGACCTCCTGCGCGCGCAGGTCAGGGCGGGCACGCCGCTCGGCATCCAGGCGAAGGCCGTGATGGATCGCGGGCACCTCGTGTCCGACGAGATCATGCTCGGCATGCTGGAACAGCGCGTGGCGCAGGACGACGCGAAGCCCGGTTTCATCCTCGACGGCTACCCGCGCAACATCGCGCAGTGCAGGGCGCTCGAGGCGCTGCTCGCACGCATCGGCCAGCCGCTCGATTGCGCCGTGCTGCTGTCGGTGCCGGAACACCTGTTGTTCGATCGCCTCGCCGGCCGCGCGAAAGCCGAAGGCCGCGTCGACGACACGCCGGAGACGGTGCGCGAGCGCCTGCGCGTGTACCAGGAGCAGACGGCGCCGATCATCCAGCACTTCCGCGACGAAGGCCTGCTGGTCGAGGTCGATGGCGTCGGTTCGATGGACGACGTCGATGCACGCATCACCGGTGCCGTGCGCAGCAGCTGCAACCCGCCGCGAGCCGCGTCGGCCTGAGTCAGCGCCGCTCGACCACGAACTCCCACTCGCCCGCCGCCTCGCGCTCGCCGACGAGCGCGTCGCCGCTGCGCAGGCAATACGCCTTCACGTCCACGCCCGCGAGCGGGTCGTCCGCGCGCAGGCGCACGCGCGTGCCCGGCGGCGCCTCGCGCAATGCCGCGCGCAGCTTCAGCACGGGCTCGGGGCAGCGCATGCCGCGCGCGTCGAGCTCGATGACGGCGTCGCCGGCGTGCTTTCCGGTCATGGCGATCTGGGGCAAGATGCGGAAATGGGGACTGCGGAAATGGGCGGAAATGGGGACGGAGGTAATTAAGGCGCACCTTAATTACCTCCGTCCCCATTTCATTACCTCCGTCCCCATTTCACAATCCCGCCGGATTCCCGCCTCGTGCCGCCGTTCGCCACGCTGCTGCCCCTCGTCCGCGACCTCGTGTTCCTCCGGCGCGGGCCGCAGGACCTCCCGTATTCGCAGTCGCTGCTCGCGCTGCTGATCGCGGCGATGCTCGCGCTCTCCGCGGCGCTCGCCACCGAGCTGAAAGACATCAGCATGGCGCGCACTGCGTTCTCTCTGCTGCTGCAGCTCGCGCTGACCGCGGTGGCGCTGCGCATCGGCGAGAAGTCCGAGCGCTTCGTGCAGACCGCGACGGCGCTGCTCAGCGCGGGCATCGTGCTCACGCTGCTCCTGATCCCCGTGTTGTTCGGCACGGACGGAATGGGGAACGACCCCAAGGCGTGGACGCGCGCGCAGCACCTGTCACTCATGGGCGCGCTCGTGTTCCAGTTCTGGGACATCGCGATCACCGGTCACATCCTGCGGCACGCGCTCGACCTGAAGCTCCGCTTCGGCGTGCTGGTCGCCGTCGTGTTCCTCGCGGTGGACCAGGTGGTCGCGGCCGCGATCTTCGAACGTGCAACGACCTGAGCCGGCCATGCGCATCCACGTCCTCGGCATCTGCGGCACGTTCATGGGCGGCCTCGCCGCGCTCGCGCGCGAGCTCGGGCTCGACGTGGAAGGCTCCGACCAGGGCATCTACCCGCCGATGAGCACGCAGCTCGCGCAGCTCGGCATCGCGCTGAAGGCCGGCTATGCCGCTGCACATCTCGATCCTGCGCCCGACCTCGTCGTCGTCGGCAACGCGATGTCGCGCGGCAACGCCGCCGTCGAGCACCTGCTCGATGCGCAGCTCCGCTACGTGTCCGGCCCGCAATGGCTCGGCGAAAACGTGCTGCCCGGGCGCCGCGTCACGGCGGTCGCCGGCACGCACGGCAAGACCACGACCACGGCGATGCTCGCGTGGATCCATGCGCACGCGAAACGCGATCCCGGGTTCCTCGTCGGCGGCGTGCCCGAGAACTTCGGCGTGTCCGCGCGCCTCGGCGGCGGTCGCGATTTCGTGGTCGAGGCCGACGAATACGACACGGCGTTCTTCGACAAGCGCTCGAAGTTCGTGCACTACCGGCCGTGGATCGCCGTGCTGAACAACCTCGAGTACGACCACGCCGACATCTTCCCCGACGTGGCGGCGATCCAGCGCCAGTTCCACCACCTCGTGCGCATCGTGCCGCATGCGGGCCGGTTGATCGTGAACGGCGAGGACGCGCGGCTCGCGGAAGTGCTCGCGATGGGTTGCTGGACGCCGGTCGAGCGCTTCGCGATCGACGCGCCCGACGCCGAGTGGCGCGCGGCAGGCGTCGCCGCGGACGGCTCGGCGTTCGACGTGCTCGCGCGCGGCGCACGCGTCGGCCGCGTCGAGTGGCCGCTGCTCGGGCGGCACAACGTGATGAACGCGCTCGCTGCCGTCGCGGCCGCGCACGCCGCGGGCGTGGATGCGGGCGCGGCGTGCGTCGCGCTCGGCGAATTCCGCAGCGCGAAGCGCCGGCTCGAGCTCGTCGCCGGTCACGGCGGCATCGCCGTGTACGACGACTTCGCGCACCATCCCACGGCGATCGCGACCACGCTGGCCGGACTGCGCGCGCGAATCGGTGCGACCGCGCGCATCCTCGTGGGCATGGAGCCGCGCAGCAACTCGATGCGCGCCGGTGCGCATGCGCGCGAGCTCGCGCCCGCGTTCCGCGACGCCGACGCCGTCGTGTTCCTGCGTCGCCCGGACCTCCCGTGGGACGCATCGGCCGTCACCGATGCGCTGGGCGGGCGTGGCGAAACCGCCGCGAGCGTGCCCGCACTCGTCGAGCGCCTGCGCGCGCTCGCCCGCGCGGGAGACCACGTCGTCTTCATGTCGAACGGCGGCTTCGAGGACGCGCCGCGCCGCTTCGCAGCGGCGATCGCGGGGCCCTGAAACCGCGCTGGACGGGCCGTCGCCGCCCGCGGGAACCTTGGCGGCCGCCGCGGGTCCATCCCTGCGTCCCGCCGTCGCAACCAGGAAAGGAACGATGAACAAGCTGTTGCTCCCGACGATGCTCGCCGCGCTGGCACTCGCTGCCTGCGGTAACGACGAGCCCGCCGCGCCGGCGCCCGAACCCACCCCCACGCCCGCTGCGCCGGAACCGACGCCGACGCCCGAGGCGGACCCCGAGGCGCAGCCGATCCCGCAGGTCACGACGCTCAACAACGAGCAGATCGGCGTGCAGCCGGCGAAGAACATCCAGGACGCGTTCAACACCGCGAACAAGGCGATGGACTACTACTGCCAGCAGGAAGGCATGGACCGCGCGACGTTCTACATCAAGGAAACGAACCAGCTGCCCGACAAATGGCGCGTGACGTTCTTCGGCAACCCCGGCAACGTCCCGATGTACATCTACGTCAACGTGTTCCCCGACGGCCGCTACGAATTCGAGCGATGAGTCCGGCGGGTGTCGACGCCGATCGGGTCGCATCGAACCCCAGCCTGATCGGTCTCCACACCGCCGCCGGTCCGCGCATGCGCGGACCGGCAACCGCCTGACCCACGGGGCACGAGTCATGCGGCGTTTCATCTTGTCGGAGGGGACCCGCGGCGGCACACTCGTCGAGTGCGCGCCGCGCCCGACGACCTGCCGCTGTTCCCGCTTTCCACCGTCCTCTATCCGGGCGGGCGCCTCGACCTGCGCATCTTCGAGCGGCGCTACCTCGACCTGATCCGCGACTGCACGCGCAGCGGCCAGCCGTTCGGCGTGTGCCTGATCGTGCGCGGCCACGAAGCCGGCGAGCCCGCGCTGCCGGCGGCGTTCGGCACCACGGCGCAGATCGAGGATTTCTCGACGCTGCCCGACGGGCTGCTGGGCATCGTCGCGCGCGGCCAGCGGCGCTTCCACGTCGACCGCACGCGCGTGCGCGACAACGGCCTGATCGTCGCGCGGGTCGCGCTCGCCGATCCCGAGCCGGTCATCGCCGTGCCGCCCGAATACGGCGTGCTCACCACCATCCTGCAGCGCCTCGCCGAGCAGGTCGGCGGCGAGCTCGGGGACGCCGAGCAGGCGCGCTTCGACGACGCCGCCTGGGTCGCGTTCCGCCTCGCCGAGCTGCTGCCGCTCGAGAACGAGGAACGGCAGCAGTTGCTGCAGGAATCGTCCGCCGTCGCCCGACTTGGCCTGCTCGCGCACTGGCTGCCGCGGTTCCAGAAGCATTGATTCCGCGCGGAGAGCGGCCGCCCTGTCGGTGGCTGCCGCGCGGAATCGGCTGAGACCAGGATGGCCGAAGGTGCGGCCCGGCGGCGCGCGCGGGCGCCGGGGATGGCGCCGACGAAAGTGGCCCCGTCACCGCAGCGAAGTGGCCCTCGCGAGGCTTCCACGCTGCCCGCTAGAATCGCGCCCTTCCAACGTCGAACCCGGGAATCGAACGCCATGGCGATCAAGGTCGCGATCAACGGTTACGGCCGCATCGGACGCAACATCCTGCGCGCGCTGTACGAGTCCAACCGCACGAACGAGATCCAGGTCGTCGCGGTGAACGACCTCGGCGACGCCGAGACGAACGCGCACCTGACGCAGTACGACACGGCGCACGGCCGTTTCAGGCACGAGGTGAGCGTCGACGGTGGCGACCTCGTGATCAACGGCGACCGCATCAAGGTGTTCGCCGAGCGCGACCCGGCGAAGCTGCCGTGGGGCTCGCTCGGCGTCGACGTGGTGTACGAGTGCACGGGCCTGTTCACGTCGAAGGCGAAGGCGAGCGCGCCACGATTACGCCGCTGTTCTCGATCCCGGAAATTCTCACCGGTGTGAAGACTGTCGGCAAAAAGGGCATTCAGATGTATCGCTTCAAGGGCTTGGGCGAAATGGATGCCAAGGAACTTTTCGAAACCACGATGAACCCCACCAAGCGCAAGCTCTTGCGCATCGAATTGACCGACGCCGTCGAAGCCGAGGAGATGTTCGTGACCTTGATGGGCGAAGAAGTCGAACCCCGCCGCGATTTCATCGTGGATAACGCGCTGAACGTCCGCAACCTCGACGTTTGATCACCCGCAACAAACTTTCCTGAATCAGCATCATGCCAGACGAAAACGAATCCAATCAGCCGCCACAGCCCCCGCAACCACCGGAGCAAAAACCAACAGGTGGCGCGTACACCCAGGGCGAGAAGGTCTCCAAAATCAATGTCGCCGATGAGATCAAGAACTCGTTCTTGGATTACTCGATGTCGGTCATCATCTCGCGCGCGTTGCCCGACGTGCGCGACGGCCTCAAGCCCTCGCAACGCCGCATCTTGTACGCGATGGAAAATCTATCGCTGTTTCCCGGACGCAAGCACATCAAGTGCGCGAAGATCTGCGGTGACACTTCCGGTAACTACCATCCGCACGGCGAAGCGGTGATTTACCCCACACTCGTGCACATGGCTCAACCGTGGGCGATGCGCGAAAAACTCGTGGACGGCAAAGGCAATTTCGGCTCAGTCGAAAACGATCCACCTGCGGCGATGCGTTACACCGAAGCGCGCCTCACGCATCTCGGCGCACTGCTGATGGCAGACATGGAGAAGGAAACGGTGGATTTCGTCCCAAACTACGACGAACGGCTCACCGAACCCACGGTTTTCCCTGCCGCATTCCCGAACCTTCTGGTCAACGGCGGCACCGGTATCGCCGTCGGCATGGCCACCAACATGCCGCCCCACAATCTGGGCGAAGTCATTGACGGCATCTGCGCCCAGATCGACAAGCCGGGCATCACGATTCCGGAGTTGATGAAGTTCGTCAAAGGTCCGGACTTCCCCACCGGCGGCTTCATCTGCGGCATCGAGGGCATCAAAAATTATTTCACCACGGGCAAAGGCAGCGTCAAACAACGCGG
>CALKUS010000085.1 GCA_937996755.1 uncultured Pseudomonadota bacterium | reverse complement strand
TGGCTTCATAATACTGTTGGATAATTTTTCGCGTTTCCCCTTCAGCTTTGATTCGGCCGTTTTGTAGAAAGAACACGCGACTGCACAGACGCTCCACCGCTGTCATGTCGTGCGAAACGAAAACGATGGTCATTCCGTTGCGGCGAAGCTCTTCGATGCGCTGAAGACATTTGCTTTGAAACGAGGCGTCGCCGACCGCCAGCACTTCGTCCACCAGCGCCTCGATGGCGCCGCTGTCAGTGATCTGCTTGAGGCCTTGGCGGTCGATGACTTCGTCGGCCGTCAGTTCGCCGCGCAGAATTTTCTTCCACGCCTCGTAACCGCCCTGCTGGACGTAGGTTTCGAGCGACCACGGATTGTCCAGGGTCTTCGTCGCATACAGCATCCCGTTCAGGAACATCGCGCGCTCACTCCAGGCCGTCGAGAATCCGGTCGACTTCGGCAGTCGTCAGATTCTCGTAGTAGACGTGATCCACCTGCATCATCGGCGCGCTCGCACAGGCGGCCAGGCATTCCTCTTCCTTCTTCAGGTAGAACTTGCCATCCGCAGTGCTTTCGCCGAGTCTGATGCCGAGTTTCTGCTCGATGTGCGCGACGATTTCGTCCGAGCCACGCAGCATGCACGAGATGTTCGTGCAGACCGCGATGTTGTGCCGGCCGACGGGCTTCAGTTCGTACATCGAATAGAACGACGCGACCTCATAGACCGCGATCGCGGGCAGGCCGAGATAATCGGCCACCGCGTCCATCAGTTCGTTCGTGAGATACCCGCCGTTTTCGTGCTGCACTTCGCGCAGCGCGGCCAGCACCGCCGACTGCTTGCGCTCCGGCGGATATTTGGCGACCCAGCGGTCGATTTCGTGACAGGCGTGCTCGGACAGCACGGCATGCTTGTTCTGGCTCATCAGCGGTCGATCTCCCCGAACACGATATCCTGCGTGCCGATCACGGCGACGACGTCAGCCAGCATGTGACCGCGTACCATCTCGTCGATCGCAGCCAGATGCGCGAAGCCGGGCGCACGCACCTTGACCCGATACGGCTTGTTCGCGCCGTCCGAGACGAGATAAACGCCGAATTCGCCCTTCGGATGCTCGACCGCCGTATAGACCTCACCGGCCGGAACGCAGTAGCCCTCGGAGAACAGCTTGAAGTGATGGATGAGGGCCTCCATCGACTCCTTCATTTCCTCGCGCTTCGGCGGCGAAACCTTGTGCCCTTCGGGCATGACCGGCCCGGGGTTGTCACGCAGCCAGCGAATGCACTGACGGATGATCCGGTTGGACTGGCGCATTTCCTCGACCCGGACCAGATAGCGGTCGTAGCAGTCGCCGTGGGTACCGACCGGAATGTCGAAATCGAGACGGTCGTAGACCTCGTACGGCTGCTTCTTGCGCAGATCCCATTCGATGCCCGAACCGCGCAGCATCGGACCGGAGAAACCGAGCTGCAGCGCGCGCTCCGGCGTCACGACACCGATACCGACCGTGCGCTGCTTCCAGATCCGGTTCTCGGTCAGCAGCGTCTCGTACTCGTCGACGCGCCCCGGGAACCGCTCGGTGAAGGCTTCGAGGAAATCGAGCATCGAGCCGCCGCGCGTCTCGTTCAGCGCATCGATCTCGGCCTTCGACCGGTAGGCGTTGTATTCGTACTTCGGCATGCTGTCCGGCAGATCGCGGGCAACACCGCCCGGCCGGTAATAGGTCGCATGCATGCGCGCACCCGAGACGCCCTCGTAGCAGTCCATGAGGTCTTCACGCTCACGGAAGCAGTACAGGAAGACCGTCATCGCGCCGATGTCGAGACCGTGGGCGCCGAGCCACATCAGATGGTTCAGGATGCGCGTGATTTCATCGAACATCACGCGGATGTACTGGGCGCGCAGCGGTACTTCGACCCCGAGCAGCTTTTCGATGGCCAGCACGTAGCCGTGCTCGTTGCACATCATCGACA
Source organism: uncultured Pseudomonadota bacterium (assembly GCA_937996755.1). GTDB lineage: Bacteria > Pseudomonadota > Gammaproteobacteria > Xanthomonadales > Ahniellaceae > CALKUS01. Next base: position 1,920 of record CALKUS010000085.1, on the reverse strand, counting down.
CGTAGTCGAGCCGGTCCATGTAGCCGATCGACTGATTGAACGGCTTGGATTCGGCCAGCTTCTCGGTGCCGCGGTGCAGCAGGCCGATGTGCGGATCGGCGCGCTGGATGACCTCGCCGTCCAGCTCCAGCACCAGGCGCAACACGCCATGCGCTGCGGGATGCTGCGGACCGAAGTTCAGGGTGTAATTGCGAATCTCGGGCATCGCGCAAGCGCTCCTCGATCAGGATTCGGAAACGTAGCGGTGATCTTCACGGATCACGCGCGGCACCAGCACGCGCGGATCGATCGACACCGGCTCGTACACGACACGGGCACGCTCCGGGTCGTAACGCATTTCCACGTTGCCGATCAGCGGGAAATCCTTGCGGAACGGATGACCGACAAAGCCGTAATCGGTCAGCAGGCGGCGCAGGTCCGGATGGCCTTCAAACACGATGCCGTACAGATCGAAGGCTTCACGCTCGTACCAGCTGGCGCTGGACCAGACATTGATCACGGACGGCACGACCGGCAGTTCATCATCCGGCGCAAAAACCCGGACCCGCAGACGCTCGTTGCGCGAAACCGACAGCAGCTGATAGACAGCCGCGAACCGGCGCTCCAGCGGAGCATCGGCTAGGGCATCATTGACGGCCGCCGCCGAACGACCCGGAGCGCGGGCAACGAAACCGCGGCTGAAACCGCGTGACGAAGTATCGTCCGTGGCCCATTCCGTCAGTCCGTATGCGGAATAATCCACGCCGGCAACGTCCATGAGTTCCTCGAAACCGGATTCATCCCGCAGGGCGACAAATACATCGAGCGCCACCGCGGCATCGACCTCGATGGTCAGTTCGCCGCAGCAAAGATTATGTCCGGTGATCGCGACTCCGAAGCGCGCCGACAGCGCCTCCCACAAGCTTTCAGCAGTTTCGGACATGAGCGGTTCCCTTAGCGGGCAATCGTGTTGGTGCGCTTGATCTTGTTCTGCAACTGGATGATGCCGTACAGCAGCGCCTCGGCCGTCGGCGGACAGCCGGGCACATAGACGTCGACGGGCACGATACGGTCGCAACCGCGCACGACAGCATAGGAATAGTGGTAATAACCACCGCCGTTGGCGCAGGAACCCATCGAAATCACCCAGCGCGGTTCGGCCATCTGGTCATAGACCTTGCGCAGGGCGGGGGCCATCTTGTTGACCAGCGTGCCGGCCACGATCATGACGTCGGACTGGCGCGGACTCGGCCGGAACACGATGCCGAATCGATCGAGGTCGTAACGGGAAGCGCCGGCGTGCATCATTTCGACCGCACAGCAGGCAAGGCCGAAAGTCATCGGCCAGAGCGAACCGGTACGCGCCCAGTTGATCAGCTTGTCGGCCGTGGTGGTGACAACGCCTTTTTCAAGAAGCCCTTCTATTCCCATTCCAGTGCCCCCTTCTTCCACTCGTAGATGAAGCCGATGACGAGAATGCCCAGGAACACGGCCATCGCCACGAAACCAAAGCCACCGATCTGATCGAGCACGACAGCCCACGGGAACAGGAAGGCGATTTCGAGATCGAAGATGATGAACAGGATGGCCACGAGGTAATAGCGGACATCGAACTTCATTCGCGAATCTTCGAAGGCCTCGAAGCCGCACTCGTAAGGCGAGAGCTTTTCACTGTCCGGATGATTCGGACCCAGGACCATGCCGGCAGCAATGGCCACGCCACCGACGACGACACCGATCAGCACGAACACGAGAATGGGGAGGTAATTTTCCAGCATCAACGTCGTTCCTTCTGTGCGAGGACTGTCGAGGAGGTGATGCTTCAGTACGGCTGACCCCGTTGCGCCGGGGCATGCCAAAGCGGCGGAAGTGTAGGTTCTAGGCAGTTTGCAGATCGGAAGAGCACACGTCTGAACTCCAGTCACGCCAATGTATCTCGTA
>CALKUS010000084.1 GCA_937996755.1 uncultured Pseudomonadota bacterium | reverse complement strand
AGCGGGCTCCTACAATCCCCGTCATGCCTGCGATCTCCGACCTCTACCAGCGCACGGTGCTCGAACACAACCGCGCGCCGCGTCGCTTCGGGCCGCTGCCGGGCCACACGCACGCCGCCGACGGCGAGAATGCGCGCTGCGGCGACCGGCTGCGCTGCGAGCTCGTGCTCGACGGCGACCGCATCGCCGCGCTGGGCTTCACCGGCGATGCCTGCGCGATCGTCGTGGCGACGGCGTCGATGCTGGGCGAGCAGGCGGAAGGTGCCACGCGCGCGGGCTTCGAGCGACTGCACGAATCCTTCCGTGCGATGCTCGAATCCGACGCCGCCGCCGTAGCGACCGGCGAGCTGGCCGCGCTGGCCGAGCTGCGCCGTTTCCCGGCGCGGCAGAAGTGCGCGCTGCTGCCGTTCGCGACGCTCGCCGCGGCCCTGGATTCGAACGAGGGACACCACGAATGACGACTGCCACTCCCACGCTGGCGTTCCGCGCGGCACGGCCCGCCGACGTCGACGCGCTCGTCGCGCTCGTCCAATCGGCCTATCGCGGCGACGCGAGCCGTGCCGGATGGACGACGGAAGCCGACCTGCTGGACGGCCAGCGCACCGACCCGGAAGGCGTCGGCCGCACGATCGCCGACCCGAACAGCCGCATCGTGCTCGCGGAGCAGGACGGCAGGTTGATGGCCTGCGCGCACATCGAGTGCCAGCCGCGGGGCGCGTACTTCGGCATGTTCTCGGTGAACCCGAAATCGCAGGGCGGCGGCATCGGCAACCAGCTGATCGCCGAGTGCGAGCGCATCGCGCGCGACGAGTGGCACTGCGCCTCCGTATTCATGACAGTGATCCGCCAGCGCGACGAGCTGATCGCCTGGTACGAGCGCCGCGGCTATGCGAAGACCGGCGAGCGCAAGCCCTTCCCGTACGGCGACGCGCGCTTCGGCCTGCCGAAGCGCGACGACCTCGAGTTCATCGTGCTGGAGAAGCGGCTGTGAGCGGGGAGCGGGAAGCGGGGAGCGGCAGCAGCCGCCACGTCGAAGCGCAAGCTGATCTTGCCGCCGCCCGCTATCAGCTCTCTGCTCCCGCGCCATGAACTGGACGCGGGTCTGCCCGACGGAGGAGCTCCTTCCCGGCGAATACCGCGTCGTCGAGCACGATGGCACCCGCATCGCCGTCTTCAACGTCGACGGCACGTACTACGCGATCGAGGACGTCTGCACGCACGACGGCGGCGAGCTGACCGGCGGCAAGCTCGACGGTGTCGAGATCGAATGCCCGCGCCACGGCGCGCGCTTCGACGTGCGCAACGGCGCCGCGCGCACGCCGCCGGCCTACGAGCCGACTGCTTCGTTCCCGGTCAAGGTCGAGGATGGTGTGGTCTTCACCCGCGACGACAGGTGGGACGACTGAGCTGAAACCGACCGTCGGCTGAACGCCGCACCGACGGAATTGGCCCGGCACCCCGTTTGCACGGCATTGCGCAGGACGCGCGCCGCCGAACGGACGACACCGCTGTGCCGAAGCTTTCCGGACGAGTCATCGCCATTCCGCTCGCACTGCTCGCGCTCGCCGCGTGCAGCGGCGAGCGCACGCAGGCCGAGCGCACCGTCGAAGTGACGACAGGCGCGCTCGAGCAATCGGTATCCGCGCTCGGCAAGCTCGAGCCGCGCACCTATGTCGACGTCGGCGCGCAGGTGTCGGGGCAGCTCGACAAGGTCGATGTCCAGGTCGGCGACCAGGTCGCGAAGGACCAGCTGCTCGCCGAGATCGACGCGCGCGTGATCGAGAGCCGCGTACAGGCGAACGAGGCGCGCGTGAACAGCCTGGCCGCGCAGCGTCGCGAGCAGGAGGCGCAGCTCGCGCTCGCGCAGAAGCAGAACGAGCGCAACCTCGCGCTGTACGAACGCAAGCTCATCAGCGCCGACGTGCGAGACACGAGCGCCGCTGCGCTCGCCAGCGCGAAGGCGCGCCTGGGCTCGCTCGACGCGCAGATCGCCGAGGCGAAGTCCACCGTCGAAGGCGACCGCTCCACGCTCGGCTACGCGAAGGTGCTCGCGCCGATGCCCGGCACCGTCGTGTCGCTCACCGCCGTCGAGGGCCAGACGCTGAATGCGACGCAGGTGTCGCCGACCATCCTCCGGATTGCCGACCTCGCGCACATGACCGTGGTCGCGCAGGTCGCCGAGGCCGACGTCGGACGCATCTCGCCCGGGATGGCCGCGTACTTCACGACGCTCGGCTCGCCGGACCGCAAGTGGAATACGGTCGTGCGCCAGGTGCAGCCGACGCCGACGGTGCTGAACGACGTCGTGCTGTTCAACGTGCTGCTCGACGTCGACAACCCGGACAATGCGCTGCTGCCCGGCATGACGGCGCAGGTGTTCTTCCCGCAGCGCCGCGCGCAGGACGTGCCGCTCGTGCCGCTCGCCGCGCTCGAGCCCGCGGGACGGCCCGGCGCGTTCCGTGCGCGCGTCAAGACGCCGGCCGGCGAGGAAGCGCGCGACGTCGTCGTCGGCACGCGCAGCCGCGCGATGGCTGAAGTCGTGTCCGGGCTGAAGGCCGGTGAGCGCGTGATCCTGCCGCAGGGCGCCGACGCGCAGCAGTGGGGCGGTCCGCGCTCCCCGCTCGGCGCGGGTGGCGGCCGCCGTGGCGCCGGCCGATGAGCGAGCCGCTGCTGTCTCTGCGCGGCGTCAGCCGCGTGTATGCGAGCGGCGACTCGCAGGTGCGCGCGCTCGATGGCGTGGACCTCGAGATCGCGGCGGGCGAGTTCGTCGCGATCATGGGCCAGTCCGGGTCGGGAAAGAGCACGCTGCTGAACGTGCTCGGTTGCCTCGATCGCCCGACGGCGGGCACGTACCGCGTGAACGGCATCGACGTGGCAGGCCTGTCCGCCGACGAGCTGGCGTCGCTGCGCCGCGACACGTTCGGATTCGTGTTCCAGCGCTACAACCTGCTCGCGAACGCGACGGCGCTCGAGAACGTCGAGGTGCCGTCGCTTTATGCGGGCCTCGCGAAGCGCGCCCGCGACGAGCGCGCCGCTTCGCTGCTCGCACGGCTCGGCCTCGGCGAGCGCGTGGGGCATCGCCCGTCGCAGCTCTCGGGCGGCCAGCAGCAGCGCGTGGCGATCGCCCGCGCGCTCATGAACGACGCACCCGTCGTGCTCGCCGACGAGCCGACCGGCGCGCTCGACTCGCACAGCGGCGCCGAGGTGATGCAGATCCTGAAGTCGCTGCATGCCGAGGGCCGAACCGTGCTGTTGATCACGCACGATGCGACCGTGGCGGCGAATGCGCATCGACTCGTGGAACTGAAGGATGGCAAGGTCCTACGCGACGAGCGCACCGCGACCGGATCCTCAGCCCTCAGCCCTCAGCCCTCAGCCCTTGCCGCTTCGAAGCCGACGCGCGGCAACCTCGGCGTGGGAGTCGGTGAATCGATCAAGATCGCGTTCCGCGCGCTGCGCGCGAACCTGTTCCGGACGGCGCTCACGCTGCTCGGCGTGATCATCGGCGTCGCATCCGTCGTCGCGATGCTCGCGATCGGCAGCGGCAGCAAGGCCGACGTCCTGGAGCGCATCCAGGCGATGGGCACGAACCTGCTCATCGTGCGGCCCGGTGCCCCGGGCATCCGCGGCGGCGGCGGGGACATCGCCACGCTCGTGCTCGCGGATGCCGAGGCGATCGCCGACGTGCCCGGCGTCGAGAGCGTCTCGCCCGAGCGCACGCAGGGCGCGGTGCTGCGCGCCGGTCGCACCGACTACCGCAGCTCGGTGCTGGGCGTGTGGCCGGCGTACGCGACGGCCCGTGACTGGCAGATGGCGAGCGGCAGCTTCGTCACCGAGGACGACGTGCGCTCCTATGCGCCCGTCGTGGTGCTCGGGAAGACCGTCGCGACCAACCTGTTCCCGGACGGCAGCGACCCGATCGGGAAGTACGTGCTCGTGGGCAACGTGCCGTTCGAGGTGATCGGCGTGCTGGCCGAGAAGGGGGCGGCGGGGTGGGGCGGCGACCAGGACGACGTGGCGATGGTGCCGCTGTCGACGGGCACGA
>CALKUS010000083.1 GCA_937996755.1 uncultured Pseudomonadota bacterium | reverse complement strand
TCTTGCCGGTCTGGCGGTCGCCGATGATCAGCTCGCGCTGGCCGCGGCCGATCGGGATCATCGCGTCGATCGACTTGTAACCGGTCTGCACCGGCTGCGCGACCGACTGGCGCCAGATCACGCCCGGCGCGACGCGTTCGATCGGAGCGGACACCTTCGCGTTCAGCGGGCCCTTGCCGTCGATGGGCTTGCCCAGCGCGTCGACGACGCGGCCGAGCAGCTCGGGACCGGTCGGGACCTCGAGGATGCGACCGGTCGTCTTGACCTTGTCGCCCTCGCGCAGGTGTTCGTAGTCGCCGAGGACCACGGCGCCGACCGAGTCGCGCTCGAGGTTCAGCGCGAGCGCGAACGAGTTGCCGGGCAGCTCGATCATTTCGCCGGCCATCACGTCGGCGAGGCCGTGCACGCGCACGATGCCGTCGGACACCGAGACGATCGTGCCTTCGTTGCGCGCCTCGGCAGCGAGCTTGACCTTCTCGATGCGTCCGCGGATCAGCTCGCTGATTTCGGAGGGATTCAGTTGCGTAGCCATGGTTTATTCCCGTGCGGGTTTCCCCGCCGCAAGTTTTCGGATTCTTCAGTCGGCAATCGCGTGGCTGAGGCGCTCGAGGCGCCCGCGCACGCTGCCATCGATGACCACGTCGCCCGCGTCGATGAGCGCACCGCCGACGACGCTCTCGTCGATCACGGTGTCGAGCTCGATCTTCCGGCCGAAGCGGCGCTCGAGCGCCGCGCGCAGCGCGTCGCCCTGGGCGGCTTCCACCGGCACGGCCGTGCGCAGCGTCACCTTGAGCACCTTCTCGTGCTCGCGCTTGAGCTCGTCGAACAGCGTCGCGATGTCCGGCAGCGCCGGCAGGCGGCGATGCGCCGCGAGCTCGCCCACGAACGCCGCGAACGGCGTGCCCTGCGCTTCGCCGTCCGGCATGAACAGGCCGTGCAGCTGCGCCGTGTCGAGGTGCGGATCGCCGATCAGGCCGCGCACGCGCGCGTCGCCGGCGATGGCCGCCGAGATCGCGAGCTTGCGCGACCACTCGGCGAGCTGGCCCGAATCGCGCGCGAGCTCGAAAGCGGCGCGCGCGTAGGGGCGGGCGAGCGTGAGGGACGAGCTCATGCTCAGATCTCGCGCGCGAGCTGGTCGAGCAGCTCGCGATGGCGGTTCGCGTCGATCTCGCGCTGCAGGATCTTCGACGCGCCGGCCACGGCCAGCGACGCCACCTGCTGGCGCAGCACTTCACGCGCCTTGTGCGAGAGATTCGCGATTTCCGCTTCCGCCGCGGCCTTCTGCTTCTGGCCTTCGGCGATCGCGTCCTCGCGCGCCTTGTCCACAATCGCGTTGGCCTGGTGGTGCGCCTTTTCCGTGATCGTGGCGGCTTCCACGCGAGCCTTGCGGATCTCGTCGGCCACGCGCTCGTCGGCCGCCTTCAGCTCGGCCTTCGCGCGATCGGCCGCGGCGAGGCCGTCGGCGATCTTCTTCTGGCGTTCCTCGATGGCGCCGAGCAGCGGCGGCCAGACGAACTTGACCGTGAACCAGATGAGGATCGCGAAGGCGATCATCTGGCCCAGCAGGGTCGCATTGAGTTCCATGACGGCTCCTTACCCAAATCGTGATCGCGCGTGCCGCGCCATGGCGGCACGCGTGCGCTCGCGCGCTTCGATCAGCCCTGCAGCTTGCTGAGCAGCGGGTTCGCGAACGCGAAGAACATCGCGATGGCGACGCCGATCAGGAACGCCGCGTCGATCAGGCCGGCGAGCAGGAACATGCGGCCCTGGAGCATCGGGACGAGCTCCGGCTGGCGGGCGGCCGACTCGAGGAACTTCGAGCCCATGATGCCGATGCCGATGCACGCGCCGATCGCGCCGAGGCCGATGATGATGCCCATGCCGATGGCCATCGCGGCCTGGACCTGTGCGACGAGGGAAAAGTCCATGTTGTCTCTCCTGGAAAAGTTGAACTGGGGATTTCGAAAAGCGGGTGGATCAGTGGTGTTCGTGCGCCATCGAGATGTACACGACGGTCAGCACCATGAAGATGAAGGCCTGCAGGCCGATGATCAGGATGTGGAAGATGCTCCAGCCGGCGTTGACCAGCACGCCGATGCCGAAGCCGAGGCTGCCGGCGACGGCGCCGAGCGACCACATCGACATCAGGCCCGCGATCAGCATGAACACGAGCTCGCCCGCATACATGTTGCCGAACAGTCGCATCGCCAGCGAGACGGGCTTCGACAGGTATTCGACGAGGTTCAGGAAGAAGTTCGGGATCGCGAGCGCGATCTTCGCGCCGGCGCCGTGCGCGTGGAACGGCGCGGTGAACAGCTCCTTCGTGAAGCCCAGGCCGCCCTTCGCCTTGATCGAGTAGAAGATCACGAGGAAGAACACGGTGATCGACATCGCGAACGTGGTGTTCACGTCGGCGGTCGGGACGGCGCGGAAGTAGAAGTGCTCCGCATGTTCGGCGCCCAGCACGACGCGCGCGCCGTAGCCGATGAGGTCGAGCGGCAGCAGGTCCATCGCGTTCATCGCGAAGACCCAGAGGAAGATGGTGAGCGCGAGCGGCGCGATGAACTTGCGGTCGCCGTGGAAGACGTCCTTCACCTGGCCGTCGACGAACTCGACGACGAGCTCGACGAACGCCTGGCCCCTGGACGGCACGCCCGACGTGGCCTTGCGCGCCTTCGACCAGAACCAGAACACCATCAGCAGGCCGAGCGCGAACGAGACGAGCAGCGAGTCGAGGTGCACCGACCAGAACGAGGACTCGCCCACCGCCACGTTGTGATGCGTGAGGTGATGCGTGATGTATTCGGTCAATCCGCCGGCTTTGGCTTCGGCACTCACGTAACGACTCCGCTTACTTGGATTTGTGGGCTACGAGGAACGTCAACAACCCCGCGACGAACGCGGACAGCAACGGCAACGGCGGCAGTTGCAACCGCGCCAGCGCCAGGTAGAGGCCACCGATGAGCAGCAGCCACTTGAGCGCCGTCGCGACGATGAAGCGCACCGCGACCTGCCCCGCGTCGCCGACGCCGCCGGCGAAATAGCGCCAGGCGAACACCGCCGTCGCGATCGTCACCAGCGCGCCGCCGTACAGCGCGGCGAGCGCCTCGCGGCGCCCGGCGACGAGCCAGGCCAGCGCCGCGACCACCGTCACCAGGGCCTGGATCGAAACGACGCGGGCGGCGAGACGCCTGCCGGATGACAGGGGATTGCGCACGCGGGGCTCGAAACGGTTGGTCCAGGGACGGCGCGGCAGAGAAAACCGGCCGGCAAAGCCGCAAGAAACCGGCCTGCAAAGCCGCGAAATTCTAACGGGCGCGCGCAGGCAGGCGCAAGGTCGTTTTGCGCCGCCCAGCCGTTGCCGACGGGCAACGGCGGGCGCGAAACGGGTGGGGCAGGGATGTCGAACGGGAGAACCGCAGGGAGGCAGGCGCCAGTCCGGCTACGGCACGACGGCGTAGCGGCAGACGAACGCCCAGGTGGCCGCGGCGTCGGCCACGCCGTAGACGTGGCCGCCCGGGAATTCCGCATAGCCGAGCGTCTGGCCTTCGAGCCAGCCGGCTGCCGTGAAGCGCGTGCGGTCGGCCTGCGCGAACGGCAGCAGGGAGTCGACCGAGCCCACCCGGATCGAGGCCGGCACGCGGCGCGACGCGGCCGCGTCGGCCGGTGCTTCGTTGCCGGCATAGGCCTGCAGCACGCCGGCATTCACGCCGTAGGCGGCCCAGCGCCCGGTGTCGTACAGCACGAGGCCGTGGCCGAAATGGCCGCCGGCCGAATAGCCCCAGAGGTATTCGCGGCTGCGCTCCACGTTGTAGGCGGATTCGAGATCGGCGAGCGCGGCGCGGATCGCGTAGGTGTCGCCCGCGGGATCCCAGCCGCCCGATGCGCCGGAAGCGATCGGCGCGAGCACGACGAATGCGTTCGCGTCGGCGCTCGCCGACCAGATCGAACGCACCGCGTTCGCGGCGGTCGGCGCGGTACCCGCGCCGCCGGCGCCGTGCAACGCGACCACGACCGGCCACGCGCGCGTCGCGTCGTATTGCGGCGGCACGCGCACGTAGTACTCGCGCACCGCGCCGGTCTGCGGCACGAACACGGTGCGCAGCGAGTTGCCGGGAAACGTGCCGCCGCTGCCGCCGGAGGGCCGAGATCGGAAGAGCACACGTCTGAACTCCAG
>CALKUS010000082.1 GCA_937996755.1 uncultured Pseudomonadota bacterium | reverse complement strand
CGCGACCAGATGGTCGGCCCGTGGCAGGTGCCCGTCGCGGACTGCGCCGTGACGCTGGCCGACTTCGAGGGCTACGCGGGCGAGGCGATGGCGATCGGCGAGCGCACGCCCGTGGCGCTGCTGTCGCCCGCCGCTGCCGCGCGCCTCGCGGTCGGCGAAGCGCTCACCAACCTCGCGGCCGCGCCCGTCGCGTCGCTCGCCGAGGTGAAGCTCTCCGCGAACTGGATGGCGGCCGTCGCGCACGCCGGCGAGGACGCGGCGTTGTTCGACGCCGTGCGCGCCGTGGGCCTCGAGCTCTGCCCGGCGCTCGGCGTCTCGATCCCGGTCGGCAAGGATTCGCTGTCGATGCAGGCGCAGTGGCGCGACGGCGCGAGAGACCAGCGCATCGTGTCGCCCGTGTCGCTCGTGGTCTCCGCGTTCGCACGCACTTCCGACGCGCGGCGCGCGCTCACGCCGCAGCTGCGCCTCGACGCGGGGCCGAGCGTGCTGCTGCTCGTCGACCTCGGGGCGGGGCGCAACCGCCTCGGCGCCTCCATCCTGGCGCAGGCGTTCGCGACGCCCGGCGGCGCGCCACCCGACCTCGACGACACGGCGCGGCTGAAGGGGTTGTTCGACGCCGTGCAGCTCGCGAGCGCGCGCGGCCTGCTGCTCGCGTACCACGATCGTTCCGACGGCGGCGCCATCGTCGCCGCGCTCGAGATGGCGTTCGCGGCGCGCTGCGGGCTCGACATCGTCGTCGAAGCCAGCGACCTCGCGGCGCAGTTGTTCAGCGAGGAGCTCGGCGCGCTGCTGCAGGTGCGCGAGTCCGACGCGCCGGCCGTGCGCGCGTTGCTCGCCGAGCACGGCCTCGGCCCGTTCGTGCACGCGTTCGCGCAACCGGTCGACGGCGATGCCGTGCGCATCGCGCGCGGCGCGGAAGTGTTCGCGACGCTCGATCGCAACGCGCTGTTCGCCGCGTGGCACGAGACCAGCCATGCGATGCAGCGCCTGCGCGACAACCCGGCGTGCGCGGATTCCGAAGCACGCCAGGCCGCTTCCGCCGACACGCCGCCGCTCACGCCCGTCGTCACGTTCGACCTCGAGCAGGACGTCGCCGCGCCGTACGTCGCGCGCGGCGCGCGGCCGCGCGTCGCGATCCTGCGCGAGCAGGGCGTGAACGGGCAGGTGGAAATGGCCGCCGCGTTCACGCGTGCCGGCTTCGACGCGCACGACGTGCACATGAGCGACCTCGTCGCCGGCCGCGTGCGCATCGACGCGTTCATGGGGCTGGTCGCGTGCGGCGGCTTCTCGTACGGCGACGTGCTCGGCGCCGGCCGCGGCTGGGCCACGTCGATCCGTCACCGGCCGGCGCTCGCCGAGCAGTTCGCGACGTTCTTCGCCGACACGTCGCGCTTCGCGCTCGGCGTCTGCAACGGCTGCCAGGCGCTCGCGGCGCTGAAGTCGATGATCCCGGGCGCGGCGCACTGGCCGTCGCTCGAGCGCAACGCGTCCGAACAGTACGAAGCGCGGCTCTCGCTCGTCGAGGTGCTGCCGTCGCCGTCGCTGTTCTTCGCCGGCATGGCTGGCTCGCGCATTCCCGTCGCGGTCGCGCACGGCGAGGGCCGGGCGCGCTTCGAGCGCGACGCCGATCGCACGGCGGTCGCCGCGTGCCTGCGCTACGTGGGCCCGGCCGGCGGCGAGGCCGAATACCCGTACAACCCGAACGGCTCGCCGCACGGACTCACGGGCTTCACGACCGACGACGGCCGCGTCACGATCCTGATGCCGCATCCCGAGCGCGTGTTCCGCAGCGTGCAGATGTCGTGGCGACCGCGCGAATGGGGCGAGGATTCGCCCTGGATGCGCATGTTCCGGAACGCGAGGGCCTGGCTCGGATGAACGCGGAGATCAAGCAGGACGACGTGGCCGCGGCGAAACCAGCCGTGCCGCCGGACGAACCGCCGCCGACGCTGAAGCGCTTCCTGCTGCAGGCCGTGCTGTGGCTGCCGCTCGCGTTCTTCCTCTGGTTCGTGCTGCGCACGGCCGTGGTCGCGCCGTCGGTGCACCTCGCCGGCGCGTGGCTCACGCACTGGATGCCGGAAGTCTTCGGGCGAATCCCGGGCTGCGTGCCGGCCGACGACGTACTCGGCTGCAACGCGATCGGGCAGAGCTACGAGATCTTCTTCTACAACGTGATGGCGAACGTCTCGGGCGTGCAGGGCCTGCCGTCCCCCGTGCTCGAGGTGACGCTGCAGGCGAACGCACTGATGTTCTGCTACGGCATCGCCGTGCTCGTCGGGCTCGTCATGGCGACGCCGCTCGACTGGACACGAACGTTTGCGCAGATCGGGGCGGGGATCGCGATCCTGATGCCGGTCCAGGCCTTCTCCCTGGTCGGCGACGCCCTGAAGTCGGTGGCCTACGAGCTCGCGCCCGCCGTCCAGGCCGGCGTGGCCGATGCCGGCTACACGAACGAATCGGTCGCCGCCGGCGAGCGCGCCGCCGCGAACGCGCAGGCCGCGCTCGCCGCCCACGGCATGGGGGCCGACGCGATCGGCCTGTGGTATCAGTTCGGTTATCTCATCCTGCCTGCCATCCTGCCCGTCGTGCTCTGGATCCTGTTCAACCGCCGGTTCATCGAATCGCTGGGCGCGCGGCTCGCCCCCGTCCGGGGAACGGCGCGCCGTCGCCGCGGTCCAACGGCCCCGTGAACCGCGAACCAGCCATGGAAACCGCCACCCTGCAGGATGCCGCCGAGCGCTCGCCCGCGCCGCTGGCCGACCTCGACGAACGCATCAGCCAGCAGCTGATCGCGCGCGGCCGCCTGAAGGAGACCGACCTCGCGCGCGCGCGCCGCGTGTACGAGGAAAACCCCGAAGGCAGCCTCGTCGCGCTGATGACGCGCATCGGCCTCGTGTCGGAGCGCGACGCGGCGGAGGCCGCGTCCGAGGTGTTGCGCCTGCCGTTGCTCGCGGCGAAGGAATGCCCGGACGGCCCGCCGGCCGGCGTGCAGGTCTCGGTGCGGTTCCTGAAGCAGCACCACGTGGTGCCGATCACGGAGTCGGAAACCGAGTTCGGCATCCTCGTCGCGAACCCGCTCGACCGCTACCCGATCGAGGCGATGCAGCTCGCGACCGGCAAGGGCGCGATCGTCCACATCGGCCTGCGCTCGGAGATCGACGACCTCATCGAGCGCTATTACGGCTCCGGCCGCAGCGCGATGGGCACGATCGTCGAGAACCTGTCCGACGAGGCGACGCGCAGCGAGGACGACGTCGAGCACCTGCGCGACCTCGCGTCCGAGGCGCCCGTCATCCGCCTCGTGAACCTGATCATCCAGCGTGCGGTGGAATCGCGCGCGTCCGACATCCACGTCGAGCCGTTCGAGAATCGCCTGAAGGTGCGCTACCGCATCGACGGCGTGCTCGAGGAAGTGGAGTCGCCGCCGTCGTCGTCGACCGCCGCGGTGATCTCGCGCATCAAGATCATGGCGAAGCTGAACATCGCCGAGCGCCGCCTGCCGCAGGACGGCCGCATCATGCTGCGCGTGCAGGGCAAGGAGCTCGACCTGCGCGTGTCGAGCGTGCCGACGTCGTTCGGCGAATCGGTGGTGATGCGTATCCTCGACCGCGAGAGCGTGGTGCTGGATTTCAAGGCACTGGGGTTCACCGAACAGTTCCTGCAGAAATTCCTCGACGTGCTCGGCCTGCCGCACGGCATCCTGCTGGTGACGGGTCCGACCGGCTCCGGCAAGACGACCACGCTCTACACGGCGCTGTCGCAGATCAACACGCCGGACGTGAAGATCATCACGGTCGAGGACCCGGTCGAATACCAGATCGAGGGCATCAACCAGATCCAGGCCAAGCCCGCGATCGGCCTCGACTTCTCGCACGCGCTGCGCTCGATCGTCCGCCAGGACCCCGACGTCATCATGATCGGCGAAATGCGCGACCTGGAAACCGCGAAGATCGCGATCCAGTCCGCGCTCACCGGCCATCTCGTGCTCTCCACGCTGCACACGAACAACGCCGCGGGCGGCGTCACGCGCCTGCTCGACATGGGCGTGGAGGACTACCTGCTGACGTCCACCGTGAACGGCATCCTCGCGCAGCGCCTCGTACGCCGCCTCGAGCCGACGAACGCGGAGCCCTACGTCGCGTTGCCCGAAGTCGTGGCGGAGTTCGGCCTCGACCGCTTCACCGACGAGCGCCCGATCCGCCTGTTCAAACCGCGCCCCTCGGCGCTCACGCCGACCGGCTACCTCGGCCGCACCACCATCATGGAATTCCTCGTGATGACCGACCCGCTGCGCCGCCTCGTGATGCAGCACGCCGACATGGGCGTGATCGAGGCCGAGGCGAAGAAGGAAGGCATGCGCACGATGTACGAGGACGGCCTCGCGAAGGCCGTCGCCGGCATCACCACGATCGAGGAAGTCCTCCGCGTCTGCCAGGAGAGCTGATGGGCGACGGCTCCGGGTCGCTTCGCCGCCAGAATTCATCCATGAAGGGTCTTCCGTTCGCCATCCATGGCTCACCCGCGCGCCACGCTCGCGATGCCAGTTGGCATCGCGAAAACGCGTGACGCGCGACCTACAGGGATTTGCATGGCGATTTTCCGTTACAAGGCCGTCACCGCTTCCGGCGACCCGATCGAAGGGGAGATGGAAGCGCGCACGCGCGACGAAGTGATCCTCAAGCTGCAGGACGCGGGCAACATCCCGCTCGATGCACGCGAGGCCACGTCGGGCGGTGGCGCCGGCCTCGGCGGGCTGTTCAAGCGCAAGGCGATGGCCGGGCCGCAGCTCGTCGCGTTCACGGCGCAGCTCGCGACGCTGATGGGCGCGGGCCAGCCGCTCGATCGCGCGCTGCAGATCCTGATCGACCTGCCCGAGGACGAGGGCGCGCGCAAGATGATCGAGCGCATCCGCGAATCGGTGCGCGGCGGTGCCTCGCTTTCCGCGGCGCTCGAGCAGCAGCACGGCGTGTTCTCGCGCCTGTACGTCAACATGGTGCGCGCAGGCGAGGTGTCGGGATCGCTGCACGGCACGCTGAAGCGCCTCGCCGAATACATGGAGCGCTCGCGCGCCGTGCGCGACAGCGTGGTGAGCGCGATGATCTACCCCGTCATCCTCATGGTGATGGTGGTCGGCGCGCTCGTGTTGCTGCTCGCGTACGTCGTGCCACAGTTCGTGCCGCTGTTCGAGGACATGGGTGTGGAGCTGCCGTTGATCACGAAGGTCGTGCTCGCGGCGGGCAACTTCTTCCAGTCGTATTGGTGGCTGATGATCGCCGCCATCGCCGCGTTCGCGATGTGGATGGGGCGCCAGCTCGGCAACGCCGAAACGCGCTTCGAGTGGGACCGCCGCCTGCTCGAATCGCGGCTGTTCGGCGGCCTCGTGGCGCGCATGGAAACGGCGCGCCTGACGCGCACATTGGGAACTTTGCTCGGCAACGGCGTTCCATTGCTCACCGGGTTGTCGATTGCGCGCAACGTCCTCGGTAACCTCGTGCTGGTGCAGGCGGTGGACGCGGCGTCCGAGGACGTGAAGTCCGGCGGTGGCCTCGGTTACGGCCTCGGCAAGAGCAAGCGCTTCCCGCGCATGGCGCTGCAGATGATCGCGGTGGGCGAGGAATCGGGCGAGCTCGATGCGATGCTGATGCGCGTGGCGGACACGTTCGACACGGAAGTGAAGAACACGGTGGACCGGCTGCTCGCCGCGCTGGTCCCCGCACTGACGATATTCATGGCATTCGTGGTCGCCGGCATCATGATGGCGATCCTGTTGCCCATCCTGGATCTGAGCAGCAACATCGGTTGAGGAGCTTGCGATGAACGTTTCCCGTTTCGCGCGCCGCGGCGCGCCCATCGGCCACACCCAGCGTGGCTTCTCGCTGATCGAGATCCTCGTCGTGATGGCGCTGATCGGCATCGTGATCGCGCTCGTCGCGAAC
>CALKUS010000081.1 GCA_937996755.1 uncultured Pseudomonadota bacterium | reverse complement strand
GGCGGCGGAGCAAGCGCCGCTCCACGGCTTCGGGCGCCTCCGCCTCCCTGGGTCACGTGCCACGCCGGCGCACTGCGTATACGTCTTGGCCTGCGGAACCCGAACCGCATGGCGCCCCTCTTGGCGAACGCAATTCACTCCGCTATAGTTCCGGGCTCTCTTGGGCGCATAGCTCAGCGGTAGAGCACTACCTTGACATGGTAGGGGTCACAGGTTCGATCCCTGTCGCGCCCACCACCGCCCGCCTCCGGCGCGGTGTCCGCCTCGAAACCCGACCGTCACGTCACCGCCACCGCCTCCGGCGTGGTGCGGATTTCCAGTCGCGCGGTCAGCGTCTGGTGGACCGGGCATTTGTCGGCGATCTCCATCAGCTTCGCACGCTGCGCATCGTCGAGCGGCCCGTGCAGGGCGATGCGCCGGTCGATGCGCTCGACTCGGCGCGTACCGCTCTCGCATTCCGCGCAGTCCTCGGCGTGCAGCCGCTCGTGCGCGAGCGTCACCACCACGCGCTCCAGCGGCCAGCGCCGCTTGCGCGCGTACAGCTTCAGCGTCATCGACGTGCACGTGCCCAACGCGGCGAGCAGCAGGTCGTACGGGTTCGGTCCCGCTTCGCCGCCGCCGTCGGCCACCGGCTCGTCGGCGTCGAAACGGTGCGGGCCCGCTTCCACGTGCTGCAGGAACGCGGCGTCGCCGCTCGTGACCACGAGTGCTCGATCGGACATGGTGGCTTCCTCAGGCGAAAGTGACGGCATGCACGGGCGGCAGGCGCTCGGCGAGCTGCGACCAGCGGGCGCCGCCGTCGTCCGTGGTCCAGAATCCGCCCGTGGTCGAGCCCATCGCGAGTGCGTCGCCGCTCTCGTCGATCGCGAGCGAGTGGCGGTAGACGAGGTCGTACGACGCCGCTTCGGGCAGCCCGCGCGCGAGCGACTCGAACGTACGGCCACCATCGCGCGTGCGCGCGACGGTGAAGCGCCCCGCGACGGGCACGCGGCATTCGTCCTTCTGCGCCGGCACGAACCACGCCGTCCCCGCGTCGCGCGGATGCACCGCGACGGCGAAGCCGAACACCGACGGCGGCACGTTCGGCACCTCGTGCCAGCGGTTACCGCAATCGTCGCTGCGGAACACGCCGTTGTGGTGCTGCACCCAGAGCCCGTCGGGTTGCGCCGCGCACTGCACGAGCCGGTGCGGGTCCTGGACGACCGGATCCTCGCGCCGTTCGGGCGGCATGTACGTCGCGAACATGCCCTGCGCCGCGGTGCGCCAGCTCGCGCCCGCGTCGTCGCTGCGCCACACGCCGCCGCTCGAGACGGCGACGAGCAGGCGTCGTGCGTCGCGCGGATCGACGCACACGGAATGGATGCCCGGCTGGTCGTAGCCGCCGCCGAACCATGTCGACCGGGAAGGCTCGTCCCACAATGACGTCACGAGCGACCAGCTGTTGCCCGAATCGTCCGACCGGAACAGCCCTCCCGGATGGGTGCCGGCCCACAGCCGGCCGCGTTCGTCGCGGCCGCCCGGCACCAGCGTCCAGAGCAGGCCGAGCGTCGCGGGCGCGGGCGGCTTGCCGTCGCCGGTGGAAACCATGTCGCCTTCGCGATAGGCGGGCACCGCGATTTCCTGCCACGTGGCGCCCGCGTCGCGCGAGCGATGCAGCTTCACGCCGAAGTGGCCGAGGTTCAGCGCCGCGTACCACGCGCCGTCGCGCGGATCGGCGAGCGCGCAGGTGACGTTCTCGCCGAGGAAACTGGTGCGCGCGATGCGCCAGGCGGCGCCTTCGCGCGCGAGCGCGAACAATCCCTTGCGCGTCGAGACGAGGAGCGTGCGTTCCATGTCAGCCTCCGGACAACGCCTGCATCACGTAGATTTCCGCGTTCGGCCCGATCGCCTGGTCCAGCGCGCGCTTGTCGCGCACGGCTTCGCCATCGACGAACAGCGCGAGGTGGTGGCGAACCGCGCCGTGCTCGTCGAGCACGTAGCCGCGCAGCGACGGATGGGCGTCGAACACGCGGCCGAGCGCCGCACCGAGGGTATCCGCCTGCACGTCGAGCGACCGCTCGCCGGTGCCGCCGGCACCGCCGTCGAGCCAGCGCGCGAGCGCCGAGCCAAGGACCACACGAGCCATGTACCGCCTCCTGGCGGCGAGACTAGCGCAACGTCGGCGCGTCAGCGCAGCGCAGCGGGCGGCGGCTCGCCGTGCAGCTTGCGGCGCGGCATCTGCCCCTTGCGCCGCAATTCGGCCGAGGTGATCACCCGTTCGAGATCGGCAGGCGTCACCGGCTTCGTCATGTGGCGGTCGCAACCGGCACGGGCCGACCGCGCGACGTAGCTCGGGACGGTCGCCGCCGTCATCGCGACCACGTAGCAGTCGGAGCCGTCGGCGCGCAGGGCCTGCGCCACCTGCCAGCCCTCCAGGTCGGGCAGGTTGATGTCGAGCAGCGCCAGGTCCGGCGGCTGGTCGCGCATGGCCTGCAACGCCTGCGTGCCGGAATAGGCCACGTTCACCGTGTGGCCGAGGTCGGTCAGGAACTCGGCCAGCGAATCGGCCGCGTTCGCGTAGTCGTCGACGACGAGGATGTGCATGGCGAGTCCGTTGCAAGCAACGCGCCTGCCATTCGAGTGCACCATCCGGCCGCGACCCGCGACTCGGGTCACGGATCGCTCGCGCGTCACCAGTCGCAACTATTCGACGGTCACGGATTTCGCGAGGTTGCGCGGCTGGTCCACGTCGGTGCCGCGCAGCAGCGCGACGTGGTAGGCGAGCAGCTGCAGCGGGATCGTGAAGACCGCCGGCGCCATCAGGTTGCCGCCCGACTCCACCTGCACGATCGCGCCGCGGCCGTCCTGCGACGGGATGCTCGCGACGTCGCGGTCGGCGAACACGAACAGCTCGCCGCCGCGCGCGCGCACTTCCTCGAGGTTCGACTTGAGCTTCTCGAGCAGCTGGTTGTTCGGCGCGACGACGATGACCGGCATGTCCTCGTCCACGAGCGCGAGCGGGCCGTGCTTGAGCTCGCCCGCCGGATAGGCCTCGGCGTGGATGTAGGAGATTTCCTTGAGCTTCAGCGCGCCTTCCATCGCGACCGGATGGTTCGCGCCGCGGCCGAGGAACAGCGTGTGGTGCTTCGCGACGAAGCGCTCGGCGAGCTCGGCGATGCGGCCGTCCAGCTTCAGCGCCTCGCCCGCGACGCGCGGCAGGGACGCGAGCTCGTTCACGAGGCGCGCGTACTTGTCCGCGGCCATGCCGTTGATCCGCGCGAGCTCGAGCGTGAGCAGCGCGAGCGCCGCGAGCTGCGTCGTGAACGCCTTCGTCGATGCGACGCCGATCTCCGGGCCGGCGCGCGTCATCAGCACGAGGTCGGACTCGCGCACGAGCGACGATTCCGGCACGTTGCAGACGGCGAACACGCCGAGGTAGCCGCGTTCGCGGCCTTCGCGCAGCGCAGCCAGCGTGTCCGCGGTTTCGCCGGACTGCGACACCGCGAGGAACAGCGTGCCCGGCGGTACGACGCCGCGCCGGTAACGGTACTCGCTCGCGACCTCGACCATGGTCGGGATGCCGGCGAGGCCTTCCAGCCAGTAGCGCGCGACGAGCCCCGCGTGGAAGCTCGAGCCGCACGCAACGATGTGCACCTGCTTCACCTGCGCGAGCAGCTTGTCGGCGTCGACGCCGAAGATGTTCGGCAGGATGTGCGAGCCCGAGATGCGGCCTTCGAGCGTGCGCGCGATCGCTTCCGGCTGCTCGAAGATCTCCTTCTGCATGTAGTGCCGGTACTCGCCGCGCTCGACCGCGTCGGCGGTGAGCTCGGTCTCGCGCTCGGTGCGCTGCAACGGCCGGCCCTGCAGGTCGTACACGTCGTACTTGTTGCGCGTGATCTCGACGACGTCGCCTTCCTCGAGGTAGACGAAGCGGTTCGTGACCTTCAGCAGCGCCTGCACGTCGGACCCGAGGAAGTGCTCGCCGATGCCGACGCCCACGACCAGCGGGCTGCCGCGCCGCGCGCCGACCACGTGGTCGGGCTGGCTCTGGCTCAGCACGGCGATCGCGTATGCACCCTCCAGTCGGTTGACGGCGGCGAGCGTCGCCTGCAGCAGCGACTTGCCCGCGCGCAGCTCGGAGTCGACCAGGTGCGCGATCACTTCGGTGTCGGTTTCCGAAGAGAACTGGTAGCCCTTCGCCGCGAGCTCGGCGCGCAGCGCCTCGTGGTTCTCGATGATGCCGTTGTGGACCACCGCGACGCGATCGGACGAGACGTGCGGATGCGCGTTGATCGTGCTCGGCCTGCCGTGCGTGGCCCAGCGCGTGTGCGCGATGCCCGTGGTGCCCGCGACCGGCTCGGCGGCGTACAGCGCGTCGAGCTCGCGCACCTTGCCCTTGGTGCGCAGCCGGCACAGCGCGTCGGGCGAAAGTACGGTGATGCCGGCCGAGTCGTATCCGCGGTACTCGAGCGCGTGCAGGCCCGCGAGCAGGATGGGGACGACATCACGCTGGGCGGTGGCGGCGACGATTCCACACATGGCAGGGCGTTCCGGAAGGGCCTGGGGTGCCAATGCTCGCTGCGCGACCGCTCGCGGGCAATGGTCGAATTCGGGCAATTGCGTGCCGAGGGCGCCCGCGGCCCCCGTTCAGGCGCTCCGCGACTGCAGCGCGCGCTCCCAGGCGAGCGCCGTGCGCGCGATGAAATCGATGTCGTCGTGGCGCGGCGTCCAGCCCAGGACGGTGCGGATGCGGTCGGCCTGCGCCACGAGCTCGGCGGGGTCGCCGGCGCGTCGCGGGCGGTCGACCGACGGGATCGCGGCGCCGTTGGCGCGCGCGACCGCGGCGATCACCTCGCGCACGCTGCTGCCGCGGCCGTAACCGCAATTCAGCGTCGTGCTCGCGCCGCCGTCGCGCAGGTAGGCGATCGCCTGCAGGTGCGCGCGCGCCAGGTCGTCGACGTGGATGTAGTCGCGCACGCCCGTGCCGTCGCGGGTTTCGTAGTCCGTGCCGTAGACGTCCATCGACTTGCGCTTGCCGACGGCGACTTCGCACGCGACCTTGATCAGGTGCGTGGCGTTCGGCGTGCGCTGGCCGATGCGGCCCTGCGGGTCGGCGCCCGCGACGTTGAAGTAGCGCAGCACGACGTAGCGGAGCGGGTGCGCGGCGCCTGCGTCGCGCAGCATCCACTCCGTCATCAGCTTCGAGCTGCCGTACGGGTTGATCGGCGCGGTCGGCGTGTCCTCGGCCGCGCGGCCGCCGGCCGGCAGGCCGTACACCGCCGCGGTCGACGAGAAGACGAAGTTGCGCACGCCCGCGTCGACGCAGGCGGCCAGCAGGCTGCGCGAGTTGCAGGTGTTCGCGCCGTAGTAGCCGAGCGGGTCCGCGACGGAATCCGGCACGACGATGCGCGCGGCGAAGTGGAGGACCGTCGCGACGCGGCGTTCGCGCAGCAGCTTGCCCACGAGCGCGCTGTCGCCGCTGTTGCCGAGCACGAAGTCGGCGCCCGCGACGGCGTCGCGGAAACCGGTGCTGAGGTCGTCGAGCACGACCACCGATTCGCCGGCATCGACGAGCTGGCGCACGACGTGGCTGCCGATGTAGCCGGCGCCGCCGCTGACGAGGACCGTTTCCTTTTCCATGGAGCCGCAATCCCTGGTTGCCGCCGACTGCATTCAGTCGACCGTGTCGAATACCGCCGTGTCGAAACAGCGCAGGCGCAGCGCGGGCTCGGGTGCGTCGGAAGCGACGCACACGGCGCCCTCCCAGCCCGGCTCGGGCGTGAACGAGCGCACGACGAGGCGTGGGGCACCGGGCAGCGCCACCACGCGCTCCGTCGCGCCGAACCCCGCGTCGATACTTGCCGTGTCGCGCTGCAGGCCTTCGCCCAGTGCCTTGAGCACGGCTTCCTTGCGCGTCCAGCAACGGAAGAACACCGAGTCGCGGCGCATGGACGGCGCCGCGGCGATCGTCGCCGCTTCACCCGGCGCGAAGAAGCGCTCCGCAAGCTCCACGGCCGTCTCCATCGGGCGCACGCGTTCGATGTCGACGCCGACCGTCGCGCTGCCGCACACCGCGAGCAGCGCGCGCGTGCCGCTGTGGCTCAGGTTGAACGCCGGCCCGCGGATGAGCGTCGGCTTGCCGTGCCCGTCGACGGCGAGCGGCAGCGAAGCGGCATCGCCGCCGACGTACTGCGCGAGCACGCGGCGCAGCGCGGCACGCCCGAGCACGAAGCGGCGCGCGTCGATCGCGCGGCGAAAGCGTCCGGCGCGCTCGCGCTCGGGCGCGTCGAGCACCTGTTCCGCGTCGCGCGGCGGCGCGTCGAGGTCGATCAGCCAGAGGTCGATCGCTCCGGGTTGCAGCCGCACGATTTCCGGCGGCCACGTCCACGCACACGTCGTTGCGTCGGTTTCCCGATCCGCGAGGGCCGGGTAGGCAGGCCGCAGGTTCACTCGAAGTCGTTCCGGAACACCACGTCGACGGCCGCGGACGAGAACTTCAGGATGCGGTCGCCGTTGATCTCGGCGAGGTACAGCTCGCCGGCCTCGTCCTCGCCGAAGCTGGTGTGCTGGAGGTCGGGGCCATCGACGAACTGCGTGAAGCTCCAGCTCGATCCGGAGAACGTGCCGAAGCGCACCTTGCCGCTGCAGTAGTCGGAGAACACGTAGGTGCCGCCGAAGCCGAGGATGTTGCCGCGGTAACGGAAGCCGCCGGTGATCGACGCGCACGGACCGGCGTTCGACGCGTGCGTGTAGGTCAGGATCGGCGCGATGCTGGAGCCGCAGCTGCCGACGTTGCCCTCGCACTGCGGCCATCCGTAGTTGCGCGCGACCAGCGTGCCGGCGGCCTGGAAGTTCACCTCCTCGACCGCGCTTTCGCCGACGTCGCCGATGAACATGTCGCCCGTCGTGCGGTCGAAGCTGAAGCGGAACGGATTGCGCAGCCCGTACGCCCAGATCTCGTCGCAATTGCCGGCGGTGACGGCCGTCCCGGCGAACGGATTCGACGCAGGGATGGCGTAGTTCGCGGAACCGCCTGCGCTCGATGCGCAGAGCTCGTTCGCGCCGGCGGGTGTGGTCGCGTCGACGTCGATGCGCAGGATCTTGCCGAGCAGCGCGCGCGAATTGCCGTTGCCGCCGGTGCTGGTGAAGTTGGCATCGACCTGGCAATCGGACTGCTGCCCCGGCGGATCGAGTTGCGCGGGGCGCAACGTCTGCGCGCGCTGGCAGGCGTCGATGCCGCTGCCGCCCGCGCCGTCGCCGAGCGCGATGTACAGGAATCCGTCCGGGCCGAACTGCAGGTCGCCGCCCTTGTGGAACGCCGAATCCTGGTCGACGCGCAGCACCACCTGCGCGCTCGCGGTGTCGGCCAGGCTCGGGTTCGCCGCCTGCGCGGTGTAGCGCACGATGACGGTGTCGTTGTTGGTGTCGGTGTAGCCGATGTAGAAGCGGCGGTTCGTTTCGTACTGGGGATGGAACGCCAGCCCGAGCAGGCCGCCTTCGCCCGCGAAGCCGAGGCCGAACGGCGGTGGCGTGCCGCCCGCGCCGATGTTGAGGAACGGCGGCGTCAGCACGGTGCCGCTGGCGGCCGGCTTGATCCAGATCTGGCCGTTGCGACCGAGGATGAACAACCGGTTCGTGCCGTCGCCGGCGTTGCGGATCGCGATCGGCGAGCCGATGCCGCCGGTCACCAGCAGGCGGTCCAGGCGGTAGGTCCGCGCCAGCACGCGCCCCACATAGTTGGCGCCGGCCAGACCGGGGTCCCCGCCAGCCTTGGCGGAGTCTGGGCCTGGACCATGCGGGGTACCCAGCTTGCCGGCACCGGGCGGTCGGTGGGAGGGATCCTGCAAGGCTCTTACCACCTTCATTGTCCACGATTTCTCGGGGGCCGGCGCCGCAAAGAAGGCCAAAAATGAGGCGGAAGATGAAGCGGCCGCGGCGTTGCTGCAACGTCACCGCAGCCCTCGGGGTCGTCGCCGCTGCTACCGCCGCGCCCGGCGATGTGGCTAGGCAGACTGTAGAAACTCCGGTACGATCCCTCACGGGAGATTCCGTCCTGATGCGCACCTCCAAGCTCCTGCCTTTGCTCTTCTTTATCTTCGCGGTCCTGCTCCCCGGCGCGGCGCAGGCCGTCCAGGTGGTCCTGCTGGAGCCCCAGACCCGCGGCGAGCTCCCTCCAGAGGACCGCGCCCGCATCGGCGACGCCCTCTGGGCCGCCCTCGATCGGCTGGGCCTGCGCCGCGTGCCCGACGCGGACCGCGACGCGGTGCTGCAGGGCGAGGCGGGCCTGCGCGCGTGCCTCGGCCGCGACGAGTGCCTGGAGCGGCTCGGCCACCTGCTCGAGGCCGCCCACGTCATCAGCGTGCGCGTCGAGCGGAGCGCCCCCGCGGCGCACAGCCTCAGCCTGCGCTTCTTCGACGTCGAGGTCAGCCAGGACGACGCCAGCGACCAGTGGTCCTGTACCTCCTGCAAGATCGACGACGTCGGCCGCCAGCTCGACACGATGATCGAGGCCGCGTGGCGCACCGCCGAGCGACGCCCCCGCGCCACGCTGGTCCTGCGCTCGACGCCGCCCAACGCCGACGTGCAGATCGACGGCCGCAAGGTCGGCTTCACCGAGCTCGAGCGCCCCGTCTTCGCGGGCGAGCACGACGTCGTGGTCAGCCGCGTGGGCCTCGCGCCCGAGCACCT
>CALKUS010000080.1 GCA_937996755.1 uncultured Pseudomonadota bacterium | reverse complement strand
CGCCTAACGTTATGGTGAGCGAAGTAGAGCCCAAGGTAAAAGCCCTGCTCCGCCAGCGCCACCATGTGGATCCCAACGACCCTCAGGGAATCGGGGGATTCAACCTTGAAGAAGAATTCCAGCAGTTCAGAAATCTATTTACCGGGATCAATGCCTTCCTCTGGTTTGTAGGAATTGGTACGCTGCTTGCCGGCATTGTGGGCGTGAGCAACATCATGCTTATCATTGTCAAGGAGCGAACCCGGGAAATCGGGCTCCGGAAAGCGCTCGGCGCTACCCCGCGTTCCATCATCAGCATGATCCTGACTGAATCCGTCTTCATAACTGCCTTTTCGGGGTATTTAGGCTTGCTGGCCGGCACACTGGTGGTGGGCGGCCTCAATTACGTGATGGTGGCCAATAATGTGGATTCGGAAAACTTCCACAACCCCCAGGTGAACCTGACCATTGGCCTCAGTGCCATGATTTTACTGGTGATTGCCGGTGCTGTCGCAGGTCTGATCCCCGCGATGAACGCTGCGCGGGTAAACCCCGTGCTGGCTTTAAAAGACGAATAACATTCAAACAAAACAGATAAAACCTGATAACTCATGAGAAGAGGCTGTCTAATTTCTGCGGGCGCTTTTTTGCTGCTGGCTTCCATCGGACTGATCTACTATTTTGTTCAGCAAGGCCGTTCGGAAAGCGACGATTTTGAACTGGAAAAACCGGTTGTTTCTGACATCGTCAAAAAAGCCGTAGCCACCGGTGCCATTAAACCCCGGTTAGAGGTCAACATCAAACCGCAGGTGTCGGGCGTGGTGGAAGCACTTTTTGTTGAGGCAGGTCAAATGGTCAAAAAAGGACAGCCTGTGGCGCGCATTCAGTTGATTCCAAGCGAATTGAATATCAATTCTGCGCAATCCAACGTTGAAATCGCGCGGTTGCGCCTGAAGGAAGCCCAACGGGAATTAGACCGTCAGCGCGAATTGAACCGCCGGAACTTAGACGTAGAAAGCGCTAAAGTCAGCTTCGAAAACGCCAGGCGCGAAGAAGAACGCCAGCGCGGCCTTTTTGAAGAAGGCGTCATTTCCCAGCAGGAATACAATCGCTTCAAAGTGGACCTGGAAATTCAAAAAGCAGCTTACGAAAACTCGAAGGTTGGAGCAACCAACAGCATCAAACAGTTTGAAACTACACTGGACATCCAGAAACAGGAGTTGGACGCTGCCCTGAACAACCTGCAATTGCTGCGCGAAGGCGCTTCAAGGCAGTCGAAACAAATCGCCAACGTGGTCGTCTCTACTATTGATGGCATGGTTTTGGATATCCCTGTAGAAGTAGGATCGTCGGTGATTGAACGCAACAACTTTAATGAAGGCACCAGTGTTGCCATCATCGCAGACATGAATTCGCTTATTTTTGAGGGAAAAGTGGACGAAGCAGAGGTGGGCGAATTGCCGGCTTGAGCCGACACCTCGGCGCGGGAAACGTAAATCACACCAGGCGCGAGAGAGGTACGATCCCGGCCCCGCCGAGCGTGCCGACGATGAGGAGCGGTGCGTGAGCCTTCGTCACGATCGCGTCGTGAAGTCCGACCAGCAGGCCGACTGCCGTCATTCGAGCATGTCCCCGGGCGTCGGTGGCAGGCGCGGCATCGTCTGTTGCGGGAACTCACCCGTGAGCGAGCCGAGGAACGCGGCGATGTCGGCCGCCTCCGCATCCGACAGCGATTTGTTCAACTGCGTCTTCGCCATCACGCGCACGGCTTCCGGCAGCGACTTCACCAGGCCGTTGTGGAAGTACGGCGCCGTGAACACGAGGTTGCGGAGCGTCGGAACGCGCCAGAGGTTCTGGTCCTCGCCCTTGCCGGTCTGCACCGCCTTGCCGCCGTCGTCGAGCAGTCGGTAGCGGGCGACGTACTCGTTGTCGAGGTTCAGCGGGAACTTCATGAAGAAGCCGGTGCCGACCGGCAGCGGCGGGCCACTGAAGTTCGCGCCCGAGTGGCAGGACGTGCAGCCGACGGACGCGAACGCCGCCATGCCGCGCTGCTGCTGCTCCGTCAATGCCGCCTTGTCACCTTTCACGAAGCGGTCGTAGGCGCTGTTCGG
This sequence comes from uncultured Pseudomonadota bacterium, assembly GCA_937996755.1. Taxonomy (GTDB): domain Bacteria; phylum Pseudomonadota; class Gammaproteobacteria; order Xanthomonadales; family Ahniellaceae; genus CALKUS01. Next base: position 22,691 of record CALKUS010000080.1, on the reverse strand, counting down.
TGTGACCAGCGTGCGCTCGTAGGCGGCGATCGCCTTCGCGATGGTGTCTTCGTCGATCTTCGCGTCCGACCCGAACGCGCGCCGGAACTCGGGCAGGTACCCGTCGATGCGCCGGATGCGCTCCACCGCCGGGCCGAGCGCGGGCATGCCCATTTCGATCGGATTCACGATCGGCCCCTTCGCCTGCGCCTCGAGCGAGGCCGCGCGACCGTCCCAGAACTGCACGGAGTGGAACGCGGCGTTCCACACGGTCGGCGCGTTGCGGCCGCCGAGTTGCCCGTGCACGCCGATCGACGTCGGACGGTGGTCGTCGCCGCCTTCCATGACGTTGTGGCACGAGAAGCACGACACCGTTCCGGTCGAAGAGAGGCGCGGATCGAAATACAGCATCTTGCCGAGCTCGACTTTCGCCGGCGTCGTCGGGTTGTCCGCAGGTGCCGGCGCTTCGGCCGGCAGTGCCTGCCAATCGACCGCGAACGCGGCACCGGGAACGACGGGCAGCGCACCGAGCGCGGCCGCCAGGCACAACGACTTGAGTCGGGGTTTCATCGCCGGGCTCCTCGAGGAATGGCAATGCCACGCCCCGATTCTGGACCGGCGAACGCGCGACCGATTGACGCAGGTCAAGGCAACGCGCACCGCCACGAATTCGACACGGCCGCTGGCGTCCGGCGCGGCGGTTCGGCGTTCTGCTGTGGTACGGCGGCCATTCGCGCCCGCACGACCCTGCACGAGGCAGCTGCCTGCATGCCGCGCTCGACATCCCCGATCGATCGCCTGCGAACGCGTGAGCCGCAACCGGCGTGCGGACGACTCCGACCGGAGCCGGGCATCGCCCGGACTGGTTCGCCGTGACCAGCGGGGATAGGCTCGTCTGCGTCGCTTCGGTACTGCGCAAGCGGGAGAGGATCGGCATGTCGCGTCCACCAGCCACGCTGCTCTGGATAGCGCTCGCGACCGCGTGCGCAGGTGTCGCCGTCGCGCAATCGTCCGGCGGCGATTTCGCAACCACGCGGCAGGTCATCGCAGGCGGTGGCAACGCTGCGAGCGGCGCCGGCTTCACCGTCGTCACCACGGCGGGCCAGCCTTCCGTCGAGCTCGCCGCCGGCGGGCCGTTCGTCGTGCGCGGCGGCTTCCACGTGCCCGCCGAACTCACCGATACCCTGTTCTCCGATGGTTTCGAAGGAGCAACGCCATGATCGTGCGCGCGCTGTCCGTGCTCGTGCTGTTGTTCGTGGCCGCCGCCTTTCCGCGGGGCGCCGCTGCGATTTCGCCGGCGATCACCTACCAGGGTTTCCTCACCGACCAGGGCCAGCCGGCGGACGGCAGCTACGACTTCCGCTTCACCTTGCGCGACGCAAGCGACCAGCCGATCGGCGCGCCCGTGCTGCGCGACGCCGTCTTCGTGGTTCGCGGCGTTTTCTCGGTCACGCTCGACTTTCCGTTTCCCGCGTTCAACGGACAGGACCGGCGGCTCGCGCTCGAGGTGCGGCGCGTCGGCGTGGTCGCCTACACGGCGCTAGCGCCGAGCGTCGCGGTGGCGGCGGCCCCGTACGCACTCGTGTCGGAATTCGCCGAAGGCGCCGATGTCGCAGGCTCGGCTTCGCTGGCGGACGATGCCACGCTGTTCGGCGGCCGGCCGCCGGCGGACTTCGTGCTGCAGACCGATCCGCGCCTCAGCGATGCGCGCGCGCCGACCGCCGGCAGCGCGAACTACGTGCAGAACCAGAATGCGGTTGCGCAGGTGGCGAACTTCCGGGTCAGCGGAACCGCCGCCGCCGGCATCGTGAGCGCCGCCACGCAGTACAACCTCGGCGCGACGCGCGTGCTGTCCTTCGCCAACGCGAGCGTCTACCTCGGCGAAGGCGCGGCAGCGGCCGTCACGTCGGGCAACCAGAACGTGTTCGTGGGCTGGCAGGCCGGCCTCGCGAACACGTCCGGCAGCTTCAACTCGTTCCTCGGCCTGTGGGCCGGCCGCGACAACACGACGGGCATCGGCAACAACTTCTACGGCAGCGAAACCGGACGCTCCACGACGACGGGTTGCTGCAATTCGTTCTTCGGCGGCTCCGCCGGCTTCGCGAACCAGACCGGCAGCTACAACACGTTCATCGGCGAGCGATCCGCGCAGACGCTCGTCACCGGCGACCAGAACACGAGCGTCGGCGCATTCGCGTTCGTCCAGGACACGCTGGTGAACGCCACCGCGATCGGCGCGCGCGCAACCGTGTTGCAGAGCAATTCCCTGGTGCTGGGCGCGATCAACAACATCAACGGTGCCACCGCCGACACGCGCGTCGGCATCGGCACCACCCTGCCGAAGGCGCGACTGGACGTGGCCACCGGCGACATCCTCATCGGTGCACCGGGCGCCGGCATCATCCTGAAATCGCCGAATGGTGCCTTGTGCCGCAAGCTGACGGTCGATAACGCGGGCGCACTGGTCACGACCGCCATCGCCTGTCCCTGACCAGCTCGTGCACGAGCCCGAATCCCGGTCCGGATCGGGCGCCGTCAGGACAACGTTGCGCGCAGCAGTTGCGCCGGCTCGCGGCGATCGTCGGCATCGGTGACCAGCCAGACGTCGTCGCCGTCGAGTGCGATCCCTTCGACCTTCGCCGCCGTGTCGAGGCGGCGGTGCCAGCGCAGCGTGCCGTCGGCACCGATGCGCACCAGCGCGGCGCCGAGGCAGGCACCGTCGGTGTAAGCGTCGGCCGTGTCCTCCAGCACGATGCTGGCCAGCAGGTCGCCGTCGCCGAGCAGCGCGAGGTCGGTGCCCGACCAGGGCACGCCATCGTGCTCGCCCAGCTCGAGATCGACGATGCGCGGCGCGCGGGCAGGCGCGAACCGACGCGTCGCGCGGGCGCGCCGCAGGTCGTCGCGCGCGATGAACACGAGCGCGTTGCGGCGGTCGCCGCGATTGCCGCGTTGCAGAAGCACCAGCTCCTCGCCGCGCAGCACGCCGCCTTCGAGGTTGAGCTGCGGGAAGGCGGCGCGCAGCACCGCGCAGAGCGGCGAAGTGTCGATGACCGTGGTGCGTTCATCGCGCGCCACGAGCACCGCGCGTTCGCGGGCCTGGCGCGAGCCCGAGCCGATCGCCAACAGGCCTTCGTCGCCCAGGTCGACGAGTATCTCGAAGTCCGGCTTGCGCGCCTTGCGTTCGGCGTGCGCATCCGGCAGCTCGCCGGGCAACAGCCCGATGCGGCGCGTAGCGCCATCGCCGGCGAACACGCACAACGCGAGCTCGTCGTCCGCGATGACGTGGAAGACGCCGTCGCGCAACACCAGGCCGCTGGCGGCGCTGACATCGAGCGTGCGCACGCGATGCGTGGCGATCATGGAAAACCCGGCGTCGGGGCGCGTTCTCGAAAATTGTACTCCGCCCCCCGGTCTTGCCGGCCTCGCCCGGGCCCGACAGCGCGTGGCACGATCGGTCCGCTCCATCCGTTTGGGAACCGACCCTCTCGATGGAGCCTGCCGTGCGCCGGATTTCCGCCTTCGTCCTGGCCGCCACCCTCGCCTCGCCTGCCGACGCGGCCGTCTGGCCGGACACCATCGCGCCGTGCAACACGACGCTGCAGGCATGCATCAACGGCACGGCGAGTGGCGGCGCGGTGCTCGTGCTCAGCAGCGCGGTGATCGACGAGTCGCTCACGATCAACAAGCCGTTCGCGCTGCGCGCCGGCCCCGGCCACCGGCCGGTGCTCGCGGCCGACCGCTCGATCGGCGCCACCATCGCGACCGCCGGCAGCTGGTCGTGGATCCTCGAAGGCTTCGAGCTCACGCGCGGGCAGGTCACGGTGAACGTCGACGCGGGCAACGCATCGGTCGTGATCAGCCGCGTGCGGGTTCGCGCGACGAACCTCGGCCTCGCGGGGATCAACCTGTCGAACGATTCTCCGGGCTCGATCTTCTTCGATCTCTCCCGGAACGAGGTCGATTTCGACTGGAGCACGTCCGACGGCGCGCTGCGCCCGGCGCTGCAGGTGCTCGAGCGCGGCGCGGGTTCGGCGAATGGTCGCATCAGCGAGAACCGCGTCGTCGCGCGCGGCACGCAATCGATCGGGATCCTGCTCCAGACGGAAGACAAGACGAACCGGATTTCAGTGGCGGGCAACCACGTCGCCGGCGGTCCGCGCGGCAGCATCTACCTGCGCCAGGGCAGCCTGGTCGCGGCGACCGGCGGCACCCTCACCGCCACGGTCGTGAACAACGTCGTGCGCAGCATCGATGCCGGCGCGGCGTCGGCTTACGGCATCAAGGTCGAGATCCTCGATGGCGCCGCGAGCGCGAACGTGCTGCACAACACCGTCGTCGATGCGTTCCGCGGCGTGGACCTGCTCGGAAGCAGCGGCACCGGGCCGATCGGCGGACGCGTCGGTCGCAACCTCTTTGCGCACCTCGCGTTCCGCGGGCTCGATCGTTCGGGGCCGTTCGACACGACCAACACGCCCGACGACCGCAACCTGTTCTTCGCCACCGCCGACGCGCCCGCTTCGGTCGCGCCCGACTCGATCTTCGCCGACCCGCTGCTCGCGAGCAGCGCCGACCCGCACCTGCGCGCGGGCTCGCCCGCGATCGACGCGGCGGACGGCAGCGACTTCGCGGACGTGCTGGCCACCGAGGACCTGCGCGCGCTCGACGGCGACGGCCTGCGACGCTTCAAGCGCGTGCTCGCGGCGGCGCCCGCGTTCCCGGCCGACCTCGGGGCGCTCGAGTTCGGCGACTCGAGCCCGCTGTTCGCGGTCGCGAGCGGGAGCGGCATCACGGCGCAGATCGACGACGCGGCGCTGAACGCGAAGCCGACCGCGTATCCGCAGTCGACAGCGAACTGGAATCCCGACGGCACCGGCGGCGTGTACGCGAACCATGCGGTGAGCCTGTTCTACAGCGGCCCGTCGACGCGCTGGAACCTGCGCCGCGAAGACCTGGACCCGCTCGTCGCCGGTTCGGACTTCAACCTGTTCGTGCCGGCGGAAGGCGCAGGACGCTATCGTCATGCGAACACGGCTGCATCGATCAGCGGCAGCGAAACACAGCTCGACGCGATCGGCTTGAACGGCCGCCCGAACGTGCTCGTGCTCGCGACGCGCGATCCGACCGGCAGCCCCACCGTCGTCGACCTCACGTCGCCGATCGCCGTGCGCTACGCGTCATCGCGCTGGAGCGTGCTCCGCCTCGATGGCGGGCCGATGCCGGCATCCGGTGGCTTCGGCATCTACTTCCAGGACGAGAGCTACAACGCCTTCCGGCAGGTCGCGAGCAGCGCGAACACGCTCGGCAACTTCACGCTGATCGACCACACGCCGATCAACGGCCAGCGTTGCGCGCGCATCCACGTCGCGCAGGCACCGACCGGTACGCTGAACAACCATCATATCGGCGTGTTCTATTCGCCCGCGCGCGCACGGTGGGCGATCTTCAACGAGGACCTCGCCGCGATGCCGGCGGGCGCGCAGTTCTTCGTGCTCGTCGATCCCGCGCGAACCGGATGCGCCGACGGCTTGTTCAGCGACGGGTTCGAAGGCGAGGCAACCGCTACGAAGACTCCGACGCGAAATCCGGGTCCTTCATCGCTTCCATGATTTCGTGGATCGAGTCGCCGACGAAGAAATTGTCGACGGCGTTGCCCTTGTCCAGCGTGCATTGCTCGTACCTGCGCAGCAGCTCCTCGCGCGCTGCTCCGCGGGCCGCCTGCAGCCTGTTGCCCACGCCGAGCTCCGCGTGGCATTCGTTCATGTGGTCCATCATGCGCACGTTGACGACCGCGAGCACGATCCAGCGCACCACCCACAGCAGCACCAGGATGCCCACGACCTCGCCGAAGAGCTTCTTCGCTTTCATGGCCTCTCCGTGCGTGGCGCGCCCGACGCGTCACGCATGATTGCGCCAGACGGAGCCGCACGTCACCTCCAACCCCTGGAGCGCTTGCCGCATCCAAGGCAGGCCGACACCCGGAGTTCCGCCATGCCACGCAGCCTGCTCGCCCTGCTCGTGCTCTGTATCGCCCTGCCCGCCTGCGCTCAGTCCGGGCGCAGCGCGAACCGCGACCCCGCGGCCGCGCGGCTCGTGTTCGAAGATGTGCCGCGCTTCTGGCACGCATGGGAGCTGGCGCAGGAAGCGCCCGACGTCGAGGCGCGCGCCGCGATCCTCGCACGCGAATACCTGGCGAAGGGATCGCCCGGCCTGCGCGAGTTCCAGCGCCTGCGCATCGGCGACGCCAGGCAACTGGCCGCGACGATCGACGCGGCGCCGCGCTACTACGCGGCGCTGCGCATCGCGACGACGCAGGCGCAGGGCGTCGAGCCCGGGATCCGCAAGGTGCTGTTCGCGCTCGCGCGCGCCTGGCCCGACGCGATATTCCCCGACGTCTACTTCGTGGTCGGCCGCATGAACTCCGCGGGCACGGTGGCCGACGCCGGGCTGCTGATCGGCCTCGACATGCTCGGCGTCACCGCCGACACGCCGCTCGACGAGCTGTCCGAATGGCACCGCGCCGTCGTGCGACCCGTGGCCGGCCTGCCGCACATCGTCGCGCACGAGCTGATCCACTACCAGCAGCGCTACGACGGCGCGAAGGGCGGCGGCACGCTGCTCGCGACCAGCATCAACGAGGGCGTCGCCGACTTCGTCGCGGAACAGATCTCCGGCGCGACGATCAATGCGCACGTGCACGCGTGGGCGATCCCGCGCGAGCGCGAGCTCTGGGCCGAGTTCCGCGAGCGCATGCACGGCGAGGAGACGAAGGGCTGGATCTACGACACCAACCCCGGCGGCGGCAGGCCGGCCGACCTGGGCTACTTCGTCGGGTATCGCATCGCGCAGTGCCATGCCGCGAAGACGAAGGATCCGGTCGCGGCGCTGCGTGGCCTGTTCGAGATCGACGACTTCGACGCGTTCCTCGCGGCGAGCGGGTACGAGGGAGCACCCTGCTCGCTGCAGTGAAGCGCCGCGGGCTCCCGGCTCGCCGGCCCGGCGCTTCCGCCCGAACGGCATTGATCCCGATCAAGCGGCCGGTTCGCCTGCGACGCGATGATCGCGCAATGAGGAAGTGGCACCGCCATTGGCGCCCGGGAGCGAAACGCGGACTGGCGTACTCGCTCGCGCTCTGCGTGCTGCTGATGGTCGGCGGTGGCGTCGGCTTCTGGTTGCTGGAGCCGCGCGTGCAATCGCTGAGCCAGGGCCTGTGGCTCGCCTTCACCACGGCGGCGACGGTCGGATATGGCGACATCGTGCCGAGCACGAACGGATCGCGCGCGTTCGCCATGTTCGTCGTGCTGATCGGGCTCGCCGTCCTGTCACTGGTCACGGCATCGGTAGCGGCCATGTTCGTCGGCACCGAAGAGCGCCAGATCGAGCGCGACCTCATGCGGGAAATCGCTTCGCTTCGCGCGGAAGTCCGCGCCATCGCGGACGCGATGCATTCGAGCCCGGCGGCACGTTCGTAGAACGCCGGCGGCAGGACGACCGCATGATGGGCGGGGGCCACGCCCACCCGCCCGGGCCGCCCCGGACGTATTGAAAGCGATCGCGAGCTCCGCCGGTCGATAGTTCGATGACGATCCGGACGCTGCCCGCATTCCTTTCATTCGCCCTCGCGTGCGGAACCGTCGCGGCAGGCGAGCGTGCCTCGTGCTCGCGCGCGTCGGCCGCGCACTCGCCGCGGCTCATCGAGCTCTACACGAGCGAGGGCTGCAGCTCCTGTCCGCCGGCCGATCGCTGGCTCGCGACGCTGGACGCGAGTGCGGGCGTCGTGCCGATCGCGTTGCACGTCGATTACTGGGACGACATCGGCTGGGTCGACCGCTTCGGCGATCCGCGCTTCGGCCGCCGCCAGTCGCAGCTCGTCGCACGCGCCGGCGGGCGCACGGTCTACACGCCGCAGGTGTTCGTCGACGGACGCGAGTGGCGCGACTGGTATCGCGGCGGCGCCGCGCCGCGCGCCGGCGCGGACGCGCCACCGGCGTTGCGCGTGACCGCCGATGCCGACGTCGCCGATCGCCGGCACTGGCACGTCATCGCGACGCTCGATCGTGCCGCCGCCGACTGGCAGGTCAACGTGCTCGCGACCGAAGACGCCGTTCAGACCGAGGTCCGCGCAGGCGAGAACCGCGGCAAGACGCTGCAGCATCGCCACGTCGTGCGCGCGTGGGCCGGGCCCGCCGCGTCCGGGCAGGCAGCGCAGATCGCCCTGCCCGCCGACGTCGAACCGCAGCAGGCGGCGCTGGTGGTGTTCGCCGAACGACGCGACACGGGCGCGATCGGCTCCGTCGTCCGGCTCGCGCTCGACGCATGCACCGGCGCAGCCGAGAGGCGTGGACCGTAGCGTCAGGAGAAGACGCGAGCGACGTCGGCGTCGTCCAACCGGCGCCACTCGCCCGCCGGCAAACCGTCCAGCGAGAGCCCACCGACGTGCGTGCGGTGCAACGTCTCGACGTGGTTGCCCACGGCGGCGAACATGCGGCGGATCTGGTGGTAGCGGCCTTCGACGATCGTGAGCCGCGCGCGCTTCGGCTCCAGCACTTCGAGCACGGCGGGCGCGAGCGGCGTGTCCTCCGACTCGAGCATCAGCGTGCCGCTCGCGAACGTCGCGACGTCCGCGGGGCCGGTCGGGCTGGCGAGCGTTGCCTCGTAGGTCTTCGCCAGCCTGGACTTCGGCGAGGTGATGCGGTGCGACAGCGCGCCGTCGTCGGTCAGCAGCAGCAGGCCGGAGGTGTCGCGGTCCAGGCGGCCGATCGTCGCGAGGACGGGTTTACGCAGGTAGAAGCGCTCGGGCAGCAGGTCGTAGACGAGCGCGCCGCGATCCCTGGTCGAGCACGTGTAGCCGGTCGGCTTGTTGAGCATGATCACGAGGCCGGGCGGCGGATCGAGCGGCTCGCCGTCGATGCGGATGTCCTCGGGGCGCGCGGTGTCGTCGCTGTCGAGCGGTGTGCCGTCCGTGCGCGTCACGAGGCCATCGCGGAACATCGTGGCGACCTCCCTGCGCGTGCCGTAGCCGAGGTTCGCGATCAGCTTGAGCAGTTTCATCGGCCGGCCCTGATCGCCTCGATCACCTTGAAGCCGCGCTCGTCGGCAACGACCCGCACGCGCGCGAACCCGGCCGCGAGCTCGGCTTCGTAGGGCAGGTGTCGATTCGCGACCAGCCACAGGCGGCCGTTCGGAACGAGCGCTGCCGCCGCCGCGGCGATGAACGCGCGACCGAGCGCCGGCAGGTCGGCGCGCCCGACGTGGAACGGCGGATTGCTCACGATGAAGTCGTATGTCTTCGGCAGGCCGGTCGTCACGTCGTGCCACTGGTACTCGAGCGCGACGTGCGCGCCGCCGCCATCCGGGAACAGCCGCGCGAGGTTCGCGCGCGCCAGCTCGAGCGCGCGCGCCTCGGCTTCGTAGAGATCGAGTGCGGTCACGCGCGGGCAATGCGTCAACACTTCGGCCGCGAGGAACCCGAACCCGGCGCCCAGGTCCGCGCCGCGTCCCGCGAGATCGTCCGGCAGCGCACCGGCGAGCAGCTCGGACGCTGGATCCACGCGGTCCCACGCGAACAAGCCCGGACGGCTGTGGAAGCGACCGCTGCCGATCGCGCGCGGCGCGTCGAGCGCGGCCCATTCGGCGAGGAGCGCTTCGTCGATCCTCGATTCGTCGGGGTCGGTCCAGAACACGCGACACTTGTGCTTCGACAGGTTGCGCACGGTGCCCGCGAGCTGCTCGAGGTCCGCTTCGGCCGACCGCGCGCCTTCGGTATTGAGCACGCTGGCGACGAGGCGCCCGCCCGGCGCCACGTGCGTGAGCGCACGCGCGAGCAGCGCGCGCGACTCGTCGCGCTGGCGCGGCGGCAGCAACAGCACCAGCGGGAACTTCCGCTCACCGGCACTCGCCACGGTGAAGCCCGCGCGCTCCAGCTTCTGCGCGAAGGGCTTGAAGCTCTGTTCGCAGACGAGCCCTGCCGTGGGCAGGCCATGCAACGGAACGCCCGCGCGCGCCCGCATGAACAACGCGTTCCCGTCAGCCGGCCACGCGAGCTCGCCGAGCGCGAACGGCGTGAACAGCGCCTCGAGCGCGGCGTCGTGCAGGTCGCTGACGGCGACGGCTGACTTCCCTGATCGGTGGTTCACGCAGGCACGGAATCCGAAACCGGGCTCAGGGTACCTTTTCCCGGCCCAGGTCGACGCGGATTCCGGCAAACGCGTCCACGGCGGCGTCGATCCGGCGGTCCGCCGCGCCGCCGCGGGCTCGCGAAGCCGCTTCAGTCCGGCACGATCGCGCCGCCGCCCTCACGCATGTGGCTGCGTCGCCGGCTGTAGGCGAAATAGACGGCGAGGCCGATCGCGCCCCACACCGGAAAGACGAGCTTCGCCGCAGTGGGCAGGTAGGCGAACAGCACGATGCATCCAGCCACCGACAGCGGGCCGATGACCCAGATCGCGGGCGTACGGAACGAGCGCGGGCGCTCCGGCTCGCGCCGGCGCAGCATCATGACGGCGAGCGAGACCACGAGGAACGCGAACAGCGTGCCCGAGTTCGAGATGTCGGCCAGCTTGCCGACCGGGAAGAACGCCGCGCCGAACACCACGCCGATGCCCGTGGCGATCGTCACGACGTGCGGGGTGCGGTACTTCGCGTGGGTCTTGCCGAGCACGGCGGGCAGCAGGCCGTCGCGTGCCATCACGAAGAAGATGCGCGTTTGGCCGAAGATCATCGTGAGGATCACCGACGGCAGCGCGATGAACACGCACAATCCGAGCAGGTTGCTCGCCACCGGGTGCCCGATGACGCGCAGCACGTGCGCGAGTGCTTCGCCCGAGCAGGCGAGCGGCAACGGGTTCGCGAGCTCGGCGCAGCGCGCGGCCAGCGCGGAAGATCCGCTCGCGAGCGCCGTGCCGTCCGCCGCGAGTACCGGCATGGCGCCGTAGCTGCCGATCGCGCCGGCCGCGACGAGCAGGTAGAACACCGTGCAGATCACGAGCGCGCCGATCAACCCGATCGGAACGTTGCGCTGCGGGTCGCGCGTTTCCTCGGCGGCCGTGGAGATGGCGTCGAAGCCCACGTATGCGAAGAAGATGGACGCCGCTGCGCCGATGACGCCCGCCGTGCCGAGCGGCGCGAACGGGTGGAAGTTCGCATCATCGATCGCGGGCACGGTGAGCACGACGAACAGCGCAAGCGCGAACAGCTTCACGGCCACGAGCACGGCGTTCAACGTCGCGCTTTCACGCGTGCCTCGCACCAGCAGCGCCGTCACGAGCAGCCCGATGAAGATCGCCGGCAGGTTGATCGCGCCGCCCTCGAAATAGCCGAGCGTCAGCGCATCGGGCAACTGGATACCGAGCGAGTGCTCGACGAGGCCCGTCGCGTACTTCGACCAGCCCACGCAGACCGCGCTCGCGGCGACCGCATACTCGAGAACGAGCGCCCAGCCGACGCACCACGCGACGAGCTCGCCGAGCACGGCATACGCATACGTGTATGCCGAGCCGGACACCGGCACCATGGCAGCGAGCTCCGCATAGCAGAGCGCCGTGACCGCGCAGACGAAGCCGGCGATGACGAACGACGCCATCATGCCGGGCCCCGCCTTCTGCGCGGCCTCGGACGTCAGCACGAAGATGCCCGTGCCGATGATCGCGCCGATGCCGAGCATCACCAGCTGGAACGCGCCGAGCTCGCGCTTGAGGTTGCGCGCTTTCGCGGTTTCGAGGATGGCGGCGAGCGACTTGCGGCGACTGAAGATCATCTAGATACCTTGCTGTCATGCCCGCACCGGCGGGAATCGATCGTCGTGCGAAGCCAGGATGGCGGTGGATCTCCGCCGTCGCGGGAATCACCAGGAGAGACTACGCGGCGTCGCCGCGGGGCGAACAGGCTCGCTGCTCATTCGCGCAACTCCGGTGCGCACGTGGCCGCGATCATGTCCAGTGCGCCCCACCCTGCCCGTTCGGCCACGCGATACAGCTCGACGGCGCGCGCCAGGAGCGGCGCCGACGAGCCGCCCGCTTCGGCCTGTTCGAGCGCGAGCACGGCGATCTTGCCCGCGTCGTGCACGCTCGCCTGCGCGGCAAGGTCGCCGCGCACGAGCTTGTCGAGCTTGAGCCGCGAGACGTCGCTCGCCATCGGGCCGGCGTCGAGCACCGACTTCAACAGCGCGACGTCGACGCCGGCGGCGCGCGCCGCGTTGAACGCCTCGCCGAGCGCGGCGACCGTCACGATCAGGTAGTGGTTCACCGCGAGCTTCATGCGCAGGGCATTCGGCACGCCGCCGCAATCGAAGATACGGTTGCAGAGCGGCGCAAGCAGCGCTCGGACGGTGGCGAGCGAACGCTCGTCGCCCGCGAGCATGCCGACGAGCGAGCCGCGCTCCGCCGGCACGCGCGACCCGGAGACCGGTGCCTCGACGTAGCTTGCGCCGGCGCGCGCGAGATCGTCCGCCAGCGACCGCGAGAACGCCGTCGACACCGTGCCCAGGTTCACGAGCGTCCGCCCCGCGACCATCGCCGCGAACGCGGGCGTGCCGCGCGCGATCACGTCGTCGATCGCCAGCTCGTCGAGCAGCATCACGAGGATGGTCGTGCTGCCGGCGAACAGCGCCCCGACCGAATCCTCGACGATCGCGCCCAGCTCGCGCAGTGGCTCGCATTTCGCTCGCGTACGGTTCCACACGCGCAACGGCACGCCGCTGCGCACGAGGTTCATGGCCATCGGCGCGCCCATCGTCCCGAGCCCGATGAATCCCACGCTCACGGGGCGCTGGCCTCGACCCGCTGCAAGCGCATGCGCAGGAATGCGATCACCTCGTCGCGTGCGGCGCGCGTGGGCTCGCCCTCGCGGTCCACGAGGTGCGCCGTCAGCACGCTGTGCGGGCCGCCCACCACGTCGCGGAAGAAGGGCGGCGGATCGGGGTTCGCGGCCGAGTCGGGCAGCACTCGCGCCGTGAACGACTCGCCGAGCGCCGCGCGGTACGCGTCGAAGCGCACGGCACGGCAGTAGCGGTCGCCCGCGAAGCGCAGCGCGAGCACCGACAGGCCTTCGCGCTCCAGCCGCGTGCGCACCCGTGCAAGCTCCGCGGCGGAGATCTCCAGGCCGGCCGGATCGTCGAGCGGCAGCGACGGCTGCGCGAGGACCGGCGCTTGCACGGCCGGCTCGAGCATCATCGTGAGCGCGAAGTTGCCGGTGAAGCACATGCCGACGGCGCCGACGCCGGGCGGGCCACACTCCGCGAGCGCGATGCGCGCGAGCCCACGCAGCCAGGACGAAACCGGGCTGGATGCGTTGCCGCCGAGCGCGCGGAACTCCGCGCCGACGCACGCGCGCCTCATGATCGCGAGGCCCTCCTCGACCAACGGCACCGCGCCGTCGCGCCCGAACAGCGACGGCATGTACACGCTGAACCCGGCGTCGCGTACCCATCGCGCGAAACGCGCCACGTGCGGGCTGATCCCCGGCATCTCGGCCATCACGACCACGGCAGGGCCCATGCCCGCGACGTACACGCGCTTGCGTACGCCGTCGATCTCGACTTCGCGCGCCGCGAAGTCGCGCAGGTCGTCGTCGCCTCCGCCGGTCCTCGTCATGGCTGCAGTTTCGGCTGCGCGGGAGTCGCCGTGGTAGTGTCCAATTTGACATCTTTCAGGCATTTCCAGCCATGGTCGACTTCAAGCTGCTGGTGCTCGACGGCGCGATGGCCGGCGGGGTCGCGATGTCGGTCGACATCCTCGCGGCGGCGAAGATGCTCGCTGCGCCATCGGGCGCTCCAGCGCCGACGTGGTCGGTCTGCTCCGTGTCGGGTGGCCCGGTGCGACTGCAGAACGGTTTCACGGTCGACAGCGAGCGCCTGACGCGCGCTCGCGATCCACGCGGCTGCACGATCGTCGTGCCCGGATTGGCCGTGCCGCGCATCGCGACGCTGCTCGAGCGCTTGCAGCAGCCCGACTGCGCGGCTGCGGCGCGCGTGCTCGACGCGCACGTGCGCGGCGGTGGTGCGCTCGCGGCTTCCTGCTCCGCCGTGTTCCTGCTGCACATGGCGGGCGCGCTCCGCGGTCGACGCGTCACCACGTCGTGGTGGCTCGGTCCCGCGCTCGCGCAGCTGTCGCCGGGTTGTGTGGTGGATACCGATCGCATGGTCGCGGTCGATGGGCCCGTCACGACGGCCGGCGCCGCGTTCGCGCAGGCCGACCTGATGCTGCACCTGGTCGCGCATCGCTTCGGCCCCGCGCTCGCCGAGGCAGTGACGCAGCGCCTGTTGCTGGACCAGCGCCAGGGCCAGTCGAAGTTCGCCGTGCCCGAAGTGCTCGCGAGCGGCCATGCGCTCGTCGCGCAGCTGACCGCGCGGCTCGAGTCGTCGCTTCCGCACGTTCCGCCGATCTCGGCGCTGGCGGCGGAGCTGTGCGTCTCCGAGCGCACGCTGTCGCGCCACGTGCGCAGCGCGACGGGCAAGAGCACGGGCAGCCTCGTGCAGAGCGTCCGGTTGCGTCGCGCGCGCAAACTGCTGCAGGCGAGCCGGATGACGATCGAGCAGGTGGCGCTCGCGGTTGGCTATCGCGACGCGACTGCGCTGCGCCGGCTCATGCTCAAGAGCGCAGGCTCGACGCCGGGCCGGTTCCGTGCGGCGTCGGGCGTCGCCGGGCCGCGGTGATCGGTCAACGCGCGCGCAACGCGAACGGAACGCCGCGATTGAGCGCGCTGATCGCCGAGGCGGTGTGCTCTTCGTCGGCGAACTCGGCGAACGTCGCTGCGAAGCCGCAATTGCCGAGCTGCATGGCGAGCGCGCGCGTTTCGGCGGTCTTGTCGAAGCCGGGTTCGTCCTTGAAGATCTGGCCGAGCAATTCCTCCACCGGCTGGCCACCGGTGGCTTTCGGGTTCGCGATGAACCAGCGGCGATAGTCTTCGACGAGCGCGGGGCTCGGGTGCGACTCGAGGCTGCCGACCGTGACGAGCACGCGCGGCGCATTCGTCCCGGCGTGCTTCCCGCAATGCGCGGCGGACTTCACGATCGCGCGATCGAACAGGCGGATGCTCGGGCTCGCGGCGAGGTAGACGTCGAAGCTGTCGGGGGCCGCGAGCAGCGTGTCCAGCGCGAACAACCCGCCGAGCGAATGGCCGAACAGGAATTCGCGCGACTGGTCCACGCGCGCCTGCTTGTTCACCCAGGGCTTGAGCGAGCCGCGCAGGAACGCGCGGAACTCCTTCGCGCCGCCCGTGCGGATGCCTTCGAAGTCCGGATCCGCGACGCCCGCCGGCGTGAAGTCGTAGGTGCGCGAGAGATCGAAGAACGCGCCGCTCGGCGAGCCGACGCCCACGACGATGGCCGGCGCGAGCTTCGAATATTCGCGCATGCGCACGACCGCAACCGCGGCGTCGAACCACGCGTCCGCGTCGAGCACGTAGAACACCGGGAAGCCACCCGTGGGCGGATCGCCTTCGGGCACCGACAGCAGGATGCGATAGCTGCGCTCGTGCGCCGCAGGCAGCGTCGTCGAGCTCTCCACGCGCGCGCGCAATTTCGGGCCGCCGCTCGGGATCGCCGGTTCGTCGGGCACGGGAGCGGCCACCGACGTGACGTGCGCGTCCGGGCAGGCGAGCGCCGCCAGCAGCAGGATCGGCGCCAGGACGAATTCTCTCTTGAAGCGCATTCTCACTCCCGCCCCATTCGTCGGGGATGGATCAACGCGACGCGAGGGTCGGCTGCGCGGCCGTCGTGCCGCGCACGATCCAGACATCCGAGCTCGCGAGCGCCGGCAGAGCGCCGATCAGGTGGTCGCCGTGCCCCACGAGCTCGATGCTCGACGTGGGGCGCAGCGCGAGCTCGGGCAACGCGACCAGCAACTCCGGCGGCTCGGTGAGCCGGTACACGCCGGCGCGGGCAACGCGATCGAGCGGCGTGAGCACCGCGAGCAGTCCGGCGTCGTCGGCGACCCAGGCATTGCGATTGAGCCAGCGCACCCGGTCGCTGACCGGCTCGCACGCCGCGTCGATGCCGTCGGCGCGAACGCGCGCGAGTTTCGGCGGGCCCGCGCCGAGGAAATAGATCCAGCCTCTTCCATCCGCGCGGGGCGCGCGACCGGAGCAGCTCGAGACGCGACGCGCGCTCGCCGGGTCGTCCTGCCGCTGCGCGTAGACGTGCGCCCGGTCGTCGGCGTCCCACGCCGTGAAGAGCAGCTCGCGCGGATCGTCGCCGAAGCGCAGGTCGATCGTCCGCTCGACGCCGAGCCTGGGCGTGCTCACGCCGTGGGTCGCGACGTCGACGATGCGCACGTCGATTCCGCGTGCCGTGCGCAGCGAGAACGCGAGCTGCCGGCCGTCGCTGCTGAAGCTGAGGTCGAACGGGCGGCCCGCGTCGAGCGTCGTGACCGGCATCGCCGCATCGCCGGCGACATCGCCGACGAATACCTGCGCCTGGCCCAGGCGATCGGAGACGAATGCGAGGCGCTTGCCGTCGCGCGTGATCGCGGGCGAGTCCTCGGCGCGCGTCGATGCGAAGACGGCCGGGCCCGGCGCATCCGCTCGCGCATCGATCCTGCGCAGCCCCGAGGGGCGGTCGAGTCGCGAGTACACGAGCGCATCGCCCATGCGCGCCGCGCTGGGCTGGCGACCGCCGAGCCCACCGAAGCGCTCGAGCGCGCCGCTCACGGTGTCGATACGCCACAGCTCCATCACGCCGAGGTTGTCGCTGGCGAGGACGGCGTGGCGATTGTCGGGCAGCCAGGTGACGCCGCCGATCGCGTTGAAGCGCTCGCCGAGTGCGCGTCCGGCATCCTTGCCGGGCGCCTCCAGGTCGATGAGCACGAGCGACGAGAACGGCGCGACGCCGCGCTGAACCAGCAGCTTGCGACCATCCGGCGAAAAGCGCGCTTCGATCTCGAAGCCGAACGCGGCGGCGGGCCCGGCGTCGAAGTCCGACACCCGACCGGAAAGCAAGTCGACCCGCACGAAACCCGCCTTGCGCGGCTCGCCCGTGATGGCCATGCGCGACACGACCAGCGCGCTGCCGTCGGGCGTGAACTCGAGCGGCATCGGCAGTCCGGACACGCACGTGGAAAGCACGCGCTGGTCCAGGCCCATCGCGCTCGCGAGCTCCAGCGTGCACGCGCCGGCGTCGTTGCGGTAGTACGCGATCGTGCGGCCGTCGCGCGACCAGCTCGGCGCGAGCTCGTCGCCCGCGGCCTGCGCATCGAGCAGCGTCCGTTCGCGCCCGCTCGCGATGTCGCGCACGCGCACCCGGTAATGCGGTTCGTCGACGCCCTTCGCGGCAACGGCGACGAGCGTGCCGTCCGGCGAGATGGCGGCGTATGCCTCGTCGCCCGGATCGGTGCGCAACGGCGTCGCGTCGATGCGCGACGCGACCAGTGCGCCTGCGAGCTCCGCGTCGACCGGCATCGCGGTACTTTCGCGCTGGTTGGCCCGAAACGCCGTACCGAGCGCCACCAGCGCGACGACGACGGCCGCCACGAATTGCCGTGCACGCGACCGATGCGCGATCGCCGGCGTCACGATGGCCGCCTCGGGCACCCGCGACGCCGCGACCGGCGCGTCCAGCCACTCGACCGGCGACACCAGTCGATAGCCCACGCGCGGGATCGTCTCGATCACGACCTGGCCGGGCTGGTCGGCCAGCGCGCGACGCAGCTCCTGCATTGCCTTGTGGACGACGTCGTCGGTGCGGAACTTGCCGGGCCAGGCGCGCGCGAACAGCTGCTCGCGGTGGATCGGCTGGTCGCCCTGCGCCAGCAGGATGCGCAGCACCTGGACCGACTTCGGCGACAGGCGCTGCGCGACCTCGCCATCGCGCAGGACCTCGTTGGTGGCCAGGTCGACGTGCACGCCGCCAACGCGAACCGTGCGCGGCGACGCGTCGCGGCGTGGAACGGATGGTGGCGCGGGAGGCGTCATCGGCGAGCGCTCGCATCGGCGAAGCTGCCGCGATTAGATCACGAGAATTGCAACGGGGGTCGGCGAAAAGGCGGCAAAAATTCGGCGTTCGCTCCGTACTCGCCGGCCGCGTCGAACGAGCATCCGTGCACCACCCAACGCACGGAACCGCCCATGTCCCCGCTCCGCGTCCTCGCCTTCTTCCTGCTCTCCGCCTGCGCCGCCGATTCGTACGCGCAAACCACCTCGCTGCAGACCTTGACCGGCTGCTGCGGTTTCGGCTGGGCCGTCTCCACGTTGCGCGACGTCGACGGCGACGGCGTCAGCGACGCCATCATCGGGGCCAATGCGAACGGCCACGTCTACGTCTACTCCGGCCGCACCGGCGCGCAGCTGCGCGACTACAGCCTCGCGGCGAGCGACCTGGGCCATTCGGTCGCCGACGCCGGCGACGTGGACGGCGACGGCCTCGACGACGTGGTCGCCGGCTCGCCGAGCTTCGGGCCCGGCGGGACGATCCGCGCGTACTCGAGCCGCACCGGCGCGCAACTGCTGGCGGTGGATGCG
Source organism: uncultured Pseudomonadota bacterium (assembly GCA_937996755.1). GTDB lineage: Bacteria > Pseudomonadota > Gammaproteobacteria > Xanthomonadales > Ahniellaceae > CALKUS01. The sequence continues at coordinate 4,265 of CALKUS010000080.1, read as the reverse complement.
CCCGCGGCGAACGGCCGCTTCGGGCAGGCGGTGTCCGGCGCGGGCGACCTGAACGGCGACGGGCGCGCGGACCTGCTGGTCGGCGCCGAGAACGGGCCGGGCCGCGCGTACGTGCTGTCCGGTTCCGATGGATCCGTGCTGCGCACGTTGCAGGGGACAGTCGACGGTCGTCGCTTCGGCGCGGGCGTCGCGAAGCTGCGCGACGTTTCCGGCGACGGCGTGCCCGAGCTCCTGGTCGCCGCAGTGGACGAGCGCAAGGCGTATGCGTTCTCCGGTGCGAGCGGCGCGCTGCTGTTCACGTCGACCGGCGACGGCGACAGCGCGACGTTCGGCGAGTTCTTCATCGCCGATGCGGGCGACGTGGACGGCGACGGCAAGTCCGACGTCTACGTCGGCGACTACGGCGGCTCGGGCCACCGCGGCATCGCGTACGTGTTCTCGGGCGCGGACGGCCATCGGCTCTTCCGCTTCACCGGCGCCGCGAACGAAGGCCTCGGCCCGGGCCGCAGCGCTGGCGACGTCGACGGCGACGGCCGCGCGGACCTCATCGTCGGCGGTTACACGTTCGGCGGTGGCGGCGTCGCGCAGGGCGGCCGTGCGACGGTGTATTCCGGACGCACGGGCGCCGTGCTCTCCGTGTTCAACGGCAGCGTGGCGAACGGCAATTTCGGTTTCGACGCGGTCGGCATCGGCGACGTGAACAACGATCGCCGCCTCGACTTCCTCGTTTCGAGCGCCACGGCGAATCGCGTCGACATCGTCTCCGGCACGATCGCGCTGCCATCGACGCCGACGTTCGACATCAACGCCGCGATCACCGGCGCGTGGTACGACCCGGCACAGGCCGGCCACGGGTTGTTCCTCGAGGTGCTGCCGAACGGCAACCTGCTCGCGTGGTGGTTCACGTTCGATCCGCAGGGCAACCAGGCGTGGTTCGGCGGCGTAGGCCCGATCACCGGCAATCGCGCAGTCATTCCCGTCACGCGCACGACCGGCGGCCGGTTCATCCCGAACTTCGACGCATCGAACATCACGAACCCGGCATGGGGCACGCTGACGTTCACGTTCTTCACGTGCAACACCGGTCTCGTGGAATTCAACTCGACGCTCGGCTTCGGCACCGGCTCGATGGCGTTGTCGCGGCTGACGCTGCCACTCGGCGAGACCTGCCCCTGAGCGGACAGGCGGGGCTTCGTGTGGCTAAGCTTCAGGCATCCCCTCGGAGCCCCGGCATGCGCAAACGTACAACCATCCTGCTCGCCCTCGCCGCTTCGATCTCCGGCTGCGGCTTCGGGAACTGTGGCGCACCGAAGGTCGAGGCGGCGCAGGCAGCCGATCGCGCGCTCGTCGCGCTGAAAGCCGGCGACTTCGCCGCGGCGAGCTCCGCGCTCGCGACGGGACGCGCGTCGTCCGAGCTCGGTGGCGAAAGCGGCCTGCGCACGATGGTCGAGTCGCAATCGCTCCAGCCCGCGAGCTGGACCTGGGCAAGACCCGAATACAAGTCGCGAAGACAGGCCGGGGGCGACGAATCGAGCTACGTCGAAGTCGCCGCCGAGGTGCAGTTCGCCGACGGCAGCAGCGGCCGCGCCGTCGCCACGATGGAAGCGCTCGGCTGCCAGCCGGATCCGTGGCGCATCGACGCGTTCCGGCTCGAACGCAGCGGCCCCTGATCGCCGCATCGAGTCGCGCAGCATGGCGGAGCGGCCGCCGGCGGCAGTCGTCGCGCCCGAGCGGCACCCGCACCCATCCTGCCGCCGTTCGTCGCATGACCGTGGCGGCGACGAATCCCGCGCATCAACGTCCTGTCCGTCGAACGACGGGCGAGGACGATGAAGAACGACGACCTGCTGCAGATCGCGTCGCTGTGCGCCATCGTGCTCGCGGCGCTGCACATCTCCGACGACGTGGTGCGCGGCATCGAGCCCACGGCCGGATTTCCGTTCCTGCGCGGCATGGTCACGCTGTCGGCATGGCTGCTCGCCGTGCTGCTCGGAACCGGCCATCGTTTCGGCTACGTGCTGCTGATGGCGGGCGGCGTGCTCGCGATGCTCATGCCGATCGCGCACAGCCTCGGCCACGGTGTGTCCCGGTTCGTGGACACGCCCGGCGCGCTGATCTTCGTGTGGACGCTCTACGGTCTCGCGCTCACCGGCGCTGCGTCGTTCGTGCTCGCTGCCCGCGGGTTGTGGCAGTCGCGACGCCGGACGACCATGGGTTAGTCGGTGCCGGTGATGACCTCCGGCCCGTACGCCTGCGCGCCGGTCCGGTTACCTTTCGCCCCGTGCGGTGCCGGGTTCGCCGGTCGCCGGGGAGATTGCGATGCAGCTTCGGATCGAAGGCGTTGGCAAGCGCTATCGCGGCGACGCGTGGGCGCTGCGCGACGTTACGCTGGATTTCGGTACCGGGGTGACCGGCCTGCTCGGGCCCAACGGCGCAGGCAAGTCGACGCTGATGAACATCCTCGCCACGATCACGCGCGCGAGCGCGGGACGCGTGTTGCTGGACGGCGTCGACGTCGCCGCGAAACCCGACGCCATGCGCCGCGTGCTCGGCTACCTGCCGCAGGATTTCGGCGTCTATCCGAACCTCAGCGCGCGCGAGTTCCTCGACTACCTCGCGGCCGTGAAAGGCGTGCCGCGCGCGGGTGCGCGCAAGCGCATCGACGAACTGCTCGACCTGCTCAACCTCACGAGCGCCGCGAACCGCCCGCTCGGCGGTTATTCGGGCGGCATGCGCCAGCGCGTCGGCATCGCGCAGGCACTGCTCAACGATCCCGCCGTGCTGATCGTCGACGAGCCCACGGTGGGCCTCGATCCCGAAGAGCGCATGCGCTTCCGCCAGCTGATCGCGGACCTGTCGGGCGACCGCGTGGTGATCCTGTCCACGCACATCGTGTCGGACCTCGAGGCGACGGCGAGCCGAATCGCGCTGCTCGAAGGCGGTCGCCTGCTGCGCGTGGCGACGCCCGAGGCGCTGCTCGCCGAGGTGGAAGGCCGGGTCTGGGACTGGGTGGTTCCGGTGGAGCAACTGCCGGACGTGCGCCAGCGTTTCCGCATCAGCAGCACGTTGCGTCGCGGCGACGGCATCCAGGTGCGCGTGATCGCGGACGCGTCGCCGCATCCCTCCGCCGTCGGCCGCGCGGCCGCGCTGGAAGATGCGTACCTGCACGCGAAGGCGCGCGCCGCGGCGCCGGCATGAACGCGATCCTCGCCGCCGCACACGCGGACTTCCGCCAGCGCGTCCGCAGCTTCCGCTTCGTCGTGGTGCTGATGGCGACGCTGCTCGCGTGCGCGTACATGCTGCCGCCGTTCGATGCCGGCTACGTCGTGATGCAGCTCGGCAACGCGCGCGGGTGGTTCAACTCGGCGTGGATCGGTTTCGTGTTCGGCGCGACCGGCGCCGCGATATTGCCGCTGCTCGGCTTCTACCTCGTGAAGGATTCCGTGCAGCGCGACCGCGACACCCGCGTCGGCGCACTGCTGGCGGCGAGCCCGATTTCCGGCCTCGGCTACGTCGTCGCGAAGTTCCTGAGCAACGTCGCGGTGTTCGCGAGCGTGCTGGGCGTCGCCACGTTGATGGCGCCATTCCTGCAGTGGTGGCGCGCCGAGGACCTCGCGATCAACCCGCTCGTCGTCGTGGCGCATGCCGCGCTGATCGCCGGACCCAGCCTGCTGGCCGTTTCGGCGCTGGCCGTGCTGTTCGAGTGCCTGCCGCTGCTGCGCGGTGCGCTCGGCAACGTGGTGTTCTTCTTCCTCTGGGGCGCCGTGCTCAGCGCGGACATCGCGCGCCCCGACAGCATGCGCGAAGGTGCGTCGGGGCCGATGTTCGAGCGCACCGCCGACATGCTCGGCATCGCCATGCCGCTCGCCGACTTCGAGACGCGTCTCGATCGCGAGGTACCGAACCACAAGCGCACGTTCGCGATCGGCATCAACGTGGGCCAGCATGTCGACCATCGCATCGCGTGGCCGGGCATGCTCGGCGACGGCGCGTGGATCGCGGCTCGGCTCGCGTGGTCGCTCATGTGCCTGCCGTTCCTGCTGGCCGCGGCGTTCTTATTCGACCGCTTCGATCCTGCGCGGCGCGTGCGACGCGTTGCGGCGGAAGCGGAGGCGAACGGCGAAGCGGCGACGGCCATGTCGCAATGGCACAGGTTGACGCCGCTGGCCGAACGCGCCACCCGCTGGCGGCCGCTCGCACTCGTCGCCGCGGAATGGCGCTTGCTGCTGAAGCGCCAGCGCTGGTGGTGGTACGCGGGCGTGCTG